>DUPT01000023.1 GCA_012838225.1 Tissierellia bacterium
TGTCAGCTTCAACTATAGAATAGCTTAACGACTATCATCAAGCAATTCAAATCGCCGGTCTTCTTGACGGCTATTTGTGCTGTCTCGAAACAAGAAAAATCAGCTTATCTATCCCTTTGGGGACAAAGAAGCTGATTCAATTCCTCTTGGGTCATGTTTGAGTCATGATGGTTATAGCTAACTTAATGACATTGCCCACCGCGGGTGCTTTTCTCAATTAGAAACTCCCCCGATTTCTCAGGGGAGCCTCTAGGAAAGGTATTACTGTTTGGTGTAGTCCATCTCCGTCATGCGAACGTAGTTCAGATAACGGCGACGCGATGCAGCCGCAGCGGCATCGAATAATTCATCCGCTTCCTCCGGGAAGGTGTTCTTCAGGATGGTGAAGCGGCGCTCCGTGAGTAGGAACTCTTTAAAGTCAGCCGTCGGCTCCTTCGAGTCGAGCTGGAAGGGGTTCTTGCTTTCATCGGCCAGACGGGGGTCAAACCGCCACAGGTGCCAGTAGCCGGCTTCCACCGCCAGTTTTTCCTGACGCTGGGTGGTTCCCATACCGGTCACGATACCGTGAGAGATACACGGGGCATAGGCAATGATCAGCGACGGTCCGGGATAGCTTTCCGCTTCTTGAATGACCTTCAGGAAGTGGTTCATATTGGCGCCCATGGCGACCTGTGCCACATAGATGTCACCATAGGTGGTGGCGATCATGCCCAAGTCTTTTTTGTTGAGGCGCTTACCGGAGGCGGCAAATTTTGCCACCGCTGCGATCGGGGTCGATTTCGAGGATTGTCCGCCGGTGTTGGAATAGACTTCAGTATCAAAGACTAGGACATTGACGTCCTGGCCTTGAGCCAATACGTGGTCTAGGCCGCCATAACCGATATCATAGGCCCAACCGTCACCGCCAAGGATCCACATCGATTTCTTGATGAGATAGTCTTGTTGACGACGCAGGACTTTGAGCTCCTTCTGGACATCCTCCGGGAATCCGTCGATGTCTTGGAGGGTGTCTTTGATGGCCTCAGCAAACGGCTTCGAATCTTCGTAGTTGTCTTTATGGTCCATCCAGCCTTGGAGATTGGCTTTGAAGTCGTCGGCGATATCCATGCCCATCAATTTTTCCATTCGGACGGTCATTGATTTACGGATATTCTTGACCGACAGGCTCATACCGAAGCCATACTCGGCATTGTCTTCAAACAGGCTGTTGGCCCAGCTTGGTCCTAAGCCGTTTTGATTGACAGTATAGGGTGTGCTCGGGGCACTGGCGCCCCAGATCGAGGAGCAGCCGGTGGCATTGGCGATCATCATCCGCTCACCGAACAGTTGGGTGACGGCCTTGATATACGGTGTTTCACCACAGCCGGCACAAGCACCCGAGAACTCGAAGAGGGGTTTCTTGAACTGCGAGCCCTTGAGGGTGGTCGGTGCCATGGCATCCGGTTTTTCCTTCAGATTGATGGCGAAGTCCCAGTTGGGCACTTGACGATCCATCTGAGTCTCAAGCGGCTTCATGACCAGGGCTTTCGACTTGGGTGCCGGACAAATATCGGCGCAGTTACCGCAACCGGTACAGTCAAGCGTTGTCACCTGGATCTTGTATTGGTAGTCTTCGAGACCCTTGCCGATGGCTTTGAGGGTATTGAAGCCTTCCGGGGCATCCTTCATCTCGTCTTCGGTGATCAGGAACGGTCGGATCGCAGCGTGCGGGCAGACATAGGAACACTGATTACATTGGATACAGAACTCGCTTTGCCACTCCGGCACATTGACGGCGATCCCGCGCTTCTCATAAGCGGCAGTTCCCGGTTCCCAAGAACCGTCTTCGCGACCGCTGAAGGCCGAGACCGGCAGCTTGTCGCCTTCTTGACGCGTCATCGGACGCAGGACATTTTTGATGAACTCCGGCTCTTCGGCGTGTTGATCATCGTCATCAGCGGCATTCTTCCACTCGGCCGGGATCTCAACCTTGACCAGGTTCTCCAGCGATTGGTCGACCGCAGCATAGTTTTGTTGAACGACTTTTTCTCCCATGCGACCATAGGAGTGCTCGATCTCTTCTTTGAGGAGCTTGATCGCTTCATCGATCGGCAGGATCTCAGCCAGCTTGAAGAAAGCCGTCTGCATGATCATATTGATCCGTCCGCCCAAGCCGACCTTGTCAGCCAGCTCGGTGGCATTGATGATATAGAAGTCGATGTCGTTTTCCGCCAGATAGCGCTTCATACTGCCCGGCAGATGCTGATCGAGCTCCTCCGGTTCCCAAATGGTATTGAGGACGAATTTACCGCCCGGCTTGAGACCGGCCAATACATCATACTCATGGACATAAGCTTGATTATGGGTCGCGATATAGTCCGCCTGATTGATCAGGTAGGTCGCCCGGATCGGGTTTTGACCAAAGCGCAGGTGAGAGATCGTGACGCCGCCCGACTTCTTCGAGTCATAGGAAAAATAGCCTTGGGCGTACATATCGGTATTATCGCCGATGATCTTGATGGCGGATTTATTGGCGCCGACGGTTCCATCCGAACCCAGACCCCAGAACTTACACCGGACGGTGGTGGGATCTTCGGTATTGATCTCTTCTTCGACCGGCAGGGATAGACCGGTCACATCATCATGGATGCTGACGGTGAAGCCATTCTTAGGCTCATCGGCTTTGAGATTGTCAAAGACGGGCTTGAGATGGCTCGGCGTAACGTCCTTGGAGCCCAGACCATAGCGGCCGCCGACGATGACGGGGGCATTGGTATAGGGTTGGAAGGCATTGCGGACGTCTAAGTAAAGCGGTTCACCCGGTGCACCCGGTTCTTTGGTGCGATCGAGGACGGCGATCTTGGTCACGGTATTGGGAAT
The DNA here is from genome assembly GCA_012838225.1 of Tissierellia bacterium. GTDB lineage: Bacteria > Bacillota > Clostridia > Peptostreptococcales > Acidaminobacteraceae > DUPT01. Next base: position 2,860 of record DUPT01000023.1, read on the forward strand.
GACCTTGAGCAGCTCTTCGGTAACAAACGGGCGATACAGGTGGACCTTGACGATACCGACCTTTTCCCCTTGATTGTTCAGGTAGTCGACCAGTTCTTCCAATGTCTCGGTGACACTGCCCATGGCGATGACGATGCGCTCAGCATCCTCGGCCCCATAGTAGTTGAAGAAACCGTAGTTGCGACCGGTCAGTTCGTTGATCTTGCCCATGTATTCTTTGACAACTTCGGGAACGCGTTGATAGAACGGGTTCGAAGCTTCTTTGGCTTGGAAGAAAATATCGGGGTTTTGGGCAGTACCGCGGGTAACGGCTTTTTCCGGACGAAGTGCCTTATCTTTAAAGGCGTGATAGCTCGGCCAGTCGACTAAGGAATACAGATCCTGATAGTCCAGCACCTCCACCTTTTGGATTTCGTGGCTGGTTCGGAAGCCATCAAAGAAGCTGACGAACGGAACGCGTGATTTCAATGTCGCCAGGTGGGCCACTGCTGCCAGGTCGGCTACTTCTTGGACCGATCCGCTGGCTAACAGCGCAAAGCCTGTTTGACGAACCGCCATGACATCGGAGTGGTCTCCGAAGATGCTCAGAGCGTGTCCGGCGACTGCCCGGGCGCTGACATGGAAAACACAGGGTAGTAATTCACCGGCGATCTTATACATATTGGGGATCATCAGAAGTAAGCCTTGCGATGCGGTGAATGTGGTTGTCAATGAACCGGCTTGGAGGGATCCGTGAACAGCCCCCGCTGCTCCGGCCTCCGACTGCAGCTCGGATACATGGACCGGCAGGCCGAAGATATTCTTCTTGCCATAGGCGGCCCACTCGTCGACAACCTCTGCCATAGTGGATGATGGCGTGATCGGGTAAATCGCCGCTACTTCAGTAAATGCATACGCGATATGCGACGCAGCGGTATTACCGTCTAAGGTCATCATTTCCAGTTTTTTCATACCTTTCCTCCTTTTGTTTCATACTCTTATATTATAAGCCTTTTGTGACAAGAATGTCAAAGACGTACAAGACTTATAGCAGGGTAACTTTGTGGTAAACTTTCTTACCTTTCCTTAATAATGCATATCCTTGACGAAAGTCGGCTTCGGCCGCCACGGCATACGGATCGGTCAGCTTCGCATCATTTAGTGACAGCCCGTTTTGCTTCATCAAGCGCCGGCCCTCCGATTTCGTCTGGATCAGACCGAGCTCAACCAGGATATCGAGCCACTCCCGGCCGATGGCATCGGGCATCCGACTGGTCGGCGCATCATCGAGCGCGCCTTGACCGGAAAATAGTGCCCGCGAGGCAGCTTTGGCCTTATCAGCCTCCTCCACGCCATGGATCATCTGCGTCAGCTCCCAGGCCAAGACCTCCTTGGCGTGATTTAAGGCCTGCCCGCCCTCACGGGTCAGCTCCGCGATCTCGTCTAGGGATTTGGTCGTCAGGCGCTTGAGCAGCATCTCGACCGACACATCCTCGACATTTCGCCAGTATTGGTAGAACTCATACGGTGAGGTCCGTTCGCCATCGAGCCAGACCGCCCCGGCGACCGACTTACCCATCTTGGTCCCATCGGCGGTCGTGAGCAGATTGAAGGTCAGGGCATAGGCTTGACCGTTTTCGATCCGGCGGATCAGATCGACCCCGCCTAAAAGATTCGACCACTGATCGGTCCCGCCACACTGCATGACACAATTGTACTCTCGGTACAGATGCAGAAAATCATAGCTCTGCATCGGCAGATAGTTGAATTCGAGCAGCGTCAGACCGTGATCCAACCGGGTGGCATAGGTCTCCATATTGAGCATCCGATTGATCGAAAAGTAGGGCCCATAGGTCCGCAGAAAATCGATATAGTTGAGCTTGGTCAGCCAATCGGCATTGTTGACCATGATGGCCCCGTCTTCACCCCCGAACTGAAAGAACTTCTCCATCTGCTTCATGATGCCCTCGGCATTCTTTTGGATGGTCTCGGGACTCATGATCTGGCGCATCTCGTTCTTACCGGTCGGATCGGGCACCAGGGTCGTGCCGCCGCCGATCAGCAGGATCAGCTTGTGGCCGGCTTCCTGGAGGTGTTTGAGGGCCATCAGCGTCTGGAAATGACCGGCGGTCAATGAATCGCCCGTCATATCGATGCCTAAGTAGAAGGTTATTTTTTCGTTGTTGAGCTTATCGCGCAGCTCCTCATGCGACACCTGGGCAATATAGCCCCGGGCTTCGAGCATGTCATAGACTTTTTGGCTCATAAGGACTCCTTTCAAATAAAAAACGCCCTCGTAAAAGGGCGAAGCTTCGCGGTACCACCTTTTTTCAAATCAAAATGATTTCTCAGGGTGCACGATATCGGGTGCCACCGGTCGACCCTACTGTTATTTCAGGTGACAGCTCCTGGAGGTATTCACCCGGCCTAGCTCAGTGCCTTGCATCCTCCGGCACCTTTCTTCAGAGCATCGACCGACCTACTTGGTCCATTCATCGCTTAGCAATAGAATACAATGTTTTTGGTCGTTTGTCATGTCTTTTCGGTCAATTCTTATCACTTCGCCAGCGGCGGCTCGATGACATAGTCGCCCGTTGCCAGATCGATCGTTACTCGGGTGCCATCACTAAAAACCGATCGCTGTCTTTTGCCTGACGCATCAAGCAGCTCAAAGTCGATCATCCGCTCCTTGGCCACCCGCTCATGCAGCCGGCTGACGACCCGGCAGCGCTCGATATGCTCCGACATAGGAATGGACCGGGTCGTTTCAAAGGAGCCATCGATGTTTTGATAGGCCCCATCACGCCTCAGGTAGGGGATGCCGCCATTGAGAAGAGCATACAGAAAATAATCCTCCTCGGCGTGCTGTTCCATCATCCAGGGAATGATGGCGCAGTCATGATAGACCAGATTGAAGAGCGGGACCGGTAGGCCATACTTTGGCGACCCCGGTGCTCGCAGCATAAAATCATACGGTGCATAGTGACAAAACACCAGCGACGGCAAGGCCCACTCATTCATCTCCTCCGAGCTTGAGAGAATATCCTCATCCCGCAGATAATCAAAGCAGGCCAACCGGTTGGCATAGCCTTCTCGCCGAGATACCGGGTGATCGGGATGGAAGCACTCATCCGCCTCATTGCAGGTGAAGACATCGAGATAGGCGGCATCGAGAACGATCCCCTTGTCCTTCATCAGCGAAAAATTTCGTTTGACATAGTCCAGAGCAAAATGACTGCACAGATAGGTCTGTCGACCACCCGCCCAAAAGGCATGCTCCGGATGAGACCCATCCTCGAGTCGGACAGCCTTCTCCCAGGTGAAGCTGGGCGCTCTCAGATAGTAGTCACGGTACTGATCGTGTATCCCAAACAGATAGCCCAAGCCCTGAATGGTTTCGACCATCTGCTTCATCTGCCTTAGGCCGCCGGCGGCCTCGACCGGTTCGTGATAGTCGGGGTGCTGATTATCATAGCCCGGCTCGGCCCAGCCATCGAGATGGAAATAGACCTTCTCCAAGCCATAGCCGGCCAGCTCCTCGGCATAATCACTCACATGTTTGTACGGCCGAATCACCTGATTGGCCATGGGATCGGCGGGATCATACATCCGTGATTCGGGCTCGATATGCGTTTTGATCCCGGTATGGACGACCATCGAACCGATCAACCCGTCGAGCCCGCTCAACCGCTCGGCCTTTTCCGCCAGGGTCAAAAACTTCTGCTCCGCCTCGGCGTATCGGCGATAGCGTGCGGTGATGTCTGAGAGGGTGGCCCCGGAAAAAAAGGTATAGCGAAATACCCGCGGATAGCGCATCGCACCCAGACTCTTTTGCATATAGAACGAAACATGCGTAAACGGCCCACCGGCCGGATGATCGGCCTGATAGCCGGCATCCCACGGCGTCAGACAGCTGGCCAGGACCGCCTGATCCCCCTTCAGCTGAGAAAACCACGGCATCGTCGCCCCGGCGGTAAGGAACAGACCATCAAAGCTGATCGGTCCCAGTGCCTCCGGCCAGGTATTTGGGATCATGAGTCCCTGCTGGATCGGCAGCAGGCTCACCCAATCGTTTGACGCCTCCTCAAAGGCCAACGGCCCCGGCCAAACGACCCGGTCGATCGCTCGCACCTCCTTGATCGGCCGCCATTCAAAAAAGACTTCATCCTCCCCCTCAAGCCGGATCTTGGTCTCAAAACAATAGTCGGTGAAGGTATAGCTCGACCGGACCGCCCGCGGCGTATAGCTATGCTCCACCGAGACGGCTTCATCGAAATAGATGACGGTCTCACCGACCGTGATACTGGGTCGAAAACCGGTCGCAGTCTCCCAGGAGGTCTGCTCAAATGTCAGGCGAAAGCCAAGTGTTGTCTCATCAAAATCTAATTTCATCATGACCTTTCTCGTTTCAGTTATACCCCTCTACCTGGCCGGATCGACCACATAGGCATAGGGGTGCTCCCGGCCCTCGATCAAACAGCTCAGGATATCGGCCGCCGCCACACTGTAGCAGGTCCCATTGCCGCCAAAGCCCAGTGCGTAGTAGACCTGATCGAGCTTGGGATCCTGACCGATAAACGGCAATTCATCGCGGGAGACGCCAAAGACGCTCTGCCAGGCGACATAGGGCTCGGCTTCAAGTGAGGGATAGTAGCTCCTCACCTGCTCAAGCAGTTGCTCGGCCCGCTGGAGGATCGTCGTCATATCACTCAGCTCATCCGTCGTCTCATCGAGACCGCCGGCAATCAATCGATCATCCTCTGTCACTCGAAAATACAAGTACGGGTCGGCCGCATCCCAGACCATCCGCCGCTTAGGCCAGATCGGACCCTTGATCGGCTGCGTCACCACCGAATAGGTCGAATGGAGCTGATCGCGGTTTTTGAGTGCCGGGAAATCCTCGAGATAGCCGGTGCAAAAGATCACCCGCTCCGCCACGATGTGATGGCCCTCGGCTGTCTCGATCGTGATTCTCTCCTGGCCCCTTTTTCGAGACACCTGCTTGACGATCGTATTGCCAAAGAGCTTCACCCCCCGCCTAAGTGAGTCTTCATGCAGCGCCTGGATCAGCTTAAACGGATTGATCATGGCGTCGTCTCGCGTGATCAGACCGTGTTCACCAACCAAGCCGCAGTCTCTGGCCAAGGCTTCCCGGCTCAGATACTCGGCCGGAAAGCCGTGTTCGATCAGGCTCTTCGTCTCCTGCTTAAAGGCCGAAGCATCCTTCACCTCATGGGTGATATAGACCGATTCCAGCGGCTGATAGCCGACCTCGGCCCCCAGGTCCTCAATGATCCGGTCGAGCCGTTTCATCGCATCATGGCACAACTGATAGAAGTCCTTGGCCGTCTGTTCACCTTCGATCCGGATGAAGTCCTTGAGCGCCCGGTCGCTGTGGTATTGGATGATGCCGGTATTGCCAAGCGAGGAGCCGATCCCCGGCTGAAGCTTATCGACTACGATGATATCATGCGAGGCCTGAGACAGCTGATGGGCCAGGATCGCTCCCGACATCCCGCCGCCGATGATCGCGATCTGGCACGCTTGATCCTCTATCAATGCCGGATAGAAGGCCGCTCGCTCGGTCGTCGTATGCCAAAACAGTTGTCCTCGGTGAAGCTCCTTGTCTTGTCCTAGTGTCAGCTTAAATGATTTCACACTCGTCCTCCCGGTTTTTAGTCTTCGACCTAAAACGTCTGATGTATTTTGCTGCTATTATACCCTAACGGATATCACCGCCGATAGGTAAAAACTTTTACGGCGTTTGAGGCCTTTGTTGGGTTATGATGATAGCGAGGTGAACCATGTTTCGAATTCTGGTCGTCGAAGACGACAAAAATACCCGGCTCCTGCTACAGGCCGTCCTGGAGGCCGAGCGCTATACGGTCGTGACGGCCGCCAACGGCATCGAAGCCCTCGAGCAGATGGCAAAAGAGCACATCGACCTGGTGGTGCTCGATATCATGATGCCGAGGATGGATGGCTATGAGTTTACGAAGCTGCTCAGAGAAGCCCGGAGCGAGCTGCCGATCCTGATGGTGTCGGCCAAGCATCAGCCGGCCGATAAGCATAAGGGCTTTATCGTTGGAACGGATGACTATATGACCAAGCCGATCGATGAAGAGGAGATGCTGCTTCGGATCAAAGCACTCCTAAGACGAGCTCAGATCGCAAGCGATCGACAGATGAGGATCGGGGAAATCGTGCTCGACTATGACGCCCTGAGTGTGACCAAGGGCGATCAGACCCAGGAGCTGCCGCAAAAGGAGTTTCTGCTCCTCTATAAGCTCCTATCCTACCCGGGCAAGATCTTCACCCGCATCCAATTGATGGATGAGATCTGGGGGACCGATAGTGACACCGGCTGGGAAACCGTCACCGTCCACATCGGACGCCTCAGAAAACGGTTTGAGGACTGGGATGAGTTTGAGATCCTGTCGGTTCGCGGACTCGGCTATAAGGCGATCAAGCATGATTAAGCGCTTAAAGGTTCGATTGAACGACGACCGAAAGCAGCATCTGTCGTTGACCCTGCTGTTCTCGCTGATCGTCATCCTGATCTTTCTTTCGGTCATCCTGCTGGTGGGCTTTAGCCTGTTCTTTTTGATCCGAGTCGGTGTGCTATCGGGCTTTGAGACCGGCGCCATTCCGGCCAGCAGCCTGATCTTTATCTTTATGATCGCCAGCATCGTCATCGGCAGTGTGATCACCCTCATCCTGTCGCGCTATTTGATGCATCCGATCAATCGCCTGCTGAATATCATGGCTCGTTTGGCCTCGGGCGATTTCACCGCCCGCATCAAGCTCCCCAAGCCCTGGCAGAACCACTCCGCCCTAAAGGATCTGTCCGAGAGCTTTAACACCATGGCCCAGGAGCTCCAAAACACCGAGCTATTACGCAATGAATTCATCAATAATTTCTCCCATGAATTCAAGACCCCGATCGTCTCGATCGCCGGCTTCACCAAGCTCTTACGCCAAGAGGAGCTGACTCAAAAGCAGACGGAGTATGTCCATATCATTGAGGAGGAATCGCTTCGGCTCTCCCAAATGGCCACCAATGTCCTAAACCTGACCAAGGTCGAGAGCCAATCGATCCTGACCGATATCACCACCTTCAATCTGTCCGAACAGCTCAGAGGCTGCATCCTGCTGCTGTCGAGCCGGTGGGAGAAAAAAGACATCGACTTCTCACTCGATTTTCCGGAATACACCATCACCGGCAATGAAGACCTGCTAAAGCATGTCTGGCTAAACCTGATCGATAATGCCATCAAGTTCTCGCCTGAAGAAAGCACCATCGAGGTGAGGATCGATGAGAGCGCCGGATCGACCGTCGTCTCGGTGATAAACCCGGGCGATGCCATCCAACCGGAGCATCGATCGAAGATCTTCAATAAGTTCTATCAGGCCGATGAATCCCATGCCACCCAGGGTAACGGCGTCGGTCTGGCGGTAGTGAAAAAGGTGGTCGAGCTCCACCGGGGCGAAGTATCGGTCGAAAGCAGCGACGAGCGGACCCGCTTTGACGTCCGGCTGCCAAAAGATCGCTAGTCGTAAAAGCTTAAACCGAAACACCGGGGGTGAGCCGTCGGTGTTTCGTTTCAGTTTAGATTGACTGTGTAGTCTCTAGGTGAACATGTCTGACACCAGACCTAGAAGGAAGTTTTATGAGAAAGATCAAGCTCACCTGCGACTCCACCTGTGATTTGACCCCGGCACTCTATGAGAGCCGAGACATCGAGGTCATCCCGCTCGGGATCATCCTGGGTGACGACTTAAAATACGACGGCCGAGACATCACCGCTTCGGAGGTGTTCGACTATGTCGATCAGACCGGCCGATTGCCCAAGACCTCAGGCATCTCGGTCGGCGAATATATGACCGTTTTTCAAAAATACGTCGATCAAGGCTTTGATGTCATCCACATCAATCTATCGTCTGATCTGTCGGTCAGCCATCAAAACGCCCGACTGGCGGCTGAGGAAATCGATCAGGTCAGCGTCATCGACAGCCGAAGCCTGTCCTCCGGTTCAGGCCATCTCGCTCTGCTGGCCGCCGATCTGATCGAACAAGGACACTCGCGCGACGAGATCGTCCGCCGGCTCAATGAGAAAAAAGCCGACCTCGATGTCAGCTTCATCCTCCAGACCCTGGAGTACCTGCATAAGGGTGGCCGCTGCTCGGGACTGACGGCCCTTGGCGCCGGCGCACTCAGGATCCGACCCGAGATCCAGGTGGTCGATGGCCGGATGCAGGTGGGTAGGAAATACCGGGGCAAACAAGACAAATCCATCCTAAGCTATGTCAGAGGGCGACTTGAGGGCCGAAACGATATCGATCTCTCACGGATCATCGTGACGCACTCCGGCGTAGCCCAAGACATCTTAGATCGCGTGATGGCACTGATCGAAGAGCTCCAGCCATTTGAAGACCGGCTGATCACTCAGGCCGGCTGCACCATTTCCAGTCACTGCGGCCCGGATACCCTCGGCCTGTTGTTTTTCCGAAAAACCGCTTAGTTCAAGCAGATCAAGCTTTTCTATCAGGCGCCGCCACGGCGTCTGCCCTTTTTTCAGCCGAATGAATAAACCTTGATAAAACTTAACAGTCGAACCCGCTCGGCATGGTTTGAGTACCGGCTCAGATTGGTATATAATTAGCAAAAGAAGGTTGAAAGGAGAGCTTATGGATTGGCTGACAAATAACCCTACCATGATATGGCTGGTTATCGGTATTATCTTTATGATCATCGAAGCAATGACCGTAGCCTTGGTCACCATTTGGTTTGTTGGCGGAGCGATCGCAGCAATGATCTTAGCTGCTCTTGGTGCCTCTGTCACAGTCCAGGTCGTCGGTTTTATCTTAGCCAGTATCGTCTTTTTGTTCCTGGCCCGTCCCTTGATCCGAAAACGGAATATGGAAACGGTCCGCACCAATGCTGATCGACTGGTCGGCAAGGTCGGTATCGTCACCAAGGAAGCCACGGAGTTCAGTAATGGGCAAGGGCGAGTCGCCGGCCAGATCTGGACCATTCAACATGAAAACCGCACCAATCTGCCGGTCGACAGTCATTTCATCGTTCAAGCGATTGACGGTGTCAAACTGATCGTCACTGACAAACAAAACTAGGAGGAGTTTATGCTTTGGTATGTTGCACTGCCGCTGATTTTGATCGCCTTATATCTGTTGGTGACAAATATTCGGATCGTTCCCCAGTCGCAAGCCTATGTTATCGAACGGCTGGGAGCCTACAAAGAAACCTGGAATACCGGACTGCGCCTCAAGGTCCCGTTCATTGAGCGGGTCGCCCAGCGCGTCTCTCTAAAAGAACGGGTGGTCGACTTCGCCCCCCAACCGGTCATCACCAAGGACAATGTCACGATGATGATCGACACCGTTGTCTATTTTCAGATCACCGACCCGAAGCTGTTCACCTATGGGGTCGAAAACCCGCTCTCAGCGATCGAAAACCTGACGGCCACGACCCTTCGGAATATCATCGGGGACCTCGAGCTGGATGAATCACTCACCAGCCGCGATCTGATCAATACCCAGATGCGATCGATCCTGGATGAGGCCACCGATCCCTGGGGCATCAAGGTCAACCGGGTCGAGCTGAAAAACATCCTGCCGCCCAAAGACATCCAAGAAGCGATGGAGAAGCAGATGAGAGCTGAGCGGGAACGCCGTGAAGCCATCCTGCGGGCCGAAGGTACCAAGCGAAGCGCCATCCTGATCGCCGAGGGTGAAAAGGCCTCGCAGATCCTGGAGGCCGAAGCCTACCGCGATGCCACCATCAAACGGGCTCAGGGGGACTCGGACGCCATCCTCATGGTCCAGCGAGCCACCGCCGACGGGGTCAAGGCCCTCTTAGAAGCCGCCCCGCAAGACGTCATCGTCAAGCTAAAAGGTCTCGAGAGCCTGACCAAGATGGCCGAAACACCCTCAGCCAAGCTGATCATCCCCTCAGAGCTGGCGGGACTGGCCGGACTGGCCGCCTCAGCCAAAGAGATCATCAAAGAATAAGTCATTTAGGCCTCCGTCGGGAGGCCTTTTTGATTGACACCAAAGTCCGGCTGACTCACAATAGAAGCAGATGAGATAGATAAAGGAGTTATGATGCAGCAAACGATCGTCCTCGTCCTATCGATGCTGGTGGTCATCATCGCCGCCACGCTCTGGCAATCGATCCGCCACAAGAAAAAGGTCTATCACTATGTCCGCCAGCGCTACGGCCAAGCGCCCCAAAAAAGCTATACCGATAAGCTCGAGAGCATCCGAGAATACTGGCAGGCCTGCGCCAAGGTTTTGCCGGACTATCAGGCGGTCGATCAGATCACCTGGAATGACCTGGAGCTCGACTTGGTGTTCGATCATCTCAACACCACCTACAGCTCACTCGGCAGCGAGGTCCTCTACGCCCGGCTGCACCGCTTAGACGGACCCCCGCCGGAGCAGCTGATCGATGTCCTGAAACACGATCAAGCCCTGCGCGATGATGTGGCCTATTTTTTGCACGGCATCGCCAAATGGGACTACAATCACGTCAGTGACTACCTGTTCGATCCGGCCGCTCAAAAGACGGCCGGCTTCTACACCTGGCAGGGCTTTGTCCCGGTCCTGGGACTGATCCTCCTGCCGTTTCACTCTCCCCTAGGTATTATCACCATCACCACCGGCTTCGCTTGGAATGCCTGGACCCAGAGCCGGCTTCGCCTTCGGATCGAGCACGGCATCTCGGCCATCGCCTATCTGTCTCGGGCGATCCATTTCGGCCAGAAGCTGGCCAAGCGCTTAAAATCATCGGAGCCAAGCTACGCTCAAGCGCTGCAGAGCGCCTTGGAGCCGCTAAAAAGCATCCCCTCGAAGCTGCCGATCCAGGTGGATAACGCTAACCCCTTGGCCTTTTTAGTCCAATACCTAAACTACGCCATCCTGCTTGATTTTACGATGTATAACCGAGCGCTCCAGATCCTGATCAAACAGCCTCAGGCCCTCCACCGGCTCTGGGAGACCCTCGGAGATCTTGAGATCGCTCTGGCCATAGCTTCGCTTGAAGAGCGGCAAACGATCACCCGCCCGATCTTTCAAACAGATCATGCCATCACCGCCCAAAACATCACCCACCCCTTGATCAAGGAGGCCGTCCCCAATCCGGTCGACTTTACCCGAAGCACCCTGGTCTCAGGCTCGAATGCCTCCGGAAAATCGACCTATGTCAAAGCCATCGCCATCAGCGCCATCACCGCCCAGTGTCTGGGCCGGGTCTTTGCCGATCAGTTTTCGATGAAGCCGGGGCGCATCATCACCTCCATGGCCATCCGAGATGATATCCACGAGGGGGACTCCTATTTTGTGGCCGAGATCAAGAGTCTTCGGCGAATGATCGAAGCCACCCTCAGCGGCCAAACCATCTACTTATTTATCGATGAGATCCTAAAGGGCACCAATACGATCGAGCGGATCGCCGCCTCACACGCCATGCTGAGCTTCTTTCATGAGCATCGGGTGCCGCTCATCGCCGCTACGCATGATATCGAGCTGACTGAGCTCCAAGCGCCGTTTATGAACAATATCCACTTCCGAGAAGAGGTGCATCAAGACGAGATCACGTTCGACTATCAGATAAAGGCAGGGCCGACTCAGACGACCAATGCCATCAATCTCTTAAAATACTACGATTTCCCGACGGAGGTGACCGATCAGGCCGAACGACTGGCCGATCATTTCAAGCTCAACCGCCGCTGGAGTGACTGATTAAAAGCAGTCAAAACGCCACTCTTTTGGAAAAAATGTGTAAAGCTGTCTGTCCCGGGTATATAGCAAATGCCAATAACTAGTAACCATTTAATAAGGAGACAGATAATGAAATTAGAATTACCGAAACTTGATTATGCTTATGACGCATTAGAACCTCATATTGATGCCAAAACGATGGAGATCCATCACACCAAACACCACCAGGCATATCTGACCAACCTGCTGAATGCTTTAGACCAAGCTTGGAAAGACAAGGAGTTCGAAGAGCAGGACGTCATCGAACTGCTGCAAAAGATCGGCTCAGGTACGTTTGATAAAAAAGACATCGAAACAGCTGTCCGCAACAACGGCGGCGGCTTCATCAACCACAACCATTTCTGGAAAGTGCTGTCTCCGGAGGGTGGCGGCGAGCCCAAGGGCGAGCTCAAAACCAAGATCGAAGAACAGTTCGAGAGCTTTGACAATTTCAAGAAAGAATTCGGCGAAGCCGCCAAAGGACGCTTCGGCTCCGGCTGGGCCTGGTTAGTCAAAGACTCAACCGGCAAACTGGCCATCACTTCAACACCGAACCAGGATTCCCCTGTCATGGAAGGTCATGTCCCGCTACTGGGCCTCGATGTTTGGGAACACGCCTACTATCTGAACTATCAGAACAGACGCCCCGATTATATCGAAGCCTTCTGGAATGTAGTCAACTGGGATCAGGTACAGAAGAACTTTGAAGGATAAACGATAGGGGAATCCCTGAATATGCGAAAAAGAGACTGGAGTCAGTCTCTTTTTCGTCTTGTAAGGATTATTTGTTCTTGGATTGAAGAACTCCCCTTTTCCTGCAACCTTATTCTAACATGAAAGGGCGTCGCTCTTCGCTCAAAATATCTGACAATTTTCTTAAGAAAGGCCTAGATCTGCCACTCGCCGTCCTGCAGCAGCACGACCGTCTCACCATCGAAGGTGACACCACTGACGGTGACGTCGGCACTTCCGACCATAAAGTCGACATGGATCAGCGAATCGTTCGCCCCTAGGGCGCGGTTTTCTTCTTCCGTCCGCTCCCGGCTGTCCTTTAGGTTCTCAGCATAGGACGCACCCAGGGCAAAGTGACAGGACGCATTCTCATCAAACAGCGTGTTCTTGAACAGGATCCCGGTATTTGAGATCGGTGAATTGTCGGCCACCAATGCCACCTCACCGAGGTGACGGGCGCCCTCATCCGTATCGAGCAGGTCCTGCAGGATCTGTTTACCGACCCCGGCATCAAAGTCGACCACCTTGCCGTCTTTAAACGTGAAGTGGAAATCATCGACCAATTGACCCCGAACACTGAGCGGCATGGTAGCACGCAGCGTCCCGTTTACCTTATCGGCATGAGGCATACTAAACACCTCTTCGGTCGGGATATTCGGGAAGAACCGATCGCCTCCGGAGTGGGTGCTTGAGCCGCCCATCCAGCGGTGATTCTCGACCAGGTAGACCTCGAGATCCGTCCCGGGCCCTTCAAACAACAGCTTCTCAAAATTCGCCTCATTGAGGAATGACTCATGAGCCTTTAGGGCCTGATCATGGGCTTCCCAGGCCGCCACCGGATCGTCCGTCGATACCCTGGTGGCATCAAAGACGGCCTGCCACAGCTTGTCGCGGCCGTCTGATAACGGCAGCTCCGGAAAGACGGCTTCGACCCAGGCATCGCTTGGGACAGCCGCGATCGTCCATTTGACGATATTTTGCAGCGTGTACTTTTGGATCGGCTTATTGGCCAGGGAGACCACCTTCGACCAATCGGCGATCCGCTTGGGATCGGCCGGCTTAAGCAGGTCGGGATTGGGGGCGATCAGTGCCAGGACATGGGTATTGTCCTTGAACTGGGCCTCGGCATAATCCACCTGATACTGCGGCACGCTCTCAAACGCTTCATCGGATGCGTACAGATAGCAGTCGAGCGTCATCTGATCATCATTGAACTTCAGATCGACGTTCTTGGCTCCCTTTTCATAGGCCTTCTTTGACACCTTTCGAGCCAGCTCGAGTCCATCGACACTAAAGCGGATCGATACGGCATCGCCGGGCTGGATATTGAGCCCGGTGCTTACGATCAATTCAGCATACTTTTCCAGATTCTTTTCGATATTCATCATACCTCCTGCCCCTATTGTAACTGATTTTCAGCGAACGGGGCACAGCCGGCCGGATTATTATCTCACATTCCGCTCACAATTGGCTAATGGTTACAACGACTTAAAAAAGAGCCGTGTCGCCACAGCTCGCTTTGGGTCTACTACCAACTATTGGTTTTCTTTTTTTGATCGGCTACGGTCTGAAGGGCTGTCACCTCTTCGATCTCATAGCCGGCCTCATCGACCGCCTCCATGAACTTTTCATTATCGAAGCGATCATCCGCTTGGAAGCGAACGGTGCCTGACACCCGGTCGACCTCGACATCGGCGCCGGCGCCGTGCTTGATGGCGATGTTTCTGACCGTGTTTTCGCAATGACCACAGGTCATGCCGTGGACTTTATATTCTTTCATATGCCCTCCTAAAGGCCTTTTAGTTTGATGGTCCGAAGCCGCAGGGCATTGGTCACCACACTGACCGAGCTGAAGCTCATGGCCAGGGCTGCGATCATCGGATCGAGCAGTTGTCCGCCCAGTGCATACCATACCCCGGCAGCCACCGGAATCCCCAAGACATTATAGAAAAATGCCCAGAACAGGTTTTGTTTGATATTTCGGATGGTCGCTTTACTCAGCGCTATGGCATCACTCACCTTGGTGAGCGAGCCCTTGACCAAAACGATATCGGCACTCTCGATGGCGATATCGGCCCCGGACCCCATGGCGATCCCGACATCAGCCGATACCAAAGCGGGCGAATCATTGATCCCATCGCCTACCATGGCGACTACCCGGCCGCTCTGTTTGATCCGGTCGATCTCCCCGGCTTTTTCCGTCGGCAATACTTCGGCGATCACTCGGTCGATCCCGACCTCCTTGGCTAAGGCATCAGCCACCGCCTGACGATCCCCCGTCAACATGATGGTCTCGATCCCCAGCTCATGCAGCCGTTTGATGGCCGCTACCGAGTCTTCTTTTAGGGGATCGGCGATCTCAAAAGTGCCGACAAACTCCCCATCAAGCGCCATATGGACCTGGGCCTTATAGGTCGCGGGCAGATCCTTGGCCTGAGGGATCAGCTTGTCATTACCGAGCTTTAGCTGTCGGCCGTCTACCCGACCGGAGACGCCGAGTCCCAAGGTGTTCTCAAAGTCCTCGACCGGTAGCCGCCCCTCATGATAGCTGGTGATGCTTCGTGAGATCGGATGCTCCGACAGTCGCTCGAGGGAGCTCGCCAGCTCCAACAGCTGATCGGTCTCATAGCTTGAGCGATTGATAAAGTCAGTCACCACCGGTTGACCCTCGGTCAGCGTGCCTGTCTTATCGAATACGATCTGTTCGATCGAATGAGCCTTCTCGAGCGCTTCGCCGCTCTTTATCAGAATGCCGTGCGAAGCGGCACGACCGGTACCGACCATGATGGCCGTCGGGGTGGCCAGTCCCAAGGCACAGGGACAGGCGATCACCAGCACACTGATCAGGATCTGCAGACTAAAGGGGATGTCCTGGCGGATGACATACCAGATCAAAGCGGCAGCCAAAGCGATCACGATCACCACCGGCACAAAATAGCCGCTGATGATATCGGCCAACCGAGCGATCGGCGCCTTCTTCATCTGGGCATCCTCGACCACCTGAACGATCTTTGAGAGGAGGGTGTCTTGACCGACCGAGGTCGCCTTCATCTGAAAGGCTCCGGTCTGATTGATGGTCCCGGTAAATACCTCGGAGCCGACTGTTTTATCGACCGCCAGGCTCTCACCCGTCAGCATCGATTCATCGACTGCCGATAGGCCCTCGGTGATCAAGCCATCGACCGGGACCGATTCGCCCGGACGAACCAGCAGGATATCCTCCGGTCGGATCTCATCGGTAGCGATCGGCTTTTGTTCGCCATCGATGATCAAAGTCGCCGTCCGAGGCGTCAGATCCATCAGCTTCTCGATCGCCTGCGTCGTCCGCCGCTTCGAGAGCTCCTCCATGGTTTTTCCCACCTTGATAAGGGCGATGATGGTAGCGGCCGTCTCAAAGTAGAGGTGATGGACGTGGTGGCGCTGGCCCTGAAAGATCAAGTAGGCATTATACAGGCTGTAGAGGATGGCGGCCGACGTCCCGATGGCGATCAGCGAATCCATATTGGGGGCACCCTGCAATAGGGTGCGAAAACCGGTAGTGTAGAAGCGCCGACCGATATAGATGACCGGTGCCAACAGCACCATCTGAAGGATCACATGATTGAGAGGCGATACATCGGGATGGATCACACCCGGCAACGGCAGTCCGATCATCGGTCCCATGGCGACCAGTAGAAGCAGCGCCGAAAAGCCGATCACCGTGATGATCTCAGGCGTAAAGATCGAGGTTTTGCTCTTCTGTCTGGGCTCAGCTACCGGATCGATCAGCTCATACCCGGCGGCTTCGATCTTTTGGCGAAACTCACGCCGACCGACCTTGGCCGGATCATACACGACCCGGGCCTTACCGGTCAGGTTGTTGACCTCGGCCTCACGGACCCCCTCGAGCCGGTTTAGCACCTTAGCTACCCTTGCCGAGCAGGCCGAGCAGTACATTCCCTCGATATCAAGGATCTCTTCACTCATTTGATCGATGGGCTTTGGCGGATAGCCGGCCTTTTTAAGGGCTTCTTCGATGGCCTCAGTCGATAGCGTCGCCGGATCGAAATCGACCTCGAGCCGCTGATCGATCAGATTGATGCGGGTGGCCGTGACGCCGGAAAGCTTCTGGAGCGTCTTTTCGATCGAGGCCACACATGAGGCACAGCTCATGGCCTCAATGTCATATCGAACCGTCATGACAGCACCTCCAACACTTCCTTGATCGTCTCGGGTGCCCCCCACATGACGATCCGGCTGCCTGATCCGTGCGGACGGATCTCAAGCTTAAACTTCTCACCTCGCGCCAGGATATCATAGGCCTTGCTCTTGGCCTTTAGCTGATACAGCTCACCCTCGGGATGCGTGATATCGAGGATGGTGCAGGTCTGGACCAGTGCCTCCGACTCAAAATAATCCGAGTCCATGAAGACACAAAAATCCTCATGGTGAGCCGGCTCATGGTGGGCTGTTTCAGCCGACTCCTGCTTGAGATAATTATCAAACCAGGACTCAGCGATCCGCCACTGGCCGCCGATCTTTTTCGCCTGCAGATCGCCGTTCGCAATATATCGTCGGACGGTTTTTTCATGATTGCCCAGTCGCTCGGCAACCTCACTGACCGATAAGTACTTCATTCTTCCTCCTAGCGTCGTTTACCGGTATAATATACCACAATAGAGGATATAAAAACATCGTTTGTCCCATATTGTTCCGACAGAGTCGCTCATTCAAGGCAATAAAAAAACCGGAACGCGTCCGGT
This sequence comes from Tissierellia bacterium, assembly GCA_012838225.1. Taxonomy (GTDB): domain Bacteria; phylum Bacillota; class Clostridia; order Peptostreptococcales; family Acidaminobacteraceae; genus DUPT01. The sequence goes on from DUPT01000023.1 coordinate 20,091, forward strand.
CGGTACTACTCGTAGCGGGCTCGCCGCTCCTTCGACTGCATCACCAGGATGACCACAAAGAACTGAAGCAGGAGAAACAGTCCCACCAAAACGACCTCAAAGATCGACAGCCGTTCCATCAGGTAGAACCAAGCCAGCCCCAGCATGACGCCGACATTCAAAATGATCAAGAAAGCGTTCGATGAGATATTGCTCATGGTTGAGCCCATCGGCCGCATGAACAGGACCGTAAATGTCAGGCTGAACAGGACGGTCGATATCCCGATGATCAAGAGTCTGGTCATCATATCAGGGATGAAGGCCTCGATGATGGGCTTGGTTTTATCAGCAAAGAACAGGCTCAGCATGACAAAATACCACAGGGCATGATAAATCAGGGTCTTTAGATTGTTTGCGAACATGATTCCTCCAGCTCGGCGATCCCGCGATTGGCCAAGCCATCGACGCGTTGATTGTTGTGTAGAATTTCTTCAAACTCTTGGCGCGATACCTCGCGCTGCTCGTTGAACTTGCGGTGCCATTTGCCGACCGAGGGTGCCTCGGGTGACAGGTGGCCCTTGACCTTATAGACATCGACCCGGGAGAACTGCTCGATCAGTCCGATCAGCTCCTCCCACAACTCCTTATTCTCGACCGGTTTCTTCTGCGACGTCCGCCAGCCGTTCAGTCGCCAGCGATCGATCCAGCGCTCCTGGAAGGCATTGACGATATAGGCGCTATCCGAGTAGATCTCGACATGAAGATCGGTCTGCTTGAGCTGCTTTAGCCCCTCGATCATGGCTGTCAGCTCCATGATATTATTGGTGGTATTATAGGTGCCACCCGAGATCTCTTTTTCATTTCCTTTGTAGATCAGAAGCGCGCCCCAGCCGCCGACATTCTCGTCCTGCTGATTGTTGCGACACGCCCCATCACTATAGATTACAACTTTTTTCATAATTCCTCACCTAGATATTATCACAAATCATCTCGTGAGAATACCGGACTCCATTGTACCACAACCAATCCGATCAGACCGAACGGTCTTTTTTAGGCCGGAGCGGCACCCGGCGATAGAACAGCCCCCAGTTGATCAAAAACCATCCGCCATATAAGACGATGAGATAGAGGGGTTTGGGCAGTGCCCGGCTTAGGATCTCGATCGGCGTACCGAGACCACCGGCCGTATAGCCATAGTCATAGCCAAAATATACATTCAACAGGAGGGCCGGGATCAACAGGATCCCCACCGGGATAAAGGCCCGCCACTGATCCCCCGGGGCCACCTGATAATAGCCTGAGGTCCACAGCAGACTTGTCCCAAGGATCGCCAGGTAGTGATAGATCAGCGACCTCAGCGGAATGAAGCTAAAAAACGGATAGTACTCCAGGTAGGTATTGAGAACGAAGCCCAGCGTGACCGCCACCATCACGACACTCGCCAAGCAGGCCAGCGCGATCTGTCGCCACCGGCCCGGCCTTAAAAAGACCGCCGATGGTAGCAGGAGCCAAAACAAAGAGCACAGATAGAGCGGCAGCGTCGAGTTTAGGGACAGCCGGCCAAAGCGCTGCCACTCCCAGAGCCAATAGATCGGATCGAACAGCGGTGCCAAAAGCGCGATCGCGATGAGCCAGCGTCTGGCCCGATCTAAGCCGCCCTGATGGATATATCGATTCAGCCCATAGACCGAAATGATGGTAAAGGCGATGGCGGCGATATGATAACGACTGAACATGGCGGCTCTCCCCTAGATAGTAAATATGTGGTATGATTTACAAACAATCCTCGTAGAAAGGTGTTATTATGGCCCGGCCAACCAAACCAAGAAGTATCCGGAGGTTTCCGGCCTCCACCACCTATCAACCCCTCGATCAGGGCGCTCGTGAGAGTGCGGTCGAGATCGGTTATGATGAGTTCGAAGCGCTTCGCTTGACTGATGTCGAGCATATGTCGCAAGAAGAAGTTGCTCAGATGATGGATATCTCGCGCCAGTCGATCCAACTGATGCTCCAGACCGCCCGGGAAAAGCTGACCAGGGCGCTGTTTGAGGGCCAGACCATCCTGATCGGCGGCGGCCATATCGAGGTCTATCACTGCCCCTATATCTGTCTCGATTGTCACCAGAGCTTCAGCATCCCGGCGACTGATCCCACCAGGGATTGCTCGGCCTGCGGCTCGGCAAACACCCGGTGCAACTCGGATGCCTTTTGCGCCCTGCACTGTCAGATCGAAGTGCAATCACCTCAAGAGAAGCCTTGAATAGCCGGCTTCTTTTTTTTTACCGCGGTTTCACTATGATAAGACAAGGGTTTAGGGGATCCCACAGCTCAGAAAAACCCTCGCGTTCATGAAAGCCCGGCGATCGGTAGACATCAATCGTCCGGTCATCGTTAGTCTTCTCATCTTCAGTCACTCGGACGATTTCCGCTGTTTCTCCCCTTGATTATCAGGTCTGTCACGTTCTCAGTATACTGACCGGCGAAGTCTTTGGCAAGAAAAAACCGACCAACTGATTGATCGGTTTATGTAGGGCTTAGTAGTTTTCCACCATGAGCTCGAAGTGTTCACGGTCGTGCTTGCAGGAGGGGCAAACTTGCGGCGGTTCGTAGCCTTCGTGCAGGTAGCCGCAGACCCCGCATTTCCAAACGACTTTATCTTCGCGCTTGAAGACTTTGTTGTCGAGGATATTGGCTTTTAGCTTGAGGAAGCGGTCTTCGTGAGCGACTTCGGCTCGGGCGACCATCAGGAAGGTCGTGGCGACATCCTTGAAGCCTTCTTCTTTGGCGACTTCAGCAAATCCGGGATACAGGGTGGTGTGTTCTTCGTTCTCACCATCAGCCGCGGCTTGCAGGTTTTCAGCGGTCGTGCCGACTTTACCGGCCGGATACATGGCTGTAATCTCAACGTCGCCACCCTCTAGATATTTAAAGAATTGCTTTGAGTGCTCGTATTCGTTACGGGCGGTTTCGTCGAAGAAATCGGCGATCTGATAGTAGCCTTCTTGGCGAGCTTTCTTGGCAAACATCGTATAGCGGCCGCGAGCTTGCGATTCGCCGGCGAATGCCTTCAGCAGGTTTTGTTCAGTTTTTGTACCTTTAATGGACATAAACAGTGTCTCCTTTCAATTGATCGTAGTTATTATAACACGTAATATCATAAAGGTCATGTCATATAACGCCCATTTTACAAGAACATTGGGCCCAAATTTGGGCCCAATGCTCAGCTGCCGAGCCGGTCGATATAGCGATCGATCGGTGTGGCAATGGTGTCTAAAAGGTCTTCTCGCCAAAGGCATTGATCTTGAAAAAAGAACGCCTGAGGGCCGCCGGAGGTAATGATCGACACAAACAATCGCGATCACTCGTAAGCGTCAGTGACAGCGAGGCCCGGTTGCCACCGACAAAGCTATAGCGCTCATAGACCCGAAAGGCCACCCGGGTATCACTAGCGACCGGTCGCTCACTCCCAGCACACGTATCAGGCAGTTGGTGGATGAAAAGACAAAGTCTCCTAATCGTGATTTGCTGGATAGCAAGGAACTATATCCATTTATTAGCACCAGCTCTATTGAGAGTTTTCTTAGGAAGTTAGTCGATGCTGGGGAGCTAAAACGAGAAGGCTCAGGCATAGCCTCCTACTACATTAGGCTCAAATGATCAGCTTACTAAGCTCAGAATACCGGTAGGAAACTAATTTCTCAAGCAACCAATAGGAATCACATAAACGCCATCTTCTCTTCTGTAAGCATAACCGCTGCAAGTAATAACAGTTAAGAAAGAGTGTATTATACAATACAACTCCCAGATTTTAGATGTTTTAACTCTCGGATTTTGCTTTTTTACATTTCAGAAAACTGTTCGAAGCAGTTTTCCTAAAGCAAAATTATGAGTGACATATACTCAATATAAACCGACATCTAGGTATCGGTTTATACACCATCATCCAATAATTGTTTCTAATTATTTCTCAAGGATTCAGATCGACTGATTTTCAGCTGTCGACAAAATGTCGACAGTTGACTTTGTTCTTCTTTGGTCATTCTTTTTTTACTCGACACCAATTATCTCTTGGATTACTGCTGTCGGTTAATACACCAACAACATCCACGACAGAAAAAGGCGTTCTTCTTTTTCATTATCCCAAGCGGATCGAATTTCCTTGTTTTCGTAAAGGTTTATCTCGTTCATTGCAGAAACTCCCTCTAAATAATTCTAGCTTGTCCTTATCTAACCTGTATGATGATAATTCTTTGTTTCCTTCTAAGCAGCACATAATTTGCTGTTTTTACTTTTTGTATAAGCTCCAAAACCTTTGCTATTAGCGGCTTTTCGCCTTGTTGTCACTATTATGACCTCCAGACTGATCGAGGAGCTGCCCTCGGAGATGGTCTGTTGACAATAAAAGCAGGACCTCGGAAAAACTTTCCTTAAGCTTCGTTCAGATTTGGCCATCGTCTCCCCCACCTACAAAAAAACCGGTGATCACAATGACCACCGGCACTTTTATTCCTCTATCAGATTATTCTTCTTCGCCGGTCGGGATCAGACCATCCGGCAGCGGTGAGTAGCCGCGGGTAGCCATGGCTGCATTCATCTGCATGACGGCCGGCTTGGCACAATCGGACCAGCGCAGCTTGTCTACGATACCGCCGAAGGTGTCTTCTTCTTCGACCTGCTCATCGACAAACCATTGCAGCATGGTGAAGGATTTGTATTCCTGGTTATCCATGGCGATCTTCATCATCTCATCAAACTGCTTGGTGATGAATTTTTCGTGCTCCAGCGCCTTTTCCCAAACGTCCATGACGCTTTCGAATTCATCCATCGGCTTGTTGATGCCAAGCATCTTCGGACGCTCGCCGCGCTCATCGAGGTGATGCCAGATCTTCATGGCGTGGTTCATTTCTTCCAGATGCTGATAATACATCCAGTTGCCCATGCCATCGAGGCCTTCTTCATTGAAATAGCCGGCCATTTCCAGATAGATGTGGGCGCTTTCGATCTCAAGGGCGATTTGCTCATTGAGACGTTGCAGTAACTCTTTATTCATTAAAAACCTCCTGTGAGAACAAACAAGCTGGAGTCAGCTTGTTTGTCAGTGTGTTTGGTTAACCTTCATAAACCTCGAACATGTCTTTGCCGACCCCACAGAGCGGGCAGACCCAGTCCTCCGGTAGGTCCTCAAAGCTGGTACCGGCTGCGATGCCTCCGTCCGGGTCGCCTTCGACCGGATCGTAGATATAACCGCAAGCGGTACAGAGGTATTTGGTTTGGTCAAAATCAGCCGGCGCTTCTGCTGCAGCTTCTTCGACCGGGGCAGCTGCCTCAGTCGGTTGGCCATCCCGTTTGGCTTTAAAGCCGGTGAGATCGTTGTTCCAAAGACCGTGCAGATTGCAGTATTCATACAAGAAGAGCGGTTCTTCGTCGACTAAGAATTCAGCCACGGGCTCCTGATTGGGCTCCAGGAATTGGAACAGGGTGTGCTTGTTGGTCGTCAGAGCAATCCACTCGATGTAATGTTCTTCGGTCATCGGATGAAGTGTGCTGCCAACAGTGACTCGGTAGCCGCCCTCGATCTTTTCCAGGATCGGGACATGCTTCTCCAAGGCCATTTCGGCCGATTGAGGCACCATCAGCTTCATTTCTTCACCGCAACAGACCAGGGCTCCATCACCACCGTGGAGGACCCATACGATGTTTCCACAAACTTCGCACTTATAAACTTCGTATCTTCTTGCCATGAATGTCTACCTACCCTTCGTAAGGTTCAAACATGTCTTTGCCGACGCCGCAAACCGGGCAGACCCAGTCTTCCGGCAGATCGTCAAAGGCGGTACCCGGATCGATTCCACCGTCGACATCGCCCACTTCGGGGTCATAGATGTACTGACATGCTAAGCAAATGTACTTCATAATTTCTCCTTTACTTGTGTGATCGCTCTAATGATACCCGTGAGAGAGCCGGCATAACAAATTTACCTGGGTCACAGCCGGGATATCGATTAATCATCCGTCACAATTATAGCATAAGATAGCAATCATCAAAAGGCCAAAAATGGACCCTTTTTCACAGGGTCCATTGTCGTGTTAGATAAAGGCCTGACTGTTTCGCCGCCGGGCCAGCGAGAAGATGCCCAGCGCCAAAAACAAGACCAAAAAGCCGAGCAGTGCGATCAGATAGTGGGGCTTCTGCATAAAGCCCGCCCCCTTTTGGACCGAGTCCAGCCACTGATTGGCCCAGTACTGCGGAGTGATCGCGGCCACCTTTCGCATAAAATCAGGCATCAGATAGATTGGCCAAAAGCTCCCACCGAGCATCGCCCCGATGGTCGTCAGGATCGTCCGGATATTTCCGCTCAGACTGGTCGTAGGGACGATCAGGGCCAGCCAGATCCCGATAGCAATCCAGACCAAGCCATAGATCAACCAGACCAGATACATCTCGGGCGTCGTTCGAAGCTGCAGCAGGAAGGTTCCGATCAAGTAGATCGAGACCAGATTGATCAGCAGGAAGAACAATCCGGTGGCGACATTGGCTAAGAGATAGCCCCACCGGCTGACCGGTGCCCGCTTGATCCGGTCCTGCGTCTTCCAGGCTTTTTCTCGCTGGATGAGCTGACCGATCTGGATCATATTGATCGACAAAAGATAGATCAATAGCCCACTGCTGACCGACAGCCCCCGCCTCACCTGATGCTCCGAGCGATCGATTTGAAACTGAACACCCTCATCACGAAGCGAAGCGCTGCTCTCGATCAAGGCCTTGGCATCGGCCGGCTGCTCGATCGCTACGATCGTCTGCAGGGCGTTCAAGAAGATATTGATCTGGGCCCGGGTCATCGTCACGATCTCTTGACCCTGGACCGAGGTGATAGTGACCCTTGGCTTGCCACCGGCCAGAATCTCATCTTCAAAGCCGGCCGGGATCGTCAGGACCGCCTCGATCTCAGACTCGATCAGCTTTTCCTCACTGACCTTAGCCGTCATCGCTTCGGTCTCATTACCGACCGACGCCAATTCCTCGGTCAACCGGGTCGATACGACCGACCGGTCATGATCGACCACGCCGATCTTTAGATAGTCTCGGCCATCGGCTTCGATCATCAGACTGATTGCCATCAATACGACCGGCAGGATCACCAGTGTGAGGATGAGTGATTTTCGGGCTAATAGCAAACGGATATTGTTTTTAATCAATGCGAACATAGTCTGCACCTCGCTGACTGAACAGGTAGCCGGCCACGACCAGTAGAACGACCGAGATCAGGCCAAACCGGATCCCAAGCGGCACGATCTTTTCCGACAGGCCCTGATAGACCGACTGAAAGATGGCTTCATTGATCCATTTTACGGGTGAATATTGCTGAAGCGTACCGATCACTCCCAGCTGATCGACCGGAAAATAAGCCCCGCCGACAAACAGGAACAGATTGATCAGAAACACCATGATGCCTTCACTCAGCTTTAGCTTCGACGCCAGCTGATTGAGGGCGATCCCTAAGGAGCAGGTAAAAACGCCATAGGGGATCAGCAGTGCCGCCAGTTGGCCCAGATGACCGTAGTTCACGCCAAACACCAGGCTATTGGCCGCCACGATGATCGAGGCCTGAAGCGTCAGGATCAAGATGGCGGCAATCACCTTGGAGCCAAATATCAGAGTCATCGGCGTCGGCGATGTCTTCAGTCGGATATTCGTCCGATTCCTAGCCTCAAAGCCGACCAGCTCGGCCGCTTGGAGCGTGCCATACATCATGATCAGCGTCAGCATCGTGACGCCGTAGTAGTCGAAGGAGCTCGGCTCAGCCTGGGTGGCGATGCCCTTCAGCTCCACCTGATCATTCACCTCCAGCGGCATCAGATCAGGCCGGCCGTGACGCGACACATAGCTGAACAGATTGGCCTGATGCGAAAAGGCACTGCTATACATCCGGATCATCAGATTCTCGAGGCTCTTATCCGAGGTGCTCGTCAGATGGCGGATGGTGCCGGACTCCAAGAACACGATGTTTTCATTCTCGCCTCGCTCAAACCGTTCCAGTGCTTCGGCTTGCGTCATCGGCACAAAATCGATATTGACCGGCGCGGCGTTGTCGCGGTAGACATCACCAAAAGACGAATCGGTCTCGACCAACGGCACGGCCATCTCCGGCAGATCGATGACACGGGTGCTGATCGAGGATAAGCCCATCCCCAGCACCCAGGTGAGAGCGATCGGAAACAGGATCATCATAAACAGACTCTGTGGTGTCTGGAGCAGATGGAGCAGTTCTTTTTTGAGTAGCGGTAGGATCCTCATAGCGCCTCCTAGTCTCTTAGCGTCTTACCGGTCAGGGTCAAGAAGATATCCTCCAGATCAGGCTCCTCGACCCTAAGCTCCTCGACCATCTGATCGTGCTTGATAAACAGATCGATCAGATCACGCAGCTGAGTGCCCTTGTTCTGACAAGCGATCACCCATTGGTCACCGATGGTCTCGACCGACTTCACCCCGGGGATGCGTTGGATCAACGCTTCATCGATGGCTTGATTGGTCCTAAGCTTAATGAACCAGTGATCGACCACCAGATTTCTCAGCTCATCCATCGTCCCCTGCGCCACGATCTGGCCGACGTCCATGATGGCGATCCGGTCGCACAGGCTCTCGGCTTCCTCCATATAGTGGGTGGTATAGATCACCGTCAGCCCCTGCTCATTCAACTGCTTGATCGACTCGAGGATGTGGTTTCGGCTCTGCGGGTCGATCCCGACGGTCGGCTCATCCAGAAATAAGATCTTGGGATCGGTCGCCAGACCGCAGGCGATATTAAGACGGCGCTTCATGCCGCCGCTAAAGGTTTTGACCTTGTGCTTCTTTTTATCACTCAGTCCGACAAAGGCCAGGGTCTGATCGACCTTCTCAGCCAGTTCTTTGCCCTTGAGGCCATAGAGTGAGCCAAAGAAGCTGACGTTTTGGGCGGCGGTGAGATCTTCATAGATCGCCAGCTCCTGGGGCACAACACCCATATCATATTTGCAGGCCGTCAGCTCTTTATCGAGATCCTTTCCCAAGATCGTCACCGTCCCCTCATCCTTTTGGATCAGGCCGGTGATGATATTGATGGTGGTGGATTTGCCGGCGCCGTTTGGCCCGAGCAGTCCAAACACCTCGCCTTGATTGACACTGAACTCGATATCGGATACGGCCAGGTTCTTGCCGTAGCGTTTGACTAGATTCTTGACTTCCAATACTTTCATAAGCTCCTCCCGAATCTACTATACAAAAAAAGAGGCGACCTCGTTAGTAGAAAAGGTCACCTCTTGATATGACTAAAGTCACAGTCGGCCTTTGATATGTTCGATCGCGATCTGCGTCCGGTGATCAAGCGCCGTCTTACTTAAGATATTCGAGATATAGTTCTTGACGGTCCCCTGAGAGATAAACAGCTCCTCAGCGATCTGCTTATTCGACAGCCCCTGGGCGATCAGGCTGATGATCTCCGTCTCTCGTTGCGATAGCTCGACCTCGATCGGCTTTTCTTGGGTGATGGTTTGTCGGACGACCCGCATCGCCGCCTCATCGAGCACCGTCTTTCCCTGATGCACCTGCAGGATGGCCTTTTGGATGCTCTCAGGCGTGGCTGATTTTAACAGATAGCCGCCAGCTCCCAGATTTAGCGCCTGTGAGATCTCCTCGTCCTCATCAAAGGTCGTCAGGATCAGCACCTTTTGATCCTTCATCTGCCGAAGGGCATCAAGCCCTCCCATCTCGGGCATGCGAAGATCCAGCAGCATCACATCGACCCCGCGGCGTGAGATCTCGATCGCATCGAGCCCGGACGAGCCGATCGCCACCACCTCGATGCCGTCTCGACCATCGAGCAGGATCTTAAGACTCTCTCTAATCAAGGCATCATCATCAACGATTGCCAGACGTATCATTTTCTTCCTCCAGTGGGACCAAGCAATTGAGGCGAAGCCCTCGCCGTCCCTCGATCGTCATTGTGCCGCCCAATTCCTCGACCCGTTCTCTGATCCCATGCAGCCCCATGCCAAAGGTGATCATATCCGCCCCCCGACCATCATCACTGACCGATAGACGAAGGATCTTCGGCATGAGCTTCAGATCGATGGTGACGGTGGTGGCCTCGGCGTGGCGGACGACATTGGACAGGGCCTCGCCGATGGTCTGATATATCATCCGCCAGTGACTCATCCGCAGCCGGCTCAGATCGCCCTTTGGCAGAAAGTGGATGATCAGCCCGGTATCTCGCCGGACCCGACCGATCAACAGCTCGACACTCGATAGCCGGATGGGCTCCGTTTCATCGCGCATCCCCTTGACGGCCGATCGGATCTGATCCATCCCTTCGCGCAAAAGCTTGGCCGAATGATCGACCAGTCGGTCGGCTTGATCGGGCTGCTGAGCGATCAGGCTGCGGGCGGCCTCGAGCTGCAGGGTGGCGGCGGCAATGGTATGGCCTAGGAGGTCGTGGATCTCCTGAGCGATCCGCCGCCTCTCATCGAGCCGAGAGTTTTCTTCGAGCTGCTCCTGATAGCGCTCATGCAGCATCTGATAGCGCTGCATCGTCCGCGATTCAAGCACCAAGCGGGTATTCTCCTGCTCGAGCTGCTCCTGAAAGATCTCCTTGCGATAGAGATAGAAATAGACCACCGTGTAGCCCAGGTAAAGCAGGATCAAAAGCGACGGATTATACTGCCACAGCAGCGGCAGCATCGCCAGATTGATGAGGCTGAGCAGCGGATGGGTCGCCAGGGCCAAAATCCTGGCGGCTAAAAAGAACACCAGGATGATCGTGACACGTTCAAACGCCACGCCATCTTGCAATATGAGCGTGGATAAGAACGCCAAAACGATAAATAAATCCAAGGCCAGCATGAACCGTTTCATGGTCTTTAGTATATCACTTGATTGTCTATTCGGTTCACTTTCCAGCCGATAAATAGGGTATATTGGTAGAATAGCCAAAGAAAGCGAGTAATTATGAGAAACGGAGTTATGCTACAAGCCTTCGAGTGGAATGTCCCAAACGAAGGCAATCACTATGATTTTCTGCGAGAACAGATCCCGGAGCTGGCCGAGGCCGGCATCACCGCCCTCTGGCTTCCGCCGGTGACCAAGGCCACCTCGATCTGGGATACCGGCTACGGGGCATACGACCTCTACGACCTGGGCGAGTTCGATCAAAAGGGCGATATCCGGACCAAGTACGGTACCAAGGAGCAGCTCCATCAACTGATCAATGCCGCCCATGAGGCCGGCCTTCAGGTCTACGCCGATGTCGTCCTCAATCACAAGGCCCAAGCCGATGAAGAGGAGACCTTCCTGGCCGTCTCGGTCGATCAAAACGATCGCTCCCGCGAGCTCGATGAGCCGCACGATATCACCGCCTGGACCAGGTTTACCTTCCCGGGCCGCGGTGAGACCTATTCTGATTTCAAGTGGAACTTCAATCACTTCACCGGTGTCGATTATGATAGCCGAAGCGGAAATACCGGCATCTATAAAATCCTCGGTGAGAACAAGGACTGGTCGGATAATGTCAGCGGCGAAAAGGGCAACTTCGACTATCTGATGTTCGCCGACATCAATCTGGCCCATCCCGAAGTCCGGGCGGATCTGTTCCACTGGGCCAAGTGGTTTATCGAAGAGACCGGCGTCGACGGCTTTCGCTTTGACGCCCTCAAGCATATGGATCACGACTTTGTCCGCGATCTGGTCCATCACATCCGGTCCTTCGCCCCCGACTTCTATTTTGTCGGAGAGTTTTGGCAGCCGGGCCTGGGCGAGAAGGAATCGTATTTGGCAGCGACCGAGTATCAGCTCGATCTGTTCGATGTGGCGCTCCACTTCAATCTGTTTGGCGCCGCCAAGGGTCCGTTCGATCTGCGAAATATCCTGGCCGGCTCACTCGTAAAGCACCACCCCGACTTGGCGGTCACCTTCGTCGATAATCACGACACCCAGCCCGGCCAAAGCCTAAACAGCTTCGTCGAGCCGTGGTTTAAAAAGATCGCCTACAGCCTGATCCTGCTTCGCCAAGACGGCTACCCCTGTGTCTTCTTCGGCGACTACTATGGTCTGGGCGAGCCGGAGCCGATGGCGGGCCTGCGATCCGTCATCACCAACCTACTCTATATCCGAAAGAACTACGCCTTCGGTGAGCAGCAGGACTATTTTGAGAGCGAGAGCCTGATCGGATGGACCCGGCTCGGCAGTGACGATCATCCCGGCTCGTTGGCCGTTCTCATCAGTACCGGCGATATGGCGACGCTACGGATGTTTGTCGGTGAGGACCAAGCCGGTCGGATCTATCACGACCTGACAGGGGCGTCGCCTGCCGAGATCACGATCGATCAAGACGGCTGGGCCGACTTTGAGGTCGGGCCGGGCGATGTCAGCTGCTGGGCCGAAAAAGACGACTGAAGCTAAAATGGCGCCGATCGGCGCCATTTCTAAAACTAAAAAGTGCTGGAGCTAGACCTCCAGTTGGGAAGTACAATGAGGACAACGCGTTGCGGCCAGCGGCACTTCGGACAGACAGTGCGGGCATTCCTTGGTCGTGACTTCCACCTCCGGCTCCTTTCGCAGGGCATTGAGGGCCTTGACGATAAGGAACAGGACAAAGGCGATCATCAAGAATGAAATGACTGCATTGATGAATCGACCATAGGCAAACACCGCTACACCGGCTTCTTCAGCCGCCGCGATGGTGCTGAAATCACTGCCGTCAAGGGCAATGAATTTGTTGGCGAAATCGATCCCGCCCAGCAGCAGTCCGAGAATGGGCATGATAAGGTCGTTTACCAGACTGTTGACGATCGCCGTGAAGGCGGCACCCATGACAAAACCGACGGCCATATCGATGGCATTGCCTTTTTGGATAAACTCTTTAAATTCCTTAAGCATGATTCCTCCTTTCTTTCTATAGTAACTCTACCTGAAATCAAGCTGTTTATTCAAGTAGTTTCGACATTTCACAGTAGTATAACACATGAAAGTTTCGCAACGGATAGTAGTTGTTGCAAAACGCTTCGTCAAGCCGGTCTTCCTCGATCGGCTGACGTAGCACGATCCGGGCGCGGTAGTTTTGGCAGCCTGCCAGTCCGCCCTGATCCGTCAGCTGACAATGCTTCAGTTTATCGATATTTCGGCCGCTGCGCGAGCCGCAAAACGATAATTCATCGAGCATCTCCCCCGGTGGCGGAACGGCTACGATGAACTCGTCACTGCCTTCTAGCAGCTCATGCGTATAGCGGCTCGTCCTGATCGGCACCATCAGGATCTCCCGGTCCCACATCCGGACCAGTCCGCCCCAGCCGATCGTCATGATATTCTTCCTGCCCTCGTGTTCGGTGATGACGAAGGCTCCGGTCTCGAGTTGGTTTAGATAGTCACCGGCTTTCATTCATACCTCCAGATAGCGGCGCAGGAGCGCCATCGCCCGGGTCCTGGCCAGTTCGAAATTGTCTCGAAACACCGCCAAGCCGCTTTGTTTTTCGTTATCGGTGATCGTCCGGATGGCCAGAAACGGCAGCTGATTGACGTGACAGGCGTGGGCAACACCGGCCGTCTCCATATCGACGGCCAGCGGATTGAAATCACGAATGATCTGCTCCCGACCGGCCTGATCGACAAAGTATTCGCCGCTGGCGATCCGGCCATAGTCGACCCGGTAGGGGAAATCCTTGGCGGCTTGCTTCATCGTTGCGATCATGCCGGGATCGGCCATAAAGCAGCTCTCGGCCGTCTCCATAAACGGATAGCCCTCTTGAAGAAAGCGCGGCGTCACATCGTGATGACAGACCTCGGTGCTGATGATGGTATCCCCGATCTCATAGTCGGCGATTGCTCCGGCCACCCCGCAGACGATCATTTGATCGATCCGGTAGCGATCGATCAGCATCTGGGTCACGATGGCGGGGTTGACCTTACAGATGCCGCTGATGAGGGCCACGATGTCTTGACCGGCGTAGCGGCCGCGATAGACGCTAAGCCCGATCTGGCGTTCCTCGGTCCGATCCTCTAATAGGTCGATAAAGTCCATCAACTCTTCCGGGTTGGGTCCCAGTACAGCGATCAGTGGTTTTATCACATGTCCTCCCTGATTTGGTCCAAAGAAAAAGCGCAACGGGAGGCTTTCTCCGGTGCGCTGGTAGTGTTATTCGAACAATTCGGCTAAACGGTCTTTGTTGAAGCCTTGAATCGTCTCATCACCGACAATGATGACCGGAACACCCATGAATTTCTTCTGGATCAGTTCTTTTCTGGCATCGACATCACGGCTGACGTTCTTCTCGGTGTAGGCTACGCCGATGGCATCGAGATACTCTTTGGCGGCATGACAGTAGCCACAGGTATCACTGGTGTAGATGATGACTTCGGGGGTTTTCTTTGTTTCCACTTTGTCTTCTCCCATATTCTCTTGGTTGATTTTATCTTGCTCCATGTCTCCTCCTTGATCATGTTCGTTGCTCTTATACCCGAGAAAGAAAAAGAATCACAAATCGAGTCGCTTGTGAAAGAAGTGCAAATGGGAAAATTCGTTCGTTATACACAGTATCCACAGACTTATCCACAGCCTGAGCCAGGTTCAACTGTTTCCAAAAACAAACAGTCGAACTTGCCAAGCCTTGATATATTGGGGTAGAATGGGCCCGAGGTGAAATATATGGCTTGGAGAACCCGCGGACGTCGCGGTGACGCATTAGAGGATCTGATCGATCTGACGAACGATTTCTATCGGACCCATAATTACGCTAGAGTCGATAAAATAGGCACTCCGGTGACGGTGATCGATGTCAATGAACGCTCACAAATCACCCTGGGCTACTACGAAAAGAAATCCACAGTCGACTATATCGGCCTGGCTCAAGGGGTACCGATATGTTTCGACGCAAAAGAAACTAATTTGTTGAGTATTCCACTGGCAAATATCCACAGTCACCAGCTGGAATACATGCAGGATTTTACCCGCCAGGGCGGACTAGCCTTCCTGATCGTTCATTTTAAACGGAGTGATGACTATTATTTAGTACCTTTGGAATTGGTCGAAGGCTTCGTCAAAGCCGGCCAGCGAAAAAGCATCCCCTATTCGGCCATGAAGCAGGCCGTACCGATCGGCTTTTTTCAGGATCACTACCTAAATTATCTGTCAGCTGTCAATGTCTATCTGCAAAAAAAACAAACCGAGGAATGATTCCTCGGTTTTTGGTCTATGTCTTTTTTCGCGACAAAAGGATAAAACCTACGATAAGTCCCAGTCCGATCAAAAGATAGAGCCCGTAGTCACTGATCAGGTGAGTGATCGATCGCGGGCCGCCTGATAGGGAATTGAACAGCACGACCCCGGAGATCAGTAGGAGGCCAAGCATGAGTGATAGAAAAGCCACGGCCCTACGCTTCATCGATCGCCTCCGCCAATTGCCTAAACTCCCCAAGACTTAGGGTCTCGGCCCGGCGAGTCGGCTCAAGGCCGGCCCTTTGTAGGGCCCGACTCACCTTATCGGGCGAATAGACATTTCGCAGCGAGTTCTGGATGGTCTTACGCCGAGATGAGAAGGCAGCCTTGACCACCGGGACGATCGAGCGATCGCGTTCTGGCTTCGGCCACAGCCGAACCACCGCCGAATCGACCTTGGGGCTTGGCATATAGCAGCTGCGCGACACACTGAAAAGATAATCGACCTCACAATAGAGCTGGGTGATGACACTCAGCACCCCATAGTCCTTTGAACCGGGTGAAGCGCTGATCCTCTCAGCGACCTCCTTTTGCATCATGATGACCAGGCGATCAAAGTCCCACGCACTCTCTAATAGATGCATGATGATGGCGCTGGTGATATAGTAGGGCAGGTTGCCGACGACCTTGGCGCCTCGCGGAAAAACGGTCGGGTCGACCTTTAGGATATCGCCGGTGATGACCTCGATCCTAGGAAAGTCCCGGGCCAACTCGTGCGCCAGCTGGCGATCGATCTCGACCGCCACCAAGTGCTCTACCCGCTCGATCAGTCGCTCACTCAAGGCCCCCAAGCCCGGACCGATCTCGACCACCGTATCCTCGGGCGTCAGATCGAGTGCGGAGAGGATGTTTTCGACGACATTGCCATCGATCAGAAAGTTTTGGCCCCACTGCTTCTGGAACCGCAGGTCCTTGATGTCCATCTTGGCTTTGATCCAAGCGGGACTGGTCCGATCATAATTCACGCAGCGCCTCCTCCATCTCTTGTCGGGTCACACCGTAGTGATTGAGCCGCTTCAAAAACTGTTTGGCATTGCCATAGCCGATGCCGAGGATCGCCCCCAGGCGATCGCGTCGCTCGGTGGCCCCGTCTACCCCGATCAATCGGTAGCGATGAAGATCGGCTTGAGAGAATTCATTCGTTGCCGAGACCAGGGTCCTTACCCGCTCGAGCGCTTGTCGGATCACCTCACACGAGGCATTCTCGACCCCGACATCATCGCCTCGCGTGCTATCCTCCCGGGAAATAAAGGCGTGCAGGGCATCGGGATAGATCGCCTGAAGGGTCTGGCGGATACGCTCCCCCACCACATCAGCGTCAGTCAAAATGATCAGACCGTGGTTGTCATAGGCCTGCTTGAGCCGCCGATGGATCTTGGCATTGAGACCAAAGCCTGAGGTGATGATGGTATCGACCTCGAGACAGCGCTTGAGATTGGCGGCATCGTCTTTTCCCTCGACCACGATGGTTTGCTTGATCTTCATAGCTTAAAAGCTCGGAGGGCGTTGTTGAAGGTTGCTTCTTCAACCGCTTGGAATGAAACACCCCTTAAATCAGCGATCTGGGCGATGATATGACGAAGCAGCCGCGGATCGTTTCGTTTGCCCCGAAACGGATGCGGTGTCAGGTAGGGGGCATCAGTCTCGACCAAAAGGGCGTCTAGCGGCACCGCCTGAGCCACCTCCTTTGGCACCCGGGCATTCTTGAACGTCACCGGTCCGGCGAGGGAAATGTAGGCTCCCAGCTTGACGTATTCGAGGGCCATCTCAGCCGAGCCGCTATAGGCGTGCATGATGACACCGCTTTGGAAGCTGTCTTCGGCCCGGAGGCTATTGAACACATCCTCGTGAGCCTCCCGGTCATGGATGATGACCGGCAGGTCGTGCTCTTTAGCCAGCCGGAGCTGCCTCCGAAACAGCGCCTGCTGGGCGGCCTTATTATCCTTGACCCAGTAGTAGTCCAGCCCGATCTCACCGATGGCGACGATTTTGGGGTGTGACAGGTACTGGGCCAATTCATCGAATTGTTCGGCCTGATCGACCTCAGAGGGGTGGATGCCGATGGCCATTGTCAGATTGTCATAGGGGCTCACCAGCTCGAGCACCTGAGGGATCAGCGAGGCCGATACCCCCGGTACCAGGACGTGGATCTTCTTGTGAGCCAGTTCCATCAGCATCTCATCAAGGTCCGGTTCAAACCGCTTATCATCAAGATGGGCATGACTATCAAACTGCATCAGCCAAGCCTCGATCCCGAGGCCAAGGTGGCTTTGATCATTCGGACATGCTTCTCATCCTCTTCGGCTAAGAGCATGCCATGGCTCATGATGCCGCGCAGCTTGATCGGTTTTAGGTTGGCGATCAGAACGAATTTCTTTCCGACCAGCTCCTCCTTGGTATAGTAGTCGCGAATGCCGCTGACGACCGTTCGCTCGGAGGATCCGACTCGCAGTGTCAGGACATAGAGCTTATCGGCATTGGGGTGATCCTCGACCGCGATGACATCGGCCACTCTCAAATCGAGCTTGGCAAAATCATCGAAGCTGATCTCTTGTTTGATCGGCTCTTCCTTGGGCTTTGGTTCAGCCTGTTTCGGCGCCGGCTTCTCCTCTGCTGCCGGATTTTCAGCCAGGCGCTCAAACAGCGGCGTCGGCTGAGAGACCTTGTGAGGCTGAGTCAGTTGACCCCAGGGCAAGACCGTGTCATAGTCCGTCTGATCGGTCGCCAGCTGTCGCTGGAGCTCTCTCATACTATCCGGCATGATGGGGGACAACAGGATGCTTAGGATCCGAAGGTTCTCCGTGAGGACATAGAGCACCGTCTTCAGCCTGTCGTGCTGATCCTCGTCCTTGGCCAGCACCCAGGGCATGGTATCATCGATATATTTGTTTGACTTTTTCGCCAGCTCGATCACCTCGCGGATAGCTTCTCCGACATGGTAGACATCCATCTTGGCCTGATACTTGGCGATGCCGTCTTCAAACGATTGGATCAGCTCCCGGTCGAGTTCATTGAGCTCACTCCCCTGCTCCACCACGCCGCCAAAGTATTTTTGGCTCATGGCCAGGGTCCGGTTCAAGAGATTGCCCAGGATATTCGCCAGGTCCTGATTGGTCCGGGTGATGAGCGTGTCATGAGTAAAGATCCCGTCTTCAGCAAACGGCATATCCCGAAGCAGGGCATAACGCACCCGGTCGAGCCCATATTGCTTGACCAGATCCTTGGCATATAGGACATTGCCCTCGCTCTTACTCATCTTGCCGCCCGAGGTCAAGACCCAGGGGTGACCATAGACCTGCTTGGGGATCTCGAGGCCCAGGGCGTGTAGGAAGATCGGCCAGTAGATGGTATGGAAGCGAACGATATCTTTTCCGATCAGATGCAGATCCGCCGGCCAGTTCTTGACGAACAGCTCATCGCTCTCACCATCGGGATCAAAGCCCAGGGCGGTGATATAGTTACTTAAGGCATCGAGCCAAACATAGACGACATGCCCCTCATCGATCGTGACCGGGATGCCCCAATCAAACGATGTCCGTGAGACACACAGATCTCTTAGTCCGGGCTTGATGAAATTGTTCATCATCTCACGCTTTCGGCTTTCGGGATAGATGAAATCGGGATGCTCCTCAATGTACTGCTCGAGCCACTTCTGATACTTGCTCAGTCGGAAGAAATAGGCCTCTTCGTCGGCTTCTTGAACGACCGAGCCATCCTCGGGACATTTGCCATCGACGAGTTGGCTCTCGGAATAGAATGATTCACACCGAGTGCAATAGTGCCCCTGATAGACGCCCTTATAGATATCGTCTTGTTCATAGAAGATCTCGAACATCCGCTGGACGACTTTTTTATGCTTGGGATCAGTCGTTCGAATGAACTGATCATAGCTGACATTCATCGTATCCCAGATATCTTGGACTTCACCGGCAATGATGTCGACGTGTTCTTGGGGCGTGCGACCGTTCTTGATGGCCTCTTGCTGGATCTTTTCGCCGTGTTCATCGGTGCCGGTCAGAAAGTAGACATCATAGCCGCGCAGTCTTTTATAGCGTACCAAAGCATCGGCTAGGATGGCCTCATACGTATTGCCGATATGCGGGACTTTTGACGTATATGCGATCGCGGTCGATAGATAGTATTTTTCTTTCATGCTTCCTCCGTAAAATAAAAAAATGACTGGCTCGCGCTAGGGGCGAAGCAGCCACGGTACCACCCTAATTGATTCTCTTAAGCTATAACGGGCCGACCCGCCAAAAAAGGAGCTCCGGAGTCATGTTCATCCTCTCCCCCGGCTGTCTTGCACCACCCGACAACTCTCTATTAACGGTGAAAAGGACTACTCTTTCCTTCATCGCTTGTTCATTTATGCTACCATCATCGCCGCTCGATGTCAATTTTTTGTCGCCTGAGAACAATCAAAAAAATGCACCCTCATCGGCTGAGAGTGCATTCGGGTTTTATTTGGTCTAGAGAAGCTCTGCCAGGTCCTTGTAGTCGTAGCCCAGATCTTCGGCGACCGGTTGGTAGGTGACAAAACCTTCGGCGGTGTTGACGCCCGGCACCAGTTCGGGATAACGTTTACAGGCTTCTTTCCAGCCCAGCTTAGCGATGGCAACCCCATAACGGGTAGTGGCATTTGAGAGCGCTTGGGTAGCGGTTTTCGGAACAGCGCCCGGGATATTGGCGACTGCATAGTGGACCACGCCATGCTCAACAAATACTGGATCCGTATGGGTTGTGGGGCGACCAGCGGTCAGGTCGGTCGATCCACCTTGGTCGATTGCGACGTCAACGATAACCGAACCAGGCTCCATGGTCTTAATCATATCTTCAGAAATTAGCTGAGGAGCTTTGTGGCCCGGGATCAGGATGGTCGAAACGACGAGGTCGGCATCCTTGACGACATTGGCGATATTGAAGTTGTTCGAATACAGCGTTTCGATCTTATCTAGGAAAATATCACCGATTTCGCCTAAGCGATCGATATTGACATCTAGGACGGTGACACGGGCACCCATGCCAACAGCAATCCGAGTAGCGGCGGTTCCAACAACACCGGCACCTAGGACAACTACGTGAGCCGGAGCAACCCCGGGCACGCCTTGCAGTAGGACACCTTTTCCGCCTTGCGGTTTGGTTAAGAATTTAGCCCCTTCTTGAACAGCCATCCGGCCGGCCACTTCACTCATCGGCTTTAACAGCGGCAGAGCTCGTCCGACCTGGACGGTTTCAAATGCGATGCCGACGACCTTTTTGTCGACCATTTCTTTTGTCAGCGGGGCATCGGCAGCTAAGTGCAGATAGGTATAAATGATCAGGTCTTCACGGAAATATTGATATTCGCTTTCGATCGGCTCCTTGACCTTATAGATCATATCCGCCTTGGCCCAAACGTCGGCCGCGTTGTCCAGAACTTCCGCGCCAGCTTCCTTGTAGTCTTCGTCAGTAAAACCTGATTCGAGACCGGCATTGGTTTCGACATACACGGTATGTCCTTCATGTACAAACTGATTGACAGCTGCCGGTGTGCAAGATACGCGACGTTCTTGGTCTTTGATTTCTTTCGGTACTCCAATTACCATTGCATTACTCCTTTTCTGAAGATATAGGTTTAACTACATATGTATTATAACATGAAGTTCATTGTTTTTGGTTGTGTTTAGACATTGTTACTTGATAGCGAAATGATATTTTTTTTATTGACAATATCATGCGACATTGTTTCCTCGGATGGCACTGCACACCACTTTAACGTGATTATGCTTGAATCGGGCATATATATATGATAAAACTATTGGACAGGAGAAACCATGATACAGGATTTGTTAAATAAACTCCGTCCGGTGGACGTAAAAAAGATCGTCTTCGATATGAAAAAAGGGATCATCCGGGTCGACCTACAAGATGAGAGCATGATCCAGTTTGAGGATGTCATATCCTTTTTCTATACCGATGAGGAGGTGTCCTATCAGACCCATCTCGACCTCAAGCCCATCGTCTATGATGCGGCCGGTTTTGATGCCCAGTTTACCGCCTATGAGGATGACTGGGAGGAGGAGGACGATTTCTTCACCCCCTACAGTGTGCCCAACTTCAGCCTGTGCGTCGATGACCGGTCGATGCTGATCGAAGCCGGTAAGATAAAGATCGGCGGCAGTACCTATATCCTGACCGAGCGGATGCAATAGCCGCTCTTTTTTTTGCTTCGTTTTCTCCTGCCGATCAAGGCCAGCTTTTCTTCGCGTGACATTTGCTTGATATGCCACTCCCGGCTCATGGCTTCTCGTTTGTCGGAAAAAATTTCGACATAGACCAGCTTGAGCCGCTTTTTGGCGCGGGTATATTTGCCACCCTTTCCCTGACAATGGGTTCGGTAGCGCTGATCGAGCCGGTTGGTCCAGCCGGTATAGAGGGTGCCATCGGAGGCTTCAAGCAGATAGACATAGTTCATGCCTAAATTATACCGTAAACTCTGGATAAAGTTTTTCTATTCATCGGATTAAAGGGTATAATAGACTTGAAAGGAGTTTCATTATGACACAACCAACCGCCGGTTGTTCTCGTCCGGCTGTCCGTGTAGAAGCAGACGAAGTGCAACCCACTGAACCTATGACAACACCAAAGGAGGAACCTCGCATGATCCGTGTTGGCAAGCCCGCCCCTGATTTTACTGCTCCCGCCTTTTATAACGGCGAATTTACCGAAGTTAGCTTAAAGGAATTTACCGATCAAGGCAAATGGGTCTACATTTGCTTCTATCCCGGTGATTTCACCTTTGTCTGAGCGACCGAAATCTCTGCAGTTGCAGACAGGAATTCTGAATTTGAAGATCTGAATGTTCAGGTCATCTCGATCTCGACCGACTCGACCTTCACTCACAAGGTATGGAACGATCAAGAGCTCTCCAAGATGATCGGTGGGGACATCCCCTATCCCATGGCTAGTGACCAAGGTGGAGCTATCGGAACACTCTATGGTGTCTATGATGAAGAATCCGGCACCGATGTCCGCGGTCGTTTTATCATCGACCCAGATGGAAATGTCCAATCCTTTGAAGTATTGACGCCGCCGGTAGGCCGAAATGTCAGTGAAGGCCTGCGTCAGATCCAAGCCTATCAACACGTCCGAGAGACCAAGGGTGGCGAAGTCACTCCCTCCGGTTGGAGACCCGGCAAGACCGTTCTCAAGCCCGGCATCGAGCTGGTAGGCAATGTCTGGAAGCATTGGAATGTCAAAGAAGCCGACTCCGATGTCGCCGTCCCGGTAGAATAAACCTTTTACGCTCCTCGCAAGAGGAGCTCTTTTTTTTGGGTACAAGATAATACACCTCATCCATATGAGAATAGGAGGATCCATGGAACGAGAAATCGTCAGACTCGATCTCGATCGAGATTTTGAAAGCTTTGAGGAATTATCTAACCTGGCCTTTGGCGAGGGTGCCAACCTGAACCGGGAAATGCACGAATGGTTATTTGACAATAATCCCTACAACCGAGCCGGCAATATGATGTTTTTGCTAAAAGAAGGCGACAAGGTGATCGGCTGTGACGGCCTGATCCCAAACGAGCTCTATGTCAACGGCAAAACCCTCTTGACCGCTCACTCCATCAAATCGATGACCCACCCCGACTATCAGCGTCAGGGGATCTTTCGC
The DNA here is from genome assembly GCA_012838225.1 of Tissierellia bacterium. Taxonomy (GTDB): domain Bacteria; phylum Bacillota; class Clostridia; order Peptostreptococcales; family Acidaminobacteraceae; genus DUPT01. The sequence goes on from DUPT01000023.1 coordinate 42,966, forward strand.
AAGATGACCGAAAACTCGGCCGAACGGGGCAAGCTCGATGGCGTCGATGTCATCATCGGTCTAGCCAATGCCGCCTCTTATCCGGCCTATCAGAAGTTTGGCTGGGCGACCCTGTTTGAAAAAGAGGTCTATGTCAAGCCCATCCGGATCAAAAAGCTGCTCCAACGGAAACTGAAGCTCTCTGCGCTGGCCGCTCTGGGAAACGGCGTCTTTACCACGCTGAATAAACTCAAGCTGAGAAAAAAAGACAAAGACTTAAGCTTCGAGTGGCGCCAAGACGTCCCACCCGAGGTCCAGACCGTCTGGGATCGCTATAAGTCAAAATACGAGGTCCTGTTGGTCCGCGACTATCAATACCTCAACTACCGCTATAATGAACGACCGGACGTGGAGTATGTCACGCTCTTGATGCGACACCAAGGCGACCTGGTCGGCTTTGCCATCCTGCACGACTCCAAGACCAAACGATCGGTCTTCACCTCAGCCGTGGAATTCTTTACCGATCCCACCGATGAGCGCTATATCAGCGCCATGCTAAAAACGATCGCCACCTACTGCTATGATCAGGGCCTTGACTATGTCGTCATCGGCACCGGCGGCTTTGGCCGGTATGAAGAGCTGATGAAGCGTCACGGCTTTCGCCTCACCCCCAAGCCCCCCAGCAACAATATGATGATCGCCCATGTCCTGACCGACAAGGTCACCCTCGACGAACTCGACGGCGGCCACAAGTGGCACATTACCCAGGGTGATGGCGACACCGAACTCGATATCTAGACTACCCCTGACGTAGACATTCCGACCGGTTAGGGTACAATAGCATTTAGGAGGCTACATGAAAGATATTTTATTTATTGGCGGTGGTCCGGCCGGCTATGCCGGAGCCATCCGGGCCAAACAGCGCGGCCTGGATGTGGCCGTCATCGAAAAAGACCGCCTGGGCGGCACCTGTCTTAACCGCGGGTGTATCCCGACCAAGACATTATTTAAAAACGCCGAGGTCATTCGTGACTTCAAGCAAGCCGCTCACTACGGTCTGCCCCAAACCGACTTTTCACTCGATTATGGCCAAGTGAAAAAGCGCAAGGACGAGATCACCGAACAACTCGTCAGCGGGGTTGAGCACTTGATGGATCGCCATAAGATCGAGACCATCATCGGCACGGGTCGATTTAAAGACGAGCATACCGTGATCGTCGGCGACCGGGAGATCCAAGCCAAACACATCGTGATCGCGACCGGCTCCGCTCCGGCGCTGCCCAATGTCCCCGGGATCGACCTGCCCGGCGTCATCACCAGCGACGAACTGCTCGAGCTGGAGGAGCTGCCTCAGCGTATGGCCGTCTGTGGCACCGGTGTCATCGGACTCGAATTCGCATCGATCTTCAATGAATTCGGCGTCGAGATCCACGTCATCGGCTCGGTCCTGCTACGCCGGGATGATAGCGATATCCCCAAACGCCTGCAGGCCTTTATGCGCCGCCAGGGCGTCAAATTCCATCTCGGTGCCCGCTTCTCACGCATCGAAGAACACGAGGACGGACTGGCCGTCTATTTCCCGACCAAAAAGGGCGGCGAAGACTTCGTCGTCGTCGATAAGGTCCTGATCGCCTCGGGCCGTCGCCAAGTATTTGAAGAACTTGAACTCGATAAAGTTGGTATAATCCATGATGCTAAGGGTATCAAGGTGAATGAAAAACTGCAGACAAACATCGAGCATATCTATGCCTGCGGTGATGTCTTAGGTCGAGTCCAACTGGCTCACCTGGCCACCGCCGAAGCGATCTCGATCGTCGAGACCCTGAGTGGCAACCCGCAATCGATCAACTATGACGCCGTACCGAGCTGCACCTTCGTCCATCCGGAGCTGGCCAGCGTCGGCTTCACAGAGGATCGTCTGAAAGAAGAGGGCCGAGCCTATAAGGTTTCGCGCTTTAACTTCATTGCCAACGGCAAAGCCCTATCGATGGATCAGACCGATGGCTTCGTGAAGGTCCTGGCTGATGAGAACAACCGATTGCTCGGTGTCCATATCCTGGGCCCCGGTGCGAGCGATCTGATCGCCGAAGGGACACTGGCGCTGCAGAACGAACTGACTGCTGAGAATATCATGGACACGATCCATGCCCATCCCACCCTGGCTGAGGCCTTCTGGGAAGCGGTCTGTGCCCTCGATAGTCTAGCTATTCATCAACTGTAGAAAGAGGTTTTTATGAACACAACGATCGCCTTTACTATCAAAGACCTGATCATCATCATGGCCTGCCTGGCAGGGATCGCTCTGCTGGTCTACCTGATCATGCTGCTGGCAGAAGTCCGAAAAACACTGAAGACTGTCCGGACGCTGGTCGAAGAGCGCCGCGTCGAGATCGACGATCTGCTCATGAAAGCACCCAGCATCGTCTCGAATGTCGACAAGGTGACTGACATCGTTGCCAAGGGCGTCGATGGCGCCTACCAGGGAGCCATGGGCGTAGTCAATAAGTTTAAGAGCGATATCTAGCTAAGTCAGCGGATGTGTTCGTAGACCCCTGCTACAGGGTGTATTTCCTATGTCACAAACGAATGAGTCTCAGGGCCATCAAGCCGAGACTCATTTTTTTTCTTCACTCATTTCGGATCGCTTCAAGTGCCGAGATCCTGACTGCCTTATTGGCCGGATAAAAGCCCGAGCCAAGGCCTATGACGACCGAAAACAGGATGGCAAATACGGCCAACCAGGGTGGAATGATCGATAGCCGGCCGGCCTCAGAGCCACCCATCATACCAAGCTCATCGCTTAGAACCGACCCACCGACAGCCGCCATATTCATAGCAAACGACACCAGGTAGCTGATGATGCAGCCGATGAAGCCGCCCATCAGACCGATCATACCGGCCTCAGATAAAAAGATCCACCGGATGTCTCTGACATAACAGCCAAGCGCCTTCATGATCCCGATCTCCTTGGTCCGCTCCGTAATCGACATGATCATGGTATTGGTGATCCCGATGGCGGCCACGATCAGAGAGATCGCGCCCAAGCCGCCGAGCATCAACTGCTTCTGGCGAGCTTCCTTTTCCAAGGGCAATCGAACACTCTCCATCGAATAGGTCTGAAAGCCCTGACGCTTGATGGCCTGCTCCACCTCGGACACCTGTGAGATATCCGATACCTTCACCAGGACCGTCGGATAGGTCGTGACCTTTTTAGCCTCCGGTGAACTTTGGCGGATGATGTTTTCTAAGAAGCTCAGCGGCACGATCACTCCCTCCCCGCTCTCATAGCCCTTGGCCGGGTCCTCTTTAAGACGGCCGCTGACCGGCAGCGAGAAGCTGATCCGCTTGGTCTCCGACTGCTCGATCTCAAGCGTCAGCGGAGTGGTTAGACCATCGAAATAGGCTTTGGGAGTTTCGGGCTCACTCACCTCACCGCTGTTATCGTCCCAGAAATCAGACGCCCCATAGCGACTGATCATATTGTGGCCCTCGGGCCGCAGATTATCGACAAAGTTATACTCGACGTATTGCCCTAAAAGGGCTGAAATAATCGAAGTTTATGCTGCTCGGCCTTAAAATTCCGATCTGGTATTCTTCACTAGTAATACCGCTAATCACGTCATAGTTCGTTGCTTCTCTAAATCTGACCTCTATGTTGTTCCCTTGTTCTATTTCTTTGTTGCAAAAATCTATAACAGCCAAACAAACATATGACGATCTTGGAGATATTAAGGATAGTCTTGTCTGATCGATCTCACGCGAGATATATGATTGCTCTAACTTGTCAAACTGTCGAATTATTCTTTGGCTTAAGTTAAGAAAATCATTTCCCTCTCGTGTAATGGTCACTCCACGATTGGTACGATCAAAAATAACAATACCTATTTCCGACTCTACAATCGGCCTTAGCAAATTGCAATAACAAATATTACTGCATGAGTTTAAACAATGCTTGAATTCTTACTTGAGTACGACAGCAACTGGGAATAAATGTCGCTCACTGGAAGAAATAATTCATTTTAATGAGAAACATGCAGAAAAATGCTTGGTCTATGGACA
>DUPT01000024.1 GCA_012838225.1 Tissierellia bacterium
CACTCTCAGTGGCGGCTCGAAGTGCCAGCTGGTGGTGGTCTTCGTAGGAGAAAGTGATCGGCTGTTTGGTCTCGGGGTCGGTCTCAGCCACGGTTTTTAACAGCCGCTCGACCGCTTGATCGACCAGGGCTTCATCGAGCTGACCGGCTTCAATCGCCTGGACGACTTCTTTTTCCATATAATGACTGCCGCCGGGCATGACCAGGTCGAGGCCGGCTTTATAGGCTTCGATCCGATCGTAGAGTCCGCCCCAGTCGGTCACGACCATGCCCTCAAAGCCCCATTCCTGTCGCAGGATATCGTGGAGCAGCTTCGAATGATTGCTGGTATAGATGCCGTTCAGCTTATTATAGGAGCTCATGACAAGCTTGGGCTGAGCCTGCTTGACTACAATCTCAAAGGCCTTGAGGTAGATCTCACGCAGTGTCCTCTCATCCATCACACTGTTGGAGGAGAAGCGCTTGTACTCCTGATTATTGGCAGCGAAGTGTTTCACGGTGGCTCCGATGCCTTGGCTCTGTATCCCCTGGACAAAGGCGGCCGCCATATGTCCGCTTAAGACGGGATCCTCCGAATAGTACTCAAAGTTTCTCCCGCATAAGGGATTTCGTTTGATATTGTTGCCGGGGCCCAGGATCACACTGACACCGGCGACGGCGGCTTCTCTACCGATCGCCTCGCCGATGGCTCGCTCCAGGGAGCGGTCCCAACTACAGGCCGTAGCGGCCGAGGTGGGAAAGCAGGTGGCGGGCTTTGCGTCATGGACACCGAGCATGTTGACGTCATCGTCTTGTTGTCTGAGTCCGTGGGGGCCGTCATTAAGCTTGATCGAGGGGATAGCGTATTGGCTAAACGCTTTGGTGCGCCAATAGCTTTGGCCGCTGCCATAGGCGACCTTATCTTTTAGGGTCATGTTCGGGATGATGTCACTGGGATTCATTCGTGCCTCCTAAGTTTCTCTGCTATACTTCTACCACTCCAGGGCCGGGAGATATCAAACAAAAGTCCGGATTCGTCTCTTCACCGATCCATGGTATACTGAAAGCAGAAAAAACTTTGACAAGAAGGGGTCTATATGAAACGTATCCTAATAATCAGTCTGATATTTAGCCTTCTATTGGGTCTTATCGCCTGTTCACCGGCCGATGAGCATGTCCGGTTAAACCTGCCCGCCGGTCTGATGGGCGAGGCGACCGATGAAGAGCTTGAGACGATGCGACAAGATGAGGGCGTGGTCGAGGTCACTCGTTTGGCGGATGAGAGCGTCGAGGTCGTATTGACAAAAGAAGCTCATCAAACCACCTTGGATGAAATGAAGCAGGGCGTCGAGGAGATGATCGACTCGATCCTAAGCGGACAAAATGCCGTCACGTCCTTTAAAGAGATCGACTACAGTGATGATCTGTCGGAATTCACCATCCTGGCAAAAAAGGATGAGTTTTCAGAATGGGATACCTTTGGCGTGATCGGCTTCTATATGAGCGGTGCCATCTATCAGGTGTTCAATGGTGTCGCGCTGGATGATGTCGATGTCATCGTCAAGGTATTGGATATCGATACCAGCGAAGAGATATCCAGCGGTTCCTATAAAGAGATCCGCGATGCCCAGCTGGAAGGGACGGAGTAGCATGAGCCTTCCGATCGCAGCGCTGCTGGGGATCGGGCTGTTCCACCTGAGCAAGCGGTTGTGGCAAAGGATGGAGTTGTCTCATCAACTGATCCTTTTGGTCCTGGTGATCGCGATGGTCTATAGCCTTATCCAATCGATGATTGGCCGGCAGCTGCCGGCCTTGGATGAAAGGGTCGGCCTAGGGGTGGCCGGTGGTCTGGTGCTGGCATATATCTTCTCACTGATGCGCCAAACACAAAAATAAGCTGTTCTATTTGCAATCGAGCAAGTGAAGTGGTATCATTATCAAGTCACGGGTCGTTAGCTCAGCTGGATAGAGTACCAGACTTCGAATCTGGGTGTCAGGGGTTCGAATCCCTTACGGCCCGCCACCAAACCCTCTTAAGTGAGGGTTTTGCTTTTTTTTTGATGCTTTCGGAGCGATCCTTCCATATTGAATATTCGTTGTATTCACTGATGTTTGTCTTTGCCAGAGCTTTCGTGGGGTATACCGACCAAGGACCGCCAGCAGAGTACAGAGTGGTATCGCCGGGTATTCCAACCTGAGCAATTAGTCGATACATCTAAGCACGTTACAAAGCTATTGGTCGGGGGTCTTTGGATCCGTCTGGTAGAAGCTGAGCCTGCCGGATGCATTCGGTTGCGTTTAGAGGTCGAGCATCTCGAAACGGAGCTTCAGCGACTGAGACAACTCGGCATCAGTGATCAAACTGAAGATCCGGGTGGCGGATGAGATCTTCGAGTATATCGAATTGAACGATCCGACCGGAAACGGGATCAGACTCCATCAACTGTTTAATGAATCAATAGAAAAACCGGGAGCGATGCTCCCGGTAACTTTTATATGCATGAAGGCAGGCTTAAAGCCTGCCGAACTTTTACGGCCATAAAAAGAAGCTAACTGAAGTACCGCCTGTTTCGCGGATTACTCCTCATTCAGTTTTACGACCTGTGCCGGTATCAGTCCAATCATTTAGCCAATTCCTCATAGGCTTTTCTATTCTTTGTGATGAGCCTTTTCGAAACAGCGGATACATCTTCATTATCAGCGAGTTGTTCTTCACTGGCTAAGGAAAAATCGAAGATTATATAGCGAGGAACACTGTTTTTAAGAACAATGACCGAGCCGCTCTCATCTATCATGCGAGCAACTTTAGAGAAGTTCTGGTTTGCCTCGGTAATTGACACAAGATTTTGGTGTTAATATTCATTTGACAACCTCCTTTCCTTGTATCCCTAATGTGCCACAAAATAGGATGTATTCAACCTATTTTAGGGGCCGATCACAAACCTTACCTTATGGGATGGGTTGCGGATGTAATCATTCCTGCTGACATCAAACAGCCTGAGGAAGAAATAATGATCATCAGAAAGCCCGTAGGCCTGCCTCGGTATGAGCTTGGTTTTATTGTTGATCCCTTTCATCTTTCCCTTGGGCATGTGATTGGTCGCATGAGCGATGATCTCCTCGAAATAGTTGCTGAGCAGTCTGCCAACTCATTCAAGCTGGTCGTGAATCAGAAAAAGACGTGTCGAACGAACCTGGAGGAGGAGGGCATTCCATTTCTTGGCATGATCATCCTTAGGGGCATACGACGGTTCAACCGACACGTCGAAAGAAGTTCAGAGGTGAGGTTCGAAAAATTACCAGAAAGGTTCAATCCACCTCCATAAGTCACATCATACGAAAGCTGAATCCAGTGCTACGTGGCTGATTTCACCACTTCGAGGTTGAGAACATCAGCGGAGACGTACGTACGGTCCTATAAAAGGAAAAAGAATAGGCTGATTGCCTATTCTTTACCTATTCGATTGTCAGGTTTGATCAGGCGATGCGAAACTTCTCGATATCGTTTTCGACTGTGTCGATCCCGGCGATGCCGAAGTTTTCGACCAGGACGTTTACGACATTGGGTGAGAGGAAGCCCGGCAGGGTGGGTCCGAGGTGGATGTTCTTGACACCAAGCGACAGTAGGGCCAGCAGGACAATCACGGCCTTTTGCTCATACCAGGCGATATTATAGACGATCGGCAGCTGATTGATATCATCCAGCTCAAACGCCTTTTGCAGGGCCATTGCGATGACGGCTAGGGAGTAGGAGTCATTGCACTGTCCGGCATCGAGGACCCGCGGGATCCCGCCGATATCACCGAGCTCGAGCTTATTATAGCGGTACTTGGCACAGCCGGCCGTGAGGATAACGGTATCCGGTGCCAGTGATTGGGCAAATTCCGTGTAGTAGTTGCGGCCCTTCTGACGGCCGTCACAGCCTCCCATGACATAGAACTGCTTGATAGCACCGGCTTTTACCGCCTCGATCACTTTGTCGGCTAGGGCTAGGACTTGATTGTGAGCAAAGCCGCCCACGATGGTGCCTTCTTCGATCTGGGTCGGAGCCGGCAATGTTTTCGCCAGTTCGATGATGTCTGAGAAATCCTTGGTACCGTCGGCTTGGGGCAGGATGTGCTGAAAGCCGGGGTAGCCGCAGGAACCGGTGGTAAAGACGCGGTCTTTGTAGGAATCAAGCGGCGGGACGATACAATTGGTGGTGAACAGGATCGGGCCGTTGAAGGCTTCGAATTCAGGCTTTTGCATCCACCAGCTACCGCCGTAGTTGCCGACGAAATGATCGTATTGTTTGAACTCCGGATAGTAGTTGGCCGGCAGCATTTCGCCGTGCGTATAGACATCGACCCCGGTGCCCTTGGTCTGCTCAAGCAGCATTTTCATATCGTGGAGGTCGTGGCCGCTGATGAGGATGGCCGGATTGCTTCGGGTGCCGATATTGACCTCGGTGATCTCAGGGTGACCGTAGGTTTCGGTATTGGCCTGGTCTAAGAGTGCCATCGTCTTGACACCGTAATCACCGGTCTTTAGCGTCAGATCGACCCAGTCGCTAAGTGGCCTCTCCTCGAGTAGCGCAGCCAGTGTCTGCGACACAAAATGGTTGATGTCATCGTCTTGATAGCCCAGCTTACGGGCGTGATCGTTATAGGCACATAAGCCCTTTAGACCATAGGTGATGAGCTCTTTTAGGCTGCGGATGTCTTCGTTTTCTTCCGCTAAGACACCGACCGAAGCGGCTTTTTGGAGCATGTCGGCTTGATCGCCTACTTCGAGCGTGGCTGCCGGATGATCAATCCCGGTTTGATTCGAGGCATTTCTGAGATCGATCGTTAAACGGATGCGCTCGATGATCGCCTCATTATCAAAGTTGGCATTGGTGATGGTGGTAAACATGTTTTCCATGATCACCGTGGCGATCTGAGGATCGGCCGCTTGTGAGGTGCGGTTGGCTTGGTCGACCAGGGCGAGTCCCTTGGTTAAGTAAATCAGCAGATCCTGCAGTCCGGAAGTATCGGCCTTCTTACCACAGACGCCCTGGACGGTACAACCGGTATTACTGGCGGTCTCTTGGCATTGGTAACAGAACATATCCATCGTTCCTCCTAGAGTCGAAAGTTTTACATTTACAGTCCTATTATATATAATGAAACAAACCATATCAGTACCATATGTTACAGGAGATACCATGTCTCGCATCGTTGCACTCATAATGGCCGCCGGAGCCTCACACCGGATGGGTGGCCACAATAAACTGCTCCTGGCTTATCAGGGTAAAACCGTGGTCGAGCACGTCGTCGACCAATTTTTAAGCCGCCAAGAGATTGCCGAGGTGGTCGTGGTGACCTCCCATGACGAGGTGATCGATCGGCTCAAGCACCGACGTATTCGATCGGTGGCCGGCGGATCGGTCCGTCAGGACTCGGTCTACCGGGGATTGTCGGTTCTAAGACCGGACGATTTTGTCTTGATCCACGATGGGGCCAGACCCTTTCTATCGGCTGAAGCCCTGTCCAGAGCCCTGCATGCGGCTGAGAAAAGACAGCCGTTTATCCTGGCTGTTCCGGTCACCGATACGCTGAAGCAGGTCTCGCAGGGGGTGGTGATCGCTACGCCTGATCGGTCGCTCTACTGGGCGGCTCAGACTCCTCAAGGAGCAGTGGTATCGGATCTGTTAGCGGCCTATGAGACGGCGTTTAACGACGGTATCGTCTTGACAGACGATGCCTCGGCTCTCGAAAGAGCCGGCTACCAAGTCACAATAATCGAGGGGGACCCCGGCAATCACAAGCTGACCACCCCGGAGGATATGAGGTACCTATGCGGATCGGACAAGGGATAGATTTTCATGTATATAAGCTCGGCCGACGGATGATCCTCGGCGGGATCGATCTCGAGCTGGACTATGGTCTGCTCGGCCATTCCGATGCCGATGTGCTGCTCCACGCCCTCAGTGATGCCATCTTGGGAGCCCTGGGGCTGGGCGATATCGGCCGACACTTTCCCGATAGTGATCCGGCCTATCGAGGCGCCGATTCTGGCGAGCTATTGAAGCAGGTGCTGGAGCGGATGCACGAGCAAGGCTATCGGTTGGTCAATGCCGATCTCACCCTGATCGGCCAAAAGCCCAAACTGGCGCCGTATCGAGACCGGATCGAAGACAATATCAAACGCTTGACCGGTTGCGAGGCGATCAATGTCAAGGCGACCACGACCGAAAAAATGGGAGCGATCGGAAGGGAGGAGGGACTGGCCGCCATGGCCATCGTCCTGTTGGAACATGCAACACTACCAGAAATTTACCAATGTTAAGTGCGAATACTTCCCCTGTCATGAGGGGGTAGCCGAAGAAGACTTCAATTGTCTATTCTGCTATTGCCCACTCTATCTATTGGGACCAAAATGCGGCGGTGATTTCAAGCTCAGTCACGGTATCAAAGACTGCAGCCGGTGCATCAAGCCGCACGATAAAGACAGCTACGACTATATCAGTGGAAAGATGGGGCTCGTATTTGCCCCGCGAGATTAATATGCGTTTATACAATACGATGAGCCTTAATGTGGAGGAGTTTGTGCCGATCGAAGCCGGCCGGGTCAAGATCTACACCTGCGGACCGACTGTCTATAACTATGCCCATATCGGAAACCTCCGGACCTATGTCAGCGAAGACATTTTGGTTCGGGCCTTTCGGTTCCTGGGCTATGAGGTGAGTCGGGCAATGAATATCACCGATGTCGGTCATTTGGAGAGTGATGCCGACGAGGGCGAAGACAAGATGCTAAAGGGCGCCCGGCGCGAGCGTAAGACCGTTTGGGACATTGCCGACTACTATACTGAAGCCTTCTTTCGCGATATGGCCAAGCTCAATCTCGAGACGCCTGATATCGTGATGCGGGCGACCGATCAGATCGAGGACTATATCGAGTTTATCAGCGTACTCGAGGAGAAGGGCTATGCCTACCGGGCAGGCGGCAATGTCTATTATGATGTGTCAAAATTCCCGAGATATACCGAGCTATCTAGGATGCCTTTGGAGAATCTCCAACACGGCACCCGAGGCGATGTTGAGCTCGATGAGAACAAACGAAATCCCTATGATTTTGCCTTGTGGTTCACCAAAAGCAAATTCGATGAGCAGGAGATGAAATGGGACTCGCCGTTTGGCCGAGGCTATCCCGGTTGGCATCTCGAGTGCTCGGTGATCGCGCTCAAGGCCCTGGGGGAGAGGCTCGATATCCACTGCGGCGGCGTCGATCATATCTCGACCCATCACACCAATGAGATCGCCCAGACCGAAAGCTTTACCGGTCAAAAATGGGTCAACTACTGGTGGCATGCCGAATTCCTTTTGACCGATGATGGCAAGATGAGTAAGTCCAAGGGAGAATTCCTATCGCTCAGCCGGTTGGAGGAGCTGGGCTATGATCCGATGGTCTATAAGTATTTTCTGCTCGGCTCTCACTATCGACGACAGCTGGCCTTCAGTGATGAAGGGATGGATACGGCTAAGACCGCCTATCATAAGCTGAAGGAGCGCACCCTGGCCCTTGCTGAGCCGATCGAAACGACTGCCTATATCGATGAGTTCAAGGCGGCCTTGGCGGATGATCTGAATACCGCCAATGCACTCACGCTGATCTATACCGTCCTAAAAGATGACAAGCTCTCCAGCGGTGAGAAGCGCTATATCATCGAGCAGATGGAGACGGTGCTTGGCCTCGATCTGTTTGTCGAACCTGAGATCGATGTCGATACGGCAAAGATCGAGCGATTGATCGCTGAGAGGAATCAAGCCAAGCAGGCCAAAAACTGGGCCGAAGCCGATCGGCTCCGAGACGAGCTCCAAGCGATGGGGATCAGCCTGATGGACTCGAAGGAAGGCACCACATGGAAGCTCAATTAGGCAGCTACAATGCCCTGGAGCTGGCCTACCTGGGAGATGCCGTCTATGAGCTGGCGGTGCGAAAGGCCTTGATCGATCAGGGCAGCCGTCAGATGGTGGTGCATAACCGAGCGGCCTTTGCCATGGTCAATGCCGAGGCTCAGGCCCGGGCGCTCCAATTCCTGAGTGATCAGCTCAGCGAGGATGAGCTCGATATCGTCCGCTACGGTCGAAACGCCAAGGGCGGCACGGCCAAATCATCCTCCTTAGGCGATTATCGTTTGGCGACCGGTCTGGAGTGCCTGTTAGGTCATTTGTTTCTAAGCCAAAACCACGATCGGATCACTCATTTGATGGATCAGATCATTGACTATCTCAAGAAGGGTGACTCATGGAAGATCGACTGATCGGAAAACACGCCGTGATAGAAGCGATCCGAGCCGGCCGGACGATCAATAAGGTCTCGCTCCAAAAGGATCTCAATCACAAGCTCATCCGCGACCTGCTAAAGCTGCTCGATGACAACCAGATCGTCTATAACTGGGTCGATCGGGCCAAGCTCGATAGCTATGGTCAAGCCCACCAGGGGGTGGTGGCCTTTGTCTCGGCTACCGAATACGTTGCCTGGCAGGATCTGGCGAAGGGCGGATTGATCGTTATGCTCGATGGCATCACCGATCCCCACAATCTGGGGGCCATCATCCGCTCGGCCTATAGCTTTGGAGCTGAGGGCATCATCATACCCAAACGCCGAAGTGCTTCAGTCGATTCGGTGGTCCATAAGGCCAGTGCCGGGGCTGCCTCACATCTGCCGATCGCTCGGGTGGCAAATCTGGGCCAGGTCCTTGATGAGCTGAAAAAAAGCGGCTACTGGGTCTATGGGGCAGAGGCTCACAAAGCAGCTCCCTTAGCCACGATCGACTTTGCCCGTTCTAGTGTCATCGTTATCGGTTCAGAGGATAGCGGTCTGTCGGGACAAGTCCTCAAACGCTGTGACGGCCTTTTTCGGATCGAGACCTCACGCTTTGAATCACTCAATGCCTCGGTGGCGGCCGGCATCAGTTGCTATGCCTATGCTCTGGCAATGAAAAAGCAAAATAAGGGTTGACATTCGGCTTAAAGATATACTATATTAGATAGGCATCCACGCCTTTGTGGCTCAGTCGGTAGAGCGTCGCCTTGGTAAGGCGGAGATCGGCGGTTCGAGTCCGCTCAAAGGCTCCATAAAAAAAGCACACCTTCGCGTGTGCTTTTTTCATAGACAAGATTTTTCAGATCAGCGGTGCTTGATCAGTTGATACAGGGCCTTGACACCAAAGCCGGAAGCCCCGGCCGGATGCGGTGGTTTGGCCTTATCGGCCCGGTAGGTCACGCCCGCGACATCGAGGTGGACCCAAGGGGTGGCCTGAACGAATTCGCCCAGGAACAAGCCGGCCGTGATCGATCCGGCGCCTCGTCCGCCGGTGTTTTTCAGATCGGCGAAGGTGGACTTGTATTGTTCTTTGTATTCATCAAAGTTAGGCAGTTGCCAGATCGGCTCGTCGCTCAGTTCAGCGGCCGCTAGCACGTCCTTCATCAGTTGATCGTCGTTGCCGACAGCTCCGGCGGCCACATCCCCGAGGGCAATGATCACAGCGCCTGTCAGGGTCGCCACATCGATCATGAACGATGGCTTGAGAGCTTCTTCGGTATAGCTCAGGGCATCGGCCAGTGTCAAACGGCCTTCGGCATCCGTCGAGTTGATCTCGATGGTTTTGCCTAGATGAGACGAGATGATATCGCCGTTTTTATAGGCTGAGCCATCGATCATATTCTCACAGGCCAACACGACTGCATAGACGTTTTTCTTGAGCTTGGCCTCGGCGATCGCTCGGATCGCGCCCAGGACCGTGGCCGAACCGGCCATATCACTATGCATGGTGCCCATGCCTTCGGTCGATTTGATGCCATAGCCTCCGGAGTCATAGGTCAGACCCTTACCGATCAGCGCGGCATAGGGCTCATCACCGGCGCCATTGTATTTGGCAATGATCACCTGAGGCTCTTTGTCGCTGCCTTCTGATACGGCTAAGAAAGCCTTGAGACCGAGCGCTTGTGATTTATCCCGTCCGAAGACCTCGACCGATACGCCCAGTGGCTCCAGTTCGTCTTTGGCTAATTGAGCCAATGTCTCGGGATAGAGATCGATCGCCCGGCTATTGACCAAGTAGCGGGTAAAATCGGCCGACTGCATCAGGATCTGACTTTCGGTCAGCGCTTCACTCAGACCATCGAATTCATCGAGGGCCAAGACCTTGAGTCGCTTGTCGGCTTGCTTATCTTCTTTATATCGGGTGAAGACGTAGTTGCCCATCCAGAGTCCTTCGTAGGCGGCGGCCAGCTGAGCCGGATCCGTCAAGCCTTCGATGCGAACAGAGTCGACCTCGTACTTCAGCAGCTCGCCCGGTACGCCGAAGAAGGCCTTGCGAATGGCACTGTTTTTGGCTTCCTCGGATTTGCCCATGCCTAGCAGCAGGCTGGGTCGATCGGCTTTGAAGTCGATCTTTAAAGTGCCGGCTTTTAGGGCTTCATCATCAAAGACGACGGTAACGAGGGCATCAGCAATTGGTGTGAATTCAAATTTCATAGACATTTCCTCCTTCGACCAGTATAGCATGACAGTCCGTGGGGAAAAGGAAAAATGACTGTTTTATAGCTGAAAAGACGGTCGAAAAAAGCAGAATCAGGATTAAAAGAGATGCTCAAAACCCTGAAAGCATGATTAATAATAGCTTTCTTTCTTTTTAAGGTATCATCAGGTATAGGAAGCAAGGACTAGGCGAGAGATGGGCGATCGGCTTATTGATCAGTGCCATCGCGACAGTGGTGCCGGCACTCTACATCGTCAATCTGAATCCGAAGCAGGTGCTGATGGAATAGTCATCGCTGCCTGGTAGAGGAGCCTTCGCTCTTAAAGGATTAGGTGCTTTTTGCAGAGTGAGTGAGATGCTTGCATCTGCCGGGGGTTCATTTAACTTTGAAACTTTCCTCAACGTAACATGAATGGCCTAAAGCACGGTTTGCATCGAAAAACTGTCCTTTTATGCTAAAATAAAGCCAACAGCTCCATGTAGGAAGAAATTTCGGCATCACAAGAGCGAGTCCGTCGAAACATGCGTGTTTCCAAAAGTAAGTTGGACTCGTTGGATCCGTTCGATTTCTCGCTTCATCGTGGTC
>DUPT01000025.1 GCA_012838225.1 Tissierellia bacterium
CAGGATCAAACTCTTAATTAACAGTTTTAATTCGCTACCTCATCATTTGCTGTTTCAGTTTTCAACGTTCATGCGCTGCCTTTTGCGACAACATTTTCATTATACACACCCCAGGCTTACCTGTCAACACTTATTTGGAAAAAGTTTGAAAGTTTTCCGAGCTAAGCTCGGTGCCCCTCGAGTGGTGCCTTATTAATATATAATAAAACCGCTCCAAGGTCAAGCGGTTTTTAACAACAAATTTACTTGCATCCAAATGGATGATGCCGTCACTTCGAACGATTCATTCCGTCCAAATCGTATCCTTATTATATAAGCGGAGACCTTTCTTGTCAAATAAACCCATGAAAAAAGCACGGCCCAAGTCGGCCGTGCTCCTATTAAATAGAGTTATGCGCCGTTATTTCGTCGGCGGAGTAAGACATAGCCGGCCGCCAGCAGCAAGCTTCCACCAAGGAATAAGATCCAGGTGCTGCTACCAACACCGGTGGACGGCAGCTCCTCTTTCGTCCAGGTATTCGTTACGGTCAGTCCGTCTTCACTATAGGTTGCTTTATAGTTATTCGGTACATCCGTCTCTTTGATCGTATAGACAAAGACTTTCCCTTCAGCATCCGTCTTCGGCAGTTCCTTCCAAGTATAGCTCGTCACACCATCAAGTTTTACAGCATCACCATAGGCTTTACCATCGCGATAGAGCTGCAGCTGGATGATCGGTTTGTCTTTTGGTCCACCATCCCACTTCTTGGTAGCTGTCACATCAATCGTCGGTACGATATACGTATTAGTGATCAACAAGCCATCGACTACAGAGGTATAACCCTCCACCTCAAGCTCCTCGATCGTGTAGACGAAAGCTTTACCGGCGTTATCCGTCAGCGGTAGATCCTTCCAAGTATAGCTTGTCTCGCCCGACTTCAATTCGACCGGCTCACCCTCTGGCTGACCGTCTTTTAGCAGTTGTAGCTTAATAGTCGGTTTTTCTTCCGGTCCACCGATCCACACCTTGGTGGCGGTGAGGTCGATTTTTTTAATGACGAAGGTGTTCGTGATATCATGCTTATCGATCGTTGTAATATATCCGTCGACGGCATCTTCGGCCACAGTGTATTCAATCTCTTCACTCTCGGCATCGAACAATGGCAGATCTCTAAACGTATATTCCAATTGTCCGTCTTGGAGTACGACCGGCTTGATTTCCTGGCCAAAGCGATCGTAGGCTGTCTCACCATTGGCCAATAAGGTGATCGTGATCTCCGGTTTGACCTCCGGTCCACCCACCCAAATCTTTGTTACTGTAACTTCGGCGATTGCGGTGTGGGCGGCTTTTAGTGTCAGCGGACCAGCTTTAGCAATACCTAATTCAGTAAATTCATTGACATAGATCGGATCGATATGAGCTGACCAGCGACGGCCCTCAACATCGTCATACCAACCATCGATCAGGTGGTTTACATCCCATTCGGGGCCTTCCTCTAGTAGCCAATCGGTACCGACCGGATAGAGAGTCAGCGTAGCACCCTCGTTGACAAAGATATCATCAGCTTCTATTCTGGCACGGTTGTTGTAGATGATAGCTGAAGATGGCAGCTTTATTTGTCCACCGTTAACTTCGATGCCACCTCCAAAGGAGGCGATATTATACATCACTCTGAAGAAACCACTTTCTTTAGCCTCAGCCACTTCCAGACTGCCGGCGTGGAGTCTCAGCCCGCTGCCGCCATTTTGGCTGATATTGATTTGACTCAAGCCATCGATCGTGTTCTCGCCGCCTCTTAGATTAAAGGCTCCCAGCGTATCAAGTTGTACGCGATTGTGATTGATTTCCATAATAGAGTTAATGACTGTCGACCCGAGGGTATTGACCCAGACGCCGGTATAGCCATTGTGTTCGGTTGTTACCGTCGAGTTCTCTAAGTAGAGACGGTTGATAGACAGTCCGTGGGCACCACTTCGTGAAACCACGATATCTGAATTGATCCCGCGGAAGTAACTGCCATTTGTCCCATTCGCTCGGCTATCGAGCACATGAAAGACGCCGTTTGTGACATTCACATAGGTCCCCGAGCCTGCCACCAGACCTGCCCGATTGGCATTGGAGTAGAACTCTGAGTTTTCGATATTGATCGTATGAGTTCCTTCATTCTCAGTCATGATCGCATTGCCCAAAGTCGTGTCATGCATATAACCAGATACCTGGACCACGGTGCCATTCAAGAAATTCAGCGTATTCTTCCCGGTGCTCTTTGTCTGCATCTCGATAGCACCGGCGGTTTTTGTGCCTCCACCATCGAGCGTCAAGAGGGTACCACTAAAGGTGACTGTGGCTTGATCTGACAACGTATCACCTATCTTTAGCGTCCAACCTGAAGCTCCCGGTTTCATAAGTACAACGGCATTGTTCACCTCGAGGCTGCCGTTCGTTATGGTCAGCGGTGCCAGCATGATTGAGTTGCCACCGCCGTTGATGGTGATATTGTAGCCATCAAAGTCATAGAAAGACGTTGACGCAGTCGGGGCCAGCACGGTGATCAAAGCATCAGACGGGCTGCCGGCTAGGGCTGCAAATGCCTCTTCGAGTTCCGCGTAATATACCGCCTCGCCGTCATCGATCGCCAGAGTGACATTCCCGGTTTGCTGAGGAACAGCTACTTCGTCTGGTTCTTCCGTAGTCTCACTCGGCAGAGCCGGATCGTCAGTTACGGAAGGTTCATCAGTTGCTTCTTCCTCCGCAACCGGCTCTTCATCTACCAGCAACGGTGTTTCATCGGTCTCTTCTTCCGCCGGCACTTCGGGCTCGGTCGTTTCGACGATCTCATCAAGTACCGGTTCGGTTTCCTCTGCCAAGCTAATGGATGGCATCAAGCCGACAATCATCACAGCCACCAGAAGAAGCGATAGTAGTTTTTTCATCATAATAGTCTCCTCGTTGGAATGGATTGAATTACGGATGGGGCTTTCCGTCATAGACAAGTAAGTAGCTTCGTTGTCAAATAGACGAGAGTTGTTGTTCTCTATCGTAATTATAATACATATTGTCAGCATACTTACATTTTATTTTCATGAAGATGGATTTAATCTTGGCCCCCAAAAAAAGAGCCATCGCTGGCTCACTTTTAGCTTAAGTCTAGATACTCCAGATAATCCGATCCTCTTTCTTCGATGATGCGCTTACGTTCGAGGATATTATCACCTAATAGGGCGTCGAAGGTATAGTTGGTCAGATCACTCTCTTCATATAATACCTTGATCAGCTTTCGGGTGTCGGGATTCATCGTCGTGAGGGCCATCATCTCGGGTTCGTTTTCCCCGAGTCCCTTGGAGCGATGAACGATCGACTTGGTATCACCGAGCTCTTTTAGGATCTGATTCTTCTCCACTTCATTAAAAGCAAAGGTCGATCCCTCCTTCGTCACGATCTCATACAGCGGTGATTCGACGATATAGACCTTGCCCTCTTGGAGCAGCTCCGGTGCAATGGTGTAGAACATCGTCAAGATCATAGTCCGGATATGATAGCCGTCGACATCGGCGTCGGTGGCAATGATGATCTTATCAAAGCGGAGGTTGTCGATATCGAACGAATCCAGCCCCTGCGACTTGACCTTGCCCTTTAGGCTGATGCCACAGCCCAAGACCTTCATCAGATTCATGATGATCTCGTTTTTTACGATCCTAGTGACATCGCTTTTAAGGGTGTTTAGGATCTTACCTCGGATCGGAAACAGCGCCTGGAAGTTGGCATCACGGGCCTGCATGACAGCGCCCAAAGCCGATTGACCCTCAACGATAAAGATCTCTCGCTCGCCCGGATCCTTCGAGCGACAGTCGACAAAGTTGGCGACTTTATTTGTGACATCGACTCGCTGCGTCAGCTTTTTCTTCATCGCCGTCCGGGTCGTCTCTGCCTTTTCACGACTCCGCTTGTTGATCAGGACCTGATCGAGCACCTTGTGCATGATGGTCGGGTTCTCGGTAAAGATGACCTCCAGCTGTTCTCGGATGGAATCGGTCAAAAACTCACGAATGAAATTATTCGTGATGCTTTTTTTCGTCTGATTCTCATAGCTGGTGACGGTCGAAAACGAATTGATGATCAGCAGCAGTGAATCCTGGATATCGACGAAATTGATCATGCCCTCGTCTTTTTTATACTTGCCGTGGAGCTTGATAAACTTATCGAATTCATATAAGAAGGCGGTCTTGACGGCCTGATCGGGTGAGCCGCCATAGACCAGCGCACTCGAGTTATGGAAATACTTCAGGTCGTTGACCTCATTATTCAGGGCAAACACCATATCGAACTTGACCCGATATTCGGGCATATCCTGGCGGTCTTTTCCCTTGCCCTCGGCTTTGATCTCAAACACATCGGTCAGATTCTTGCCGCCGGCCAGCTCCTCGATATAGTCACGGATACCGTATTGATAGAGGAACTCCTTGGTCTCGCCGCTTCGTTCATTGACAAAGCGAAACTTGACGCCTTGATTGACGACCGCCTGCTCCTTCAGCATCGTTTCAAAGAAGCCGTCATCCATCTGGATCTCCGTAAAGACCTCCAGATCCGGTCGCCAGGTGATCCGGGTACCGGTCTGCTTGAAGCTGCCCTTTTTCTTTTTCAGCCCACCGACATTGTAGCCCTTTTCAAACCGCAGATCGTAGCCGTCGCCGCCGTGAAAGATCTCGACGTCCATATACTCCGACGAGTACTGAGTGGCGGTCAGTCCCAGTCCGTTTAGTCCCAGTGAATACTGATAATTGACGCCTTCATTGGTATTGTACTTGCCGCCGGCATAGAGCTCGGTAAAGATCAGCTCCCAATTATAGCGCTTTTCTTTGCGATTGTAGCCGACCGGGATCCCGCGACCCTCATCCTCGATCGTGATCGAATCATCGGCGTGTAAGATCACGGTAATGACTTTCCCGTGGCCTTCACGGGCCTCGTCGATCGAGTTTGACAGAATCTCAAATACCGAGTGCTTACAGCCCTCGATCCCGTCGGAACCGAAGATGACACCCGGTCGTTTGCGGACCCTGTCAGGCCCTTTTAGCGCTTTGATCGATTCATTGTTATAGGTCTTCATCAGGTCTTGGTCCCATTTTGATAATGATTTTGGTTCCTTTCATCACACTGATCCCGGGCTTAGGAAACTGGTCGACCACCACTTGATCCTCTTCCGGCTCATAGCCGACACTGGTATAGTCGATTTCGAGTTCACTCAAGGTAAAGTCGGCGGCATTATACGAGATCCCGGTGACATCAGGCACGATCACCTCATCGTCCGAGCCGGTCGGATCATTGCCGATGCCATGGTAGTTCATGGTATCGATCAGCATATCGACCGCCACCTGGATCGCGGCATCGTAGCGGAACTCATCGTCCGGCTCATCCGCCAGGACGAGTACGGAATACTGCGGATCTTCGACCGGTCCAAAGGCATAGAAGGAATTGATGACCTTCTCACCATAGACCAGCTTGTCTTCTTCTTCACTATAGGTCAGCTTCAAGGTCGTCCCGGTCTTGCCGGCGATCGAGTAGCCTTTGAGATCGGCCCCCATCCGGATCGGAACATCGATCACGATCGGACGGATAGCGGCTGAGGTCTCGGGGCTGAACACTCGGCGGATCAGCTTGGGCTCCGCCTGGAAGGTGACCTCACCCTCCGACGAGAGTCGCTGCTTGATGAGCTGAGTCTGCATCAATTGTCCGTCGTTTATGACAGCGTTCGAGGCGGCGATCATTTGGAGCGGCGTCACCGAATAAGCATGACCATAGGACATACTATAGGATTCGACTGCCAGCAGATCTGACCGTGGGATCACGATCGGAAAGGCTTCGCCGGTGATCCCAAGACCCGAGCGATACGGCAGATTCAGGGCTTCAAAATAGTCATAGATGGTATCTTTGCCGATCGTCATCCCCATTTTGATATAGGCCACATTACAGCTGTTGACCAGAGCCTGGGGGGTGGTTTGATCCCCATGGGCATTCGGATAGCTGGCACAGCGGATGGTGTCATTATCGATCTGGATCTCACCCGTATCATCGAGCCAATGGCTATCCATCGTGAACTTGCCTTCCTCGAGGCCAATGGCGGTCGTGATGAGCTTACTGACCGAGCCCGGTTCATAGTTATACATAAAAGCCGGGTTGCTCCACATCTTATGGATCGCTTCCCAGTAGGCATCCCCGGTCAACTCCTCGCCCTCGGGCAGATTCAGGTTGAGCGGATCATTTAGATCATACGACGGCGTATTGGCGACAGCCAAGAGCTCTCCCGTCTTGACATTCGTGATCAGACCGATCATCTGGGTGGCATCGACCGCCTCATGGGCGCTCTCCAGATGGAGCTGAGTGCTTTGCTGCAGGTAGTTATCGATCGTCAGCACGATCGATTCACCGTTTTCCGGCTCAAAGATATCGGCATTCGAAAGGGCCAATTGATTGCCGAACAGGTCGGTCTCCATGACATATTTGCCGTTTCGGCCGGCCAGATAGTCATTATAGCTAAGCTCCAGACCACTGCGACCAAAGCCCTCGGCATCAGTCGTGCCGATGAGATTAGACGCCATCCGACCCTCCGGATAGACCCGGCGATAGGAATCATAGGAGCTGAGCCAACGTGGCTCCATCTCTTGAATGGCATCGACCATTTCCTTGGTGGCCCATTTCTTCAAAAGGAAATTGCTCAAGCTCTCATCTTCGAGCTTGGCCATAAACTCCTCGACCGTCACACCGGTCGTCTGGGCGATCACCTTGAGCGTCTCATCAAAATGAAGCCGCTCCTCGGCGCTCATTTCTTCAAGCAGGATATCGGGTTTATTGACCCAGATATCATAATACTTCGCCGAATAGGCTAGGCGGACATTGTTGCGATCCAAAATATCACCCCGCAGGGCATATTTATTGATATCTTTCTTACTCAGCTCGATGGCTTTATAGGAGTACTCCTCGTGCTTAATGATCTGGAGCTGAAACATTCTGGCGGCTATCACTAAAAAAATAAGACATATCGTGACTAAAATCAGATACATCTTAACCTTATTTTTATTCTTCATCTGATCTCCAATAATCTAACAGATTGCAACTGATAATCATGAGAGTTGCTACTGGTTATCAGCCGCTTTTTTATCCTGATCCTCTTTTACTATAACATTCTTGGCGTCAGGATTCAATGCATAGTTGACCCGGACCTCGACGGCTTGCGTCTCGGCTTCATTGATCCGGATCAGTCCCAGCTGTTCTTGGGCGATCGGAATGATGGCGGATGATGATTGCTTTTGGTCGATCATAAACTGCAGGTCGGCGATCTCGCTCTCGAGCACATAGATCTCACTGATCATTCGCTCATTATCGTATTTCAATCGGTTCAATTCCACATAGCCATAGACCGTGACGGCGATCACAACGATTGCTAAGGTCACCACCATGCCGTACTTGTAGAATTGGCGCATCCTGGTCAGTTCTTTTTTCTTGAGATGCTTCGACTCCTTTTCTTTGAGTCGACGATCGATGTCTTCATTATACGCTTTATCGAATTCACGGAAATCTAGTTTCATGCCAGCTCCTATATCTTTTCTATGACACGCAACTTGGCAGAGCGTGAGCGGGGGTTGAATTCCAACTCTTTGATGCCGGGGATGATGGGTTTACGATTGATCAGCTTGCCGGTGGGCTGTTGGCCGCAGACACACAGCGGCAGCTCCGCCGGACAGCTACAGGGGTTCTCATAGCGTCGAAAGGTATTCTTTACGATCCTATCTTCAAGGGAGTGAAAGGTGATGACCGCCAGTCGGCCACCCGGAGCGAGTGAAGCCATGATCTTATCCAGGGTCGCCTCGATATTGTCGAGCTCATGATTGACTGCGATCCGAAGGGCCTGAAAGGTTCGTCTGGCCGGGTGCTTGTTATCTCTGGCACCGGCCGGTACGGCTCGCTTAATGACATCGACCAATTCGAAGGTCGTTTCGATCGGGCGGCGCTCGATCATGATCTCAGCGATCCGCTTGGCCCAACGTTCTTCACCATATTCGAGCAGAATTGTGGTAAGCTCTTCATGAGAGTAGGTATTGACGATGGTCCTGGCGTCGAGCTTTTGGGATTGATCCATCCGCATATCGAGCGGGGCATCGTAGTGATAGCTAAAGCCTCTCTCCTCGGTATCGAGCTGGTGAGAGGACACCCCCAGATCCAGCAGCGCCCCATCGAGCTGTTCGATCTGCAGCTCACCGAGCAGTAGATCGACATTGAGGAAGTTGCCCTTGGCAAGCACGAAATTGCCACCGATCTCTCGGAGCTTGTCCTTACTGGCCATAAGCGCCGCTTCATCCCGGTCCATTGCGATCAGCAGACCGTCCTCCAGTTGCTTTAGGATCTGAGATGAATGACCGGCGCCACCCAGGGTCCCATCGAAGTAGATGCCGTCCGGCCTGATCCTAAGGGCATCGATGGTTTCATTCAGCAGAACACTGATATGCTTGAATTCCATCTATATCCCCAGATCTTCCAGGTGCTCGGCCATGTCATCGTAGCTGAGATTGTCGGGGTTGTTATAGTCTTCCCACGCCTTCTCCGACCAGATCTCCACTCGTGAACCGACACCGATGACGAGTATCTCCTTCTCGATCCCGGCAAACTCACGCAGATTCTGCGGGATCAACATCCGCCCCTGCTTGTCCATTTCGACCTCGGTCGCTCCCGAATAGAACACCCGGGTAAAGGCACGAGCACGGGGGTTGGTCAGCGGCAGGGTCTGTAGCTTCTCCTGGAAGAGGGCCCACTCTGATTCGGGAAACACAAAAAGAGACTGATCAAGGCCTTTTGTTACAAAAAAGCTCTCGCCCAGTTCGTCTCTGAATTTCGCCGGAACACTGACGCGTCCCTTGGCATCCGCATTGTAACGGTATTCGCCGATGAACATGTGCCTCTCCTTAGGGAATCTTAACCACTTTCTACCACTTTTTACCACTTGTAACGTCATTTTACCCTAAAAAAAATCCCCTGGCAAGGGATTTTAGGTGTTTGGCTGATTTTTTCGTCAGTGTTCGGTTGAATGTTCGGCTTTTTTTCGATGGTTGAACAGATAGTAGAGAACCCCAAACACGATGATCGTAATGATGCTCAGCAGCTGAGCCGTTCGAAAGGGTCCGATCATCAAGGAATCGGTCCGAAGGCCCTCGATGAAAAAGCGACCGAACGAGTACAGGATGCCATAGAGCAAAAAGATCTGGCCGCTGAACTTCTGGCGCTTCATCACCCACAATAGGATAGCGAACACCAATAGATTCCACAGCGACTCATATAAGAAGGTCGGATGGACCTTCTCGCCCGCCACCGTGATCGCCCAGGGCAGATCCGTCGGACCGCCGTGGGCTTCGCTGTTGGCATAATTGCCCCAGCGACCGATCGCTTGGGCCAGGATGAGCCCCGGCGCCACCATATCGGCCAGCTCCCAGAAATCGACCCGCTTGATCCTGGCAAAGATCCAACCGGCAATGATCCCGCCGATCACGCCGCCCTGGATGGCCAGGCCACCTTCTCGGACATTGATGATAGAAGCCGGGTGCTGCAGATAGTAGTCGAGATTGAACAGAACATACCACAGGCGGGCCATCACCACCGCCGAAGGGATGATCACCAGGATAAAATCATAGATCAGATCGGCCTGATAGCCTCTCTTTTTAGCGAAGTGTAGCAGCAGCATACTGGCGACGAGCATTCCAAAGGCCATCAATAGGCCATACCATCTGATTTCGATTCCAAAGATCGTAAATGCTACCGGGTCCATGCACTCTCCTCTTCTATGGTGCTAAAGACATAGCTACCATCAAACAAATTCATAAAGTCATCCAGCGCCATCGACTCGACGATGTCCAAAAAGTCAAACAGCCGCGCCTGGCGATAGTAGAAGGCGATAAAGGTGTGGGCGATATGATTGATCGAATTGAAGCCCATCAAAAATTGGCCCATGGTCTTACGCTTGATCCGTTCGACCTCTTCCATCGATACCCCAGTTTGATGGAAACCGGCCAACAAATCGTCCAGCTTCGTACGAAAACCGGTCGGATCTCGCCCCTCACCAGAAAAACTGATATAGCGATAGCCCGGTCCGTAGTGGTATTCGACCGCCAGATCCGTCAGGATCCCGCGCCGATAGGTGTCTTCGAAAAAAGCAGACCCCTTACCGAATAAGACATCCAGGATCAGATTGTATTTGATATAGCGTCGAAACGCCAGTACCGGATCCCCGATCGGCTCTAGCTTCAAAAGATAGTCAAAGACAGCCAGCGGCGTCTCATCATGCTCCACCAAAAGCGTCTCATCCGGCACCGACTCATCCCGTTCGATCAACACCTTGGCCCGGGGCCGAGCTTCATGATAAAACGGCGGCAGACTCTCCAGCAGTCGATCCATCTCCGTCGGACTAAAATCCCCGATCACAAACAAGAACATATTCGCCGGCACATAGAACTGATCCATCACCACTTCAAGGGTCTCTTTGGTGATGCTTTCGATCGACTCCTTGGTCCCGGCAATGTCTTGGCCGATCGGATGCTTCGGATAGAGCGCGCTCAGGGCAGTTCGATACGACCGATAATCGAGTGAATCCAGATACATATCGATCTCACTGGCGATGATCGATCTCTCAGACGCGACTCCCGCCTCGGTATAGGCCCGAAGGATCGGCAGCTGGAGCAAATGCCCCAGCGACTCATAGAAATGATCGGGCGCCGTAAAATAATAGCAGGTGTGATCGAGGGCGGTATAAGCATTGACATCGGCCCCAAAGCGGGCCATCGACTCAAACAGATCGCCCGATTCATTCTCAAACAGCTTATGCTCAAGAAAGTGGGCCGTCCCGGGCGGTGTGACATACGTGTTGCCGTCCGCGCCGACAAAGCGCTCATACAGGCTGCCATAGCCGACGGCTAAAAAGGCCCCTTTATTATAGATCCCGGGCTTGGGATATAAGAAGATCTGAAAGCCTGAGGGCAGCCTCATCTCATAATAGGCCTCTTTTAACAGCGGACTATAGACTTCCTTCATTTACCCCCCTTTAAGTGAAAGCTTGTGATCAGATCAAACCTCCCGGCCGCCTCGATCACGGCCGGAAGCGCCATAGCTTCAAGCTGAGCTACCCGATCGGGGATCGTATCAGACTTTCCGAACAGATCCTGAACGAATACATAATCGAGCATCGTCGCCTGATGATCGGCCAGGCTTTTCAGGCTCTGGATGGCCTCGAGCTTGGCGACCTCAAAATCCGTCGAAGAGATGTGACCGGCTTTGATCTCACCCATCAGCTGATCGATCCGTTGGATGAGATCCTCGTGATCGGCCTCTCGATAGGCGGTCGTGATAAACAGCACTCCGCGATACTTATCATACCGTGATTCGATATGGTAGCAATAGCCCAGCTCCTCTCGGATGATGCGAAACAAGACCGAATTGGCATCACCACCCAGGATCTGGTTGAACAGCATCGCTGCCTGGGCCTCGGCATCCGCCTGATCGATATCGGTCTGATAGGCCTGCACCAAAATACTTTGATGACTGTTTCGCTCCTCCTCCACCAGCTTCGTCTCAGCGATCAGCGGCAGCCGCTCAAACTGCCTCGTAGCCTTGGCTCTGATCGGCGACGGCTTATAGGCGCCGTGACGATAGCAATAGATATCGGACGAGCCAAGCAGCTCGTGGTAGTAATCGATCAGCTCCTGATTGGTGATCGATCGAAGCGAGGCTTCATCACCGTATTTATAGACGCCAAGCTGCGAGTCCCGGAAATGGATCTCATTGCACCGGCGATAGCTATAGCCGACCGGGTCCTTTCGGATCGAGGCCAGCTCCTCCAGCAGGTTTGATTTCTCGGTCTCAAAGACGTCTTGATCGAACAGGCCATCGACCAACAGCGGCCTGGCCAGCAGGCTGATATAAAAGGCCACCGCTTGCTCACTCAGATCCGAATCGATCGGAAGCAAAGAATAGTTGGGATAGATCAGTTTGTATTCAATCACCAATTGGTCGCGGTATTTATCCGAATCAAAATAAACGACCACCCCATACAGGTCGTCTTCTTGATCGCTGATCGCCTTCATGCTCGGATAGGCCTCTGATGAAAAGCTGAGCACTCGGCCCAACAAAGCACCCAACGCAGCCTCCTTGGCCGAGAGCGGCCGGACAAAATAGAGACTGATCAGATTGCTTTTAAAATGGCGGTGCTCGATGTCGCGCCTGATCAACCGACCCGGCTCAAATAACTGTTCGATTGTCTGCACAGCGTCCTCCGTCGAAATATTATACCACTCATTGCATGTCACAATCTTTTCCTCTATAATAAGTCCCTGAAGAAAGAAAGGAGATATGGTCCGACTCGGGCCATCGGATGATATATGAAATTAGGAATCGTGGGGCTGCCCAATGTCGGCAAGAGTACCCTGTTCAATGCCTTGACCAAGGCCGGCGCCGACAGCGCCAATTACCCGTTTTGTACGATTGATCCAAACCTCGGCGTGGTCGATGTGCCGGATCCTAGGCTCAAGGTCCTCCAAGAAATGGACGGCACCGGTCGGATCGTCCCGGCCACGGTTGCCTTCTATGATATCGCCGGTCTGGTCCGCGGCGCCTCCAAGGGCGAGGGCCTGGGCAATCAGTTCTTATCGCATATCCGCGAAGTCGACGCCATCGTCCATGTGGTGCGCTGCTTCCAAGACGACAATGTGGTCCATGTCGATGGAGCGGTCGATCCCGCCCGAGACATCGAGACCATCCGGCTGGAGCTGATCCTGGCCGATATCGAGATCATGGAGCGAAGGATCTTGCGTCTCGAGCGTCAGGCCAAGGCCGATAAAAAGGCCAAAGCCCTGCTGGAATTTGCCAAGCGCCTCTTGGATCACCTCGAAAACGAACAACCGGCCAAAACCTTTGACATCACACCGGAGGAAAAAGAGCTCTATCAGGACTTTCGCCTCCTGACATCAAAGCCCACCATCTATGTCGCCAATGTCTCGATCGATGACGCCCTGACCCGCGATAATGAATCGATCCGAGTCGTCAGAGAACTGGCCGCCAAGGAGGGCTCTGAGGTCGTCGCCATCTCGGCCCAGATCGAACAGGAGCTCTCGGAGCTCGACGATGAGGACAAGCAGGCCTTCCTCGAGGATATGGGACTGAGCGAGCCCGGGCTGAACCGTCTGATCAGACGATCCTATCGCCTCCTCGACCTGATCTCCTTTATCACCAGCCGCGAGGTCGAGACCCGAGCCTGGACCATACGACAAGGCACCCGGGCCCAACAGGCTGCCGGTAAGATCCACTCCGATATCGAGCGGGGCTTCATTCGAGCCGAGGTCATTGCCTATGATGAGCTGGTGGCCGTGGGCGGCTATGTCCAGGCCAAAGACAAGGGTGTCATGCGACTCGAAGGAAAGGACTATATCGTCCAAGACGGCGATGTCATCCACTTTCGCTTCAATGTCTAGTCAAGCCAAATGAGAGGCCAAAAAGCCTCTCATTTTTTTGTTGGTTAAAGCCTATCTCCGTTTTCGCCGCAGCCACCAGCCTCCCAGGATCATCAGCCCCGGCAGTGCCAGGAATGCGCCGCCGGCTCCGGTACTGGGCAGGGCCTGGGGAAGCTTCGTATTCTCGACCACCAGCTCGATCGATCGCTCCGGTTGATCGATCTCGATCTCGAACTCTTTTTCCGTCGCCTGATAGCCGCTGGGAGCTTTGGTTTCGACCACCCGGTAGCGACCATATACCAGCTCCAGCTCGATCAGTCCCGCCTCATCGGTAGTGTACCGCTCGATCAGATCATCGCCTCGGTAGAGCGAGAAGACGGCCCCGGCCAAGGGCGCCTGGCTATCACTGGCCACCTTCTTTATCCGCAGCTGACCGGTGATCTGCTCATTGTTCATGATAGAACGGATGATCTCACCATCGGTATTGACCTCAAACCAGTGCTTGTCGGTGTTTAGTAAATAGCCCTCCGGGGCGGCCTTTTCGAGAAAATAGTAGCGGCCATAGCTGACCGGCGAAAATTCGGCCACACCGTTTAAATCGGTCGTCTTGGTCTCGATCAATTGATTCGCTTCATTGTAGAGCTCGATCACGGTATCGGGGATCGGCTCCGAGGTGCTTAGATCCAGCTTGGTCAGCACCGGCTTCGATTGGATCAAGCGATTCGTCATGGTCGATCGGACCGTCTCGCCGTCAAGCCGGATCTCGAACCAGTGCTTGTCCGGATTTAGGACATAGCCCTCTGGCGCCTCCTTTTCCAGAAAATAGTAGCGACCATAGGCCAGCGGTTCAAATACGGCCAGCCCCGCCTCATCGGTCCGCTTGGCCTCGATGAATTCACCGGCTTCACTGTATAGCTCGATCAGCGTATCCGGGATCGGCTCGGCCGTCGATATATCGGTCTTGGATAGCTCCGGCACACCATAGATCATGCGATTGGTGATGGTCGTTACAACGATCTCTCGGTCCTCATGGATATCGAACCAATGCTCCTCATCACTTAGCACATAGCCCTCGATCGTGGCGACCTCCTTAAAATAATACAGCCCATAGGGGACCTCGGAAAACTCAGCCCGTCCGGCCTCATCGGTCGTTTGGGTCTCGAGCAGCTCTCCCTCGATATTATAGAGCTCGAATGTTACACCGGGCAGTCGCTCACCGGTCTCTTGACTCAGCTTATGGATGGCCGGCTTAGCATAGAGCAGCTGATCCGACATGATCGAGCGGTGGATCTGACCATCATAGCGGATCTCAAACCAGTGCTTGTAGGGATTGAGGATATAGCCCTCGGGCGCCTCCTTTTCCAGAAAATAGTAGCGACCATAGGGGACCGGATCGAACGCCGCCTCACCAAATTCATCGGTCGTTTGAGTCTGCAGCAGCTCCCCGGCCTCCGAGTAGAGCTCGATGATGGTATTCGGCAGCGGCTCCTCGGTGCTGAAGTCGATTTTTTTGATTATGGGGGTGCCCATGATCAGCTGATTAGGCAGCTGTGCCCGAAGGATCTGGCCGTGCTCGGTGATCTCAAAGTGATGCTCGGCTTCATTTAGGACATAGCCCTCCGGGGCTTCACTTTCTATAAAGTAGTAGGCTCCGACTTCCAAAGCCGAAAACTCCGCCAGACCCGATTCATCCGTCACCTGCGAATCGATTTCTGTTCCATCGGCCTGATACAGCGTGATCCTCGAGCCCGGAATCGGTTCACCGGTACTGATATCGATCTTCGATATCTTGATCTCTCCCAGTCCCGGTTGATTGATCAGCTCGAAGCGCTGCGTCTTCGCAATCAGCTCCACTAAAAAATCGATCGGTTCGGCCGGTCGATAGCCCATCGGAGCTGCCACCTCACGCACCTGATAGCCGCCGGGCTCGAGACCATACCATCGCTTGGCTTCGGTCGTAGACAGCCACTCATCGAGCAGCTGGCCGGCCTCATCCCAGAGCTCAAGTGTCGCTCCGGCCAAGGGGTTGCCCTCACGATCGACCTTCAAAAACTCGACCGTTGTCGGCTCATTCGTGAGCTCGATCACGACGACTTCCTCGCGATCGATCGTGACCGCGATCGGTTGAAGATTTGGTACATAGCCCGGAGCCGCGCTGTCTTCGATCAATTGATAGTTGCCATAGGCCAGACCGGAAAAAGTCAACTCACCCGCTGAGTCGCTCACGCCCCGAGCGACTTCACCTCCGGCTTCATCTAGTAGACGAAACCCGACTCCGGAGAGTGCCTCTCCGCCGGCGCCTTCCTTCTTGATCAGGAGCGAGCCCGTCGGCTCGACTACCCGGACTGAAAACTCCGTCCTTAAGGGGTTCGAGATCTCAAAGGTGGCGACA
This sequence comes from Tissierellia bacterium, assembly GCA_012838225.1. Taxonomy (GTDB): domain Bacteria; phylum Bacillota; class Clostridia; order Peptostreptococcales; family Acidaminobacteraceae; genus DUPT01. The sequence goes on from DUPT01000025.1 coordinate 15,851, forward strand.
TTTTGCAGCCCGTCGTCATTCTTCCAAAACAGGGTCGTGCCCAGGTGGGCGTCGTCAAAGCGGTCAAACACATAGTGATCGGTCCCGGGTGATCGACCGGTGATCGTGAGCTGATTGCCCGACCAGACCAGCTCGGTGTGATTTAGCGTGCCGGATTGTCTTAAGAGCGTAGCCAACACCCCATTGGTATCCTCGAGCACCAGGGTCTCACCGACCTTCAGCGAGATCTCCTGACCCTGAAGCGATGACATCCGTTTGTACTGCTCGACCATCGCCAGGACCTCGGCTTTTCTCGTGGGATAGTCATAGCGGACCAAACCGCTGGGATTGGGCTTGGTCGTTCCGGCAAAGGTCGGACTGATCGGATAGCCCATCTTCTCCCACAGGATCAGGGTCGTGACAAAAAAATCCTCCGATGTCTGAGGCGATAGCGTCCAGGCTGCATGGACGATCAGCTCCAGATCGAGTACGATCTCGGCCGGAATATCGCTGAAGCGCTCGACCGTGTAGTAGAGTGCCTGATCCTCGGTGAAGGTATACATATCGACACACCAGGCCATCCGTCCGCCAATGGTCAGTACCGGCATGGCATAGGTCACCAGGCCGTATTCCGGATGATCGACCTGCAGCTCAAAGTCCATCCACTCACCAAACTGCATGATGCCGGTCTCGGCATAGGCGGCTCCGAAGCTGCTAAAGAGCATCACCAGCAGCAGTCCCAAAGAAATGATTCGTTTCATATTTCCTCCTGGCTCCACTGTAGCAAATATCATTTCACTCTTTGGGCCCTTAGGCCAACTATTCCAGACTGGTGCGCGCTGTTTTGATCGTCTTATGTTTTAGGCGGCCGCTCCAAGTGGGTATCATGCTAATCAGGGATCATCAGCTACACTCGAAGAAAGAGAGGACCTCCTTGAAGATCGAATATATCTATAACTCCGGGTTTCATATCGAGACCGACAACCATCAGTTCCTGATCGACTACTACCGGGGCAAGTTCAAGCTAAACCCCGATAAGCCCTGCACCTTTATCGTGACCCATGCTCATGCTGATCACTTCGATCCCCTCATCTTCAATCTGGAGCGCGAGGGTGATCAGTATATCCTAAGCAGCGATACCGCCGTCCCGGCGGCCGATCATATCCATATCGTCGAACCCGGCCGAGCCTATCGCTTTGGCGATATCAAGCTTCAGACCTGCGGCTCGACCGATGCCGGGCTCAGTGTCCGAGTCGAAGTCGATGACTTAAGCTTCATCCACGGCGGCGATCTGAATCTCTGGGTCTGGCCCGAGGATACGCCGGCCGAACGAAATCAAATGGAGCAGGACTTCAAGCGTGAGGTGGCCTGTCTCAAAAGCCACGGTCCGATCGATCTCCTATTCGCCGTAGTCGATGGCCGGCTAAAAGACACCTACCTGCCCGGCCCCAGCTACTTTATCACCAGCCTCAAGCCAAAGCACTTTATCCCGATGCACTTCCGAGACGACCGCTCGGTCCTGACGGACTTCTCTCAGCAGTCCTTCCCGGGAACCAAGCTCCACATCCCGGCAACCGAAAACGATATCATCGTGATCGATTAGGTCCTGACCGCTTCAACCGAAGCGGTTTTTTCATGCCCGAAATCTTTAGGCTATCTTTAGGCGGTCTTTAAACCGACCGGAGGGCGAGCTCGTATGATAGGAGCCAAGAAAGGAGACCGCATGATCAAACTAAACGGACTACATAAACACTACGGACCGCACCACGTCCTAAACGATATCAGCTTCCACGTACCACCGGGCGAGGTGTTCGCTCTCCTGGGAGCAAACGGTGCCGGGAAGACGACCGCCATCAAGATCCTCCTCGGACTGACCCCGGCCGATCGAGGCACGATCGAAGTGGCCCAGGACATCACCTTCGGCTATTCTCCGGAGACGCCCTATTTCCCACCCTTTTTCACCGGCTTCGAGGTCTTGGTCTACTACGCTCGGCTGCAGGGCCAGTCCCGACACCAAGCCGACCAAACGGCCAAGCAGCTGCTTCAGTCCATCGGACTGGCGGATCGTTCGACTAAGGTGAAGCACTATTCCAAGGGCATGCTTCAGCGGCTGGCCCTGGCCCAAGCCCTGATCGGTGACCCGGATGTCCTGATCCTGGACGAGCCGACGGCCGGACTCGATGCCCTGGGCCGCGTCGAGATCCTATC
>DUPT01000026.1 GCA_012838225.1 Tissierellia bacterium
GGCATCGACCATCTCGTCGATATCACCTAATAAGAAGCTATCGAGCTGGTGGGTCGTCATATGGATGCGATGATCCGTGATCCGGCTCTGCGGGAAATTATACGTCCTGATCTTGGCCGAGCGATCGCCCGTCCCGATCTGCAGCCGTCTCTCGGAAGCGATGGCATCGGTCTGTTCACTCATGGCCTTTTCATACAGCCTTGCCCGCAGCACCTTCATGGCCTGCTCCCGATTCATCTGCTGGCTCTTCCCGTCTTGGCAGGTGGCGACGATCCCGGTGGGGATATGGGTCACCCGTACCGCCGAGTCGGTCGTATTGACGGATTGACCGCCGTGACCGCCTGAGCGGAAGACATCGAGTCGGATGTCTTGCGGATTGATCTCGATCTCGACCTCATCGACCTCGGGCAAAACAGCCACGGTCGCAGTCGAGGTATGGATCCGTCCCCCACTCTCGGTGGCGGGAACGCGCTGGACCCGGTGGGTACCGGATTCAAATTTAAGCCGAGAGTAAGCCCCATTACCCTTGATCATAAAGGAGGCTTCCTTGATGCCGCCGACGCCGGTCTCCGAGATATCGATCATCTCGGTCTTCCAGCGCTTGTTCTCAGCATAGCGCAGATACATCCGCATCAGCTCCGATGCGAACAGTCCCGCTTCATCGCCGCCGGCACCGGCTCGGATCTCGATGATGACGTTTTTCTTATCATTGGGGTCGGTCGGGATGAGTAGCTTCTGCAGCTCCTGATACGTCTCTTCTTCTTGTTCTTTCAGCTCACCGATCTCAAGATAGGCCATCTCCTGCATCTCTTTGTCGTCGGTCGAATCCAAGATCTCCTGAGCGCCCTGTTGGGCCTCAAGGATGTCTTTATATCGGGTATAGGCATCGATGATCGGGGTGAGCTCGTTATGCTCGATGACGATCGATTGCCATAGTTTGTTGTCGTTGATGATTTCCTGGTCGGCCATTTTCAACCCGAGGACATGATATTTTTCGACCAGGGCATCAAGTTTGTCAATCATGATTCTCTCCTGTACTCGGCTTGGACCACACGGTCAAAGCCGGCTAGATCTTTTCGTGTTCGGATAGCGTGATACCCGTTGTCTGTCAGCATTTCGGTGATGGCTTTGGCCTGATCATAGCCGATCTCCATCAAGAGGGTGCCGCCATCATTTAAGTAGCTTCTGGCCTCAGGGATGATCCGCTGATAGATCTCAAGTCCACCGGCTCCGCCATCAAGCGCCAATACCGGCTCATAGCGAGCCACCTCCAGCTCAGGCAAGACCTTGGCATCGATATAGGGCGGATTGGTGATGATCAGATCGAACGCCCCTTCGATGTGCTCAAACAGGTCGCTCTCGATCAGTTGGATCGTCGCCCGGTGGCGATCGGCATTTCGCCTGGCAACCCGTAGCGCTTCGGAGCTGATATCACCGGCGACGACAGAAGCCGATAGCTCCTTTTGTAGGGTGATACCCAATATACCGCTGCCGGTACACAGATCCAGCACGCGAGTCGGGGCCAGCCTTTTTGCGTCCTCGATCAGCTCCTCGGTTTCGGGCCGAGGGATGAGTACCGCCGGTGTGACATAGAAGTCGCGGCCGTAAAAGGAGGCCTCTCCCAGAATATAAGCGATCGGCTCACCCTGTTCTCGCCGGTCGATATAAGCCAGGTAGCGCGCTGTCTGCTCCGGTGTCAACTCCCGCTCTGCCCTCAAGAACAGGTCTGTTTCCGAGAAGCCAAGGATGGCGCGCAAAAGCTTCCGCCGCTGCCTTACCAGCAGTCGCGGCAGAGCAAGTGCCTGGCTAATCGTCATCGGCCAGGGCCAGCTTCAAGGCGGTGAGGGCGACCTCAAGCTGCTCATCATCCGGTTCGGCGGTCGTGATCCGCTGCAGCCAAAGACCGGGCTGACGAAGGATACGGACCACGGCATTTTCTTTCGCGGTAAATTTCAGAAGTTCATAGCCTAAGCCGGCTACGACCGGCAGAAATAAAACTTTCAGCACCACCCGCAGGATCACGCTCGTCCAAGAGACGAAGCTGAAAAACAGGATGCTCAGCGCCAGCACAAAGAAGATATAGCTGGTGCCGCAACGCGGGTGTAATCGTGAGAAGCGACGGGCATTCTCGATCGTCAGTTCCTGACCGGACTCATAGTTGAAGACTGATTTATGCTCGGCACCGTGATACTGAAACACCCGCTTGATATCCTTCAAACGGCTGATGGCAAAGATATAGACGACAAACAGACTCATTTTGATCAGTCCCTCAATGAGCGACAATAGCACCGGTGATTCGATAGCGCCCTTGAACAGTCCGGTGATCAGTGTCGGCAGGACCATGAACAGTCCAATCGCCAGTAAAAAGCTCACCAAAAGAGTGATGACCAGCGAAATCTTCTCCGCCTTATCACCAAAGCGTTTGTCTAACCAGATATCGAGTTTGGTTTCTTCTTCGACGCCAAAGCTCTCGGCGCTGGCATTGAGGGCTCCGATCCCGATCTTCATCGATTGGTATAGGGCATAGACGCCCCGCAGGATCGGCAGCTTCCAAACGCCTTGACCGACTGTTTCGACTTTTTCGAATCGAGAGCTGAGCGTTCCGTCGGGCTGGCGCAGGGTGATGGCGACGCGGTCATCCGCTTTCATCATGACCCCTTCGATCAGCGCCTGTCCACCGACACTAGTACACTTTTTCACGATCTTCCTTTCGATAGTGCAGGTAGCATTCGCCGCAGAGCGATTCATACTGCACCTCTCCATCAATGGCCACTTGCTCGCCTTCAAAGACAAATCGTCCGTCGATCTTGCGGCCGTTAAAGACGGCCTTACGACCACAGCGACAGATGGTCTTGAGCTCTTCGATGCTGTGAGCTAATAGCAGCAGCCTCTCGGAGCCGGCAAAACCGTTCATCAAAAAGTCGGTCCGCAGGCCATAGCATATGACCGGGACATCGTCTTCGATGACCAGACGAAACAACTGATCGACCTGCTCGGGCGAGAGGAATTGCACCTCATCGACCAGCACACAGTGGATCGGCATGATGGTAAAATATTTTTTGATGGCCGCCTGCAAGTCCATATCCTTTTCGACCAGGATGTCGACCTTGCGGCTGACACCGAGGCGTGAGACGACGACGTCTCCGCCCTTGGTGTCGATCTGGGGCTTTAACAACAGTATGTTCATACCCCGTTCTTCGTAGTTATAGGCAACCTGCATCAATGCAGTGCTCTTACCTGAATTCATCGCCCCATAGCGAAAAAACAGCTTGGCCATTTCACTCCTTAAAGAAAAAGATTAGAGCGCACTCTAATCTTGTAGGCCGTATTTTTGCTTAAATCTTTCAGCCCGTCCCCCGCGTTCATGGGTTTTTTGAGTTCCCGTGAAGAAGGGGTGACACTGCGAGCAAATTTCAATACGGATACTATCTTTGGTTGAACGTGTCGTGAAGGTGTTACCACATGCACATACGACTTCAACCTCATGATAATCCGGATGCAAATCTTTTTTCATCGGAATGTACCTCATCTTTCCTGTCAATATCAGATAACTCATTGATTATACCATAGATTATAGAAAATGGGAGAAAAATAATTCCGGTCTCATCCCCACTCCCACAGCCCTTCCCACAGCGCCTCCCACAGCGATCGAATACTCACCATACACCGGTGAGCGAAGGACCAATCTATCCACGAAAAAAGCTGAATTACAAGACAGGCATCGAATCCTTCAGCTTTTTCCTATTGAGCTAGATTCCTACAATCATGGCCTAGAAGACCATTCCACTGGTAGAAATCTATTTAACACCGGATTACTTTAAGATTAAGTAATCTAAGGCATTGACCAGACCACGAACAGGCAGAAAAATCGATCATCTAAAACAAGTCCATCTTAGATTTGGAAAAACGGATTTTTCTACGGACTTGCATCTGTGATACCGAAAATGCATACTCTTCGGTCTTTGCCTCATGTATCACAAAAAACGATTACCTCACGGAAGATCATCCAGCTCAGATTTCATCCGACACTTCAAGAGGTGTCCGTTTGCTTCTGGTCTAAGCCGACTACAGCCCGGACAGCTTCAAGAGTAAATGAGACCCAACAGAAGCAACCAGATCCACCTGGAGCAGGATCATCTCAACGGCTTTGTCAAAAAAAGCTGAACGGGACATCGCCATATGCCACGTTCAGCTATTTGTTTGATGACAGTCATGCCCACGATTTAAGGGTGGACCATCATCGAACCAGCACGTATTGTGCTGAAACCAGAACTCGTCAAAAAACAGGTTTTTGACACCCACAGGCGGAGCGACTTCCATAACAAAAGAAGGGCTGCGCTGTCTTTGTGAAAAAAGAACTCGCAATGAGAATCCCTGCTTATGATGTCAAACAGGCGGCTTCAGGTCCTGTCGGTGAATACATTATAGCTTGTCTTGCGTCGAAAAAGACCTCCGCAGGGTTTACTTAGGTCTTCGGAGGCCCTTGAAATGACGAGATGGATCCATCGTCATCTGTTTTGTCAGTCTTGCCTATTATCTATTATGAAGGGCATCTTCAAAGAGTTCATCTGAGCGTAGGACAAATACTCGTCCTTTTGCAGACGGCCCACCACGATCCCCGGATGGATATCGATCCGTTTGGCAAAGGCGGTGATATCAGAGGCACTCAGATCAGCCGTCTCTAACCAATTCTCGTACTCTTTTGGGGGAATCAGAAGGTCTCGTGCCATTTCATCAGCTTTTTCTTCAGACCACTCATCAAGCTTCTGGTCCGACAAAATATAGACCTGAGTTGTCTTATGGTCTAACACATGAGCCAACTCATGAAACAGAGAGAACCAGAAGGTATCGGCCGTTTTCCGCCGATCGCTCAGTCCGATCACCGCTTTATCTCGATCGATCCATTTGGTCGCTCCGAACACACCGGAACGGGCCAAGCTTGGTATCACGATAAGAGCTACACCACATCGGCTCAACTTCTCCTTCACTTCACCGAGTACCTCGTTTGGATCCCTATGAGTATAGGCTCTCAGTTCTTTGATCACTTTGCGCAGCTCCTTCCCAGAAAACCTGTCGGTGGTTTGGTCGGTGCCTAAGCTAAAGATGGTCTGGACCCACACATTAGAAATAAAGTCGGTGTCCGGTTTGTCCAATTCAGTTCGTCTAAACTGAGCGATAAAGTTCGGACTTTCGAACAGACCGAGTGCGGATATCTTTAGAAAACGATACAGCTCACTCAATTGTTCCGATTTATTTTTCGTATCCTTCAATCGACCGATGGTCTGAAAAAAAGAGTAGTCCAGCTTTTTTAGATAGGTCAGCTCTTTCTCCTGAGCTTTGAGTTGCTCTATTTCAATCAACCTGGCATCATAGGATTTCTGAAGCTCAAGCCAAACCTCAACACTCGTCCCCAGCATTGCCGATAGATTTTTTGCCACTTTATTACTCATCGAGGTCTTACCATGGATCAACTCACTCAAATTCTTCGGTGTGATGTCCAGTCGACTGGCAAACTCTGCCTGTGTCATGCCTAAGTCTTCGATCACGTCAGCGATATAGTAACCGGGATGAAAGGCAATGATATTCTTATATTCTATTTTACTCATAATGGCTATTCATCTCCTTGATATTGATCGTCGTAACCATACGACATTTCGTCGCAAAATCTTTGTTGTGAGTGGTTTGGTCAAACGGCGGTTCAGGTTGGATCAGTAGTCGCCAGCTCTTTTTGACAATCGTCCCGACAAATAATTCGACAGCTTACCCTCTAGTGGATGGAGTCTGAAGCGGGGGATAACCAGCACGTCATGCAGTGATTGGACTGATTCGGAAAAGTTGATCGTCGCCAATAGTCTCTCGCCGGCTTCAGTGCCAAAATTTCTTTTTGCCTGCTTTAGATCCGTGCAGTATTTCTCAGACTTCATTGTCAGATAGATTAGATCCATAATAATCCACCCCTCCATAAATAACAAGTTATTAATTACCTTTTTAGTAATTATTTTAAATGTTTTTCTTATAAAAAAGAGCCTCCCCGTTACGGGAAGGCATAAGTAAAGGACTGGGACTATGGCGTCCCTTCGAAGGGAAACTGCCGCTAGGGCAGATAAGTAGGCTCTTCTATCAATAGGGATAGTTATGTTTACCCTCGAGTGAACTCTTTAGGACTTCGACGACCTTGACGATCGGCATATCTTTCGGAATAAAACTCTCGACGCCGATCTCTTTGGCTTCTTCGATCAGACCGATCGTAGGCATACCGGTCATCATAACGATCGGCACATTCCGCAATTTTTCTTTCATTTCACGAGCGACACTAAGGCCATCGCTGCCGTATCGACTATGGATATCCATCAGCACGATATCGATCTGCAAACGCTGACAATGAAACATCGCATCGGAAGCACTTTCCGCCGCCGCTACTACCTTAAAACCCGGCTCATCAGAGATCGCCCGAACGATATACTCACGGACTAACGGATTATCCTCTACCACCATGACATGGATCATTGCCATTGCTCCTTTCCTCTAGAATAACCTTTTCTCTCACCGATTACATCACCCAAAAGGTTCAGATGAGGCTGGTGCCTCTAAAAATTGAATATATAATCAATAGTTTAGAGCCGCCCGGCCATCTGGTTGTAACCGTGGTATTTCCTATTATACCTTAAATGATTACTTAAGCAAGGTGCAATGACAATGTTCCAATTGTGACTTTTTATTATTAATCAGCCGTCATCTCTACCAGACCCTGGCGACCACTGATAGCATCGAGACTGAGCTTGACCGAATCGGTGATAGCGGCCGCAATATCATCATCGGTCACCCCGAGGCGCTCACTGGCCAGTGCCTTATCGATATAGGTCTGACTGGCCATGACCGGCGCAAACTTGACTAGGTCGAGTCCGCCTTCATAGCCTCTGGCTTCAAGCTTTCGTTTTCGTGATACCATCCCGGCTTGAAACAGCCAGGTGGGAAGGGTGGTGATCTTTCGATCAGGCATCCCCATCGCCTTATGGAAAATCCCCAGCATCTCACGCCAGCTCAGATTGAACCAACCGATGGGATAAGTTGTGCCACCCCGGTTTTTCTCCAGGGCTCCGGCTATCGCCTGCCCCACCTGTCTAACTGTCACCATCGCCGTTCCGCCATCAGGATAAAGCGTTCGTCCCGGCATCTTCTGAAGCATTTCGACTAGGAACACCCAGACCGGCTTTCGCCCGGGCTGCGTGCCAAAGATATAGGGTAGCTCAAGCACCGCCACATGAAAGTCCTCATCGGCAAAGCTCAAGGCCAGCTTCTCCTGATCGAGCCGACTCTGGATATAGGGGTGCCACCGGCCCATCTCATGCTCAGGCCAGATCTTGGCAAAGAACGAGAAATAGGAGCCCAGGATCACGACATGCTTGATCCCGACTTCCTTAGCGATCGGCAGTAGCCTGGTCAGCGGCAGATTGTTGTGTTTATAGAACATATCATAGACCGGTCTTTTGCCCTCGACCCGCTCATCCACCCCGGCGGCAAAGACAAAGCCATCACAGTCCTGCATCATCTCACGCAGCCGATCATCGCTCATCTCATTATAGTTACCGAAATAGATGCCCATGTCCTCGGGCAGCTTGGCCCCGGTCGGTACGCCCGGCAGGGCCAGTGTCTTGACGGTATGGCCTCGCTCGATCAGCTCCTTGGCCGCTTGAGAACCGAGCAGTCCCGTTCCGCCTATCATGAAAACATTCATTGGTGCTCCTCTCATATGCTTCTACTGGTTGCTAGTCTATTTATAACCGACTGAAACCATTAAAAACAGCGGCCGTTTTAAAAAACGACCGCTGCCGAACATTTAACCCTAGGCAGTGACTTCGCGGACCTTTCGGATGATCTCCATCGTCTTGTCTCCTACCACCTTCTTGTCTTCTTCTTTGGGCATGCCGCGGAACTCATAGCCCTCCAGCAGATCCCAGTTCATTTTGTTGCGCTCTAGGATGGCATTGAACTCCTTGTTTCCACCCCCGCTCCAGCCGTAGCTGCCGGTGTAGAACCCGATCCGATTCTTGATATTCTTCTTGCCCATCTCCTCGAGGGCATAGGCCATCGGCGGAAAGATGTGGAGCTCATACGTCGAGGCGACCACGATGATGCCGGTAGCACTCCAGGCGTGCTGTAGAATGGTTCCGAGATCGGTCGTATTGACCGAGATCACCCGGTGGGCCATACCCTCACGCTCCAGAATGCCGGCCACATGATCAGCCATCTTCTCACTCATGCCATACATGCTGCCGCACAGGACCAACACCTCTTCTTTGGCGACACCTTTTGCATAGGCGACGTAGCGTTCATAGTCGGCGATGATCCGCCCGACATCGTTTTTCCAGACCAATCCGTGACCGGGAGCGATGATAGCCGGATCCTTGGCAATGGCTTTTTTGGTGCTCATGCCGACGGCCGTCGAGAAGGTGGCCAGAATATCGGCGTAGTAGCGCTGCTGCTGGGTCTCAATAAACTTCATTTCCTCATCCGTACAGAACTGATCGATGTGGCGTTTGAGCAATCCAAAAGAACCAAAGTTATCACAGCTAAATAAAGTCTTAGTGGTCTCTTCAAAGGTCATGATGGTATCCGGCCAGTGAACCCCGGGGGCGGTGATAAAGGTCAGCTTATGTCCATCGGCCAGCTCGAGTGTCTCACCGTCTTTGACCGGATGGATCCGGTCGGCTTTACCGAAGAAATGCTCGACCAATTCACCCGCTTGCTTAGAGCAGTAGATATCAAAGTCCTGATAGATATCGATAAAGGCTCGGAGCCACTCGGTATGATCCGGCTCCATATGGTTCAAGATGACATACTTGATATTCTCGAGCTCGATGCCGGTCTTGACTAAGAAGGAATCCAGCTCTTCTCTGGTCCCGTCCCAGCCGCAGATCCCATCGATCAGTGCCACCTCTTTCTTACCGACGACATAGCTGTTGATCGACACACCATAGGGCAGATCCCACATCCCTTCAAATAGAAATCCTTCCGCATTGACACTGACTAGTTGAATACCCTCCGCAATCGGGACAATGGTCATACACGTATCTCCTCTCAAATTATTCCTACCAAAAGTATAGCATATTCCAAGGGTAGAGCCAATTGGACCTTCCGCTCATTTGCTCATCATGGTTTACCGCTTGAACTAAAAAAACGAGGGTCACCGGCTAAGTGAACCTCGTTTTGAACTAGAAGTTATCGTTTGATCAGCCCGACAAAATCCCTGACTTCTTGCTGGGACACCTCGGCTCGAACATCACCGCCTCGGACGGCACCTCCGGCGTGCACATCATAGGTCAATCCCTCGAGCGCTTCCTGAAGCGACTGGACATTTGTCGCATCGACACCGCTGCCGACGATGATCCGTTTATTCGACAGCTCGATCATTTGCTTCAGGGTGGCGATATTAGCCATCGCCTTGCCCGGCCCGCCCGAGCTCAGGATATGACTGACCCGGTCATAATTGTTCAGGTAGCGGACGCTTTTTATGACATCGACCGAAGAATCGATCGCCCGGTGAAAGGTGAGCTGCAGATTGGTGCCATCAAGCACCTGCTCCATCCGCCGGATATCGGGCAGTCCATCTGGACTTAGGATACCAAGTACGACGTGCTTGACCCCCACCTGATTGAAATAGACCGCATCACGGCGCAGGATCTCGATCTCATGGCGATCATAGTAGAAATCACTCCGATTGGGCCGAAGCATGACCGCCGTCGGGATCCTGATCTGGCCAATAATCGCCGTGACCAGTCCCATGCTCGGCGTATAGCCGCCTTCACTGAGCGCACTGACGAGCTCGATCCGATCGGCCCCGCCCCGTTCGATCCGTTTGGCATCTTGTAGTGACGATGCGATCAGCTCAATCACGGCGCAGCCTCTCGATCACTTCCTGCGAGGTCTTCGCCGACAAAACATAGTCGACCCACTCCGCCTGATCGCGCGAGCGCGTCTCAAGCAGGATCTGCTTCGTCTTAAGGATGCGAGCCGCCGGCACACCAAGCTCCTCAAAGCCGATGGCACTCCAAAACGGAATCAGCAGCTCATCCGCCGCCAGATCACCACACATCCCGACATGCAGTCCCTTAGCGTCCTCCAATGACCGGGCGATCAACCGAAGAAAGGCCGGCTGATAGGGATCATACCAACGTGACACCCGGCTGTTCATCCGATCACTTGCCGTAGTGTATTGCAATAGATCATTCGTGCCGAAGCTGACAAAATCGACCTCGTCCGAAAACTCCTTCATCAGCGCCAGGGCTGAAGGCACCTCAATCATGACTCCAAGCATCGGCGTCTCATAGGCTCGGCCCTCATCCTTTAGCTCGGCTTCCGCCTGAGCCAAGATCTCCTTCACCTGATAGACGTCCTCCAGATTGGTGACCATCGGAAACATCATCTTGATGGGATATTCCGAAGCGACCTCTAAAATGGCTTTCAGCTGACGCTTAAACACCTGGATCTTATCAAAGCTCAGCCGGATGCCGCGCAGCCCCAAAAACGGATTGTCCTCCGGTCCCGAATCAAGCTCACGGTTCACCTTATCGCCGCCCAGATCCATCGTGCGAATGATAAAGCTCTTGCCGTTTAGAGCTTTGGCCAGCGAGCGATAGAGCTCCTTTTGCTCTTCTCTGGTCGGTAGCGTCGGCTGCATAAATAGAAACTCGGTCCGAAACAAAGCCACCCCTTCGGCTCCCAGCTCCAGTGCCTGGAGCAGATCATCCAGACTGGAGATATTGGTCGAGACCTGACGCTTGACGCCATCGGCCGTATGCCCCGGCTGATCGATCAGCTTGGCCAGCCGCTGACGAGTCGCTTCATCGCGCTGCAGGGCCTGATTGAACTCAGCCAGCTCCGCTTCGCTCAGATCGACCATCAGATCCTCATCGAGATAAACGGTGCCGCTAAGGGTCATCACCTCCGGAGGGAGATTGGTGATAAAGGGCAGACCGGCGTTTTTGGCCAAGATCGAAGCGTGTGAGGTGGCTGAGCCTTTGAGGCTCAGAAAGCCCTTGGCGCCGGCCTTCGAGTACTCGATCACCTCCGACGGGAAGATCTCATCTTTCAGCACGATCTTTCCCGCCACATCGAGGTCTTGTTTGGTGATGAGCTGCTGGGCGATGTCTCGGATATCGGCCGCTCTGGCCTGCATGTATTCATCCTCGATCGCACTCATCATATCAGAGAAGTCCTGCGCTGCCTGCAGCACCGCCTTCTCGTAGGCCAGTCCGCTCTCGATATGGCGCTTGATCTCCTCGATAAACTCGGGATCCTCGAGCATCAGTTGATGGGCTTCAAAAATAGCAGCTGTCTCGGACGTCAAGGACTCGTCTTTTGAACGCTGCTCTAATTCACGGCTCAACTCATTTTTGGCATCAGAAAACTTCTGCCACTCTTCTTTCGGGCTCTTGGCCTGGCTGTCGTCTATTTCCACCTGATCGATGATCAGCGGGCCGAAGGTTCGGCCCGTGACGATCGTCAGTCCTTGATATCGTTTCATTCCATTTTTTCCAAAAAGTCGGCCAAGGTATCGGCCAACTCGGCGTCATCCGCTTTGATACCGACCTCATCGCCCTGCAGGATGCCAAGGCTCATCAGGCGCATGATCGATTTGGCCGAGACTTCCTTATCGCCTTTAATGATGGTGACATCGCCTTCACTGGCAGCTGCCAGCTTGACGAGCTCGGCTGCCGGTCGGGCGTGCAGTCCGTTTTTTGCTTGAATGGTTACCGTTCGCATATCGTCTGCCTCCTAGTCTACTTCCACCGTGCCGGCACCGAGGTCGAGCTTGATGTTTTTGCGCTCTCCCTTTGGTGTGACGATCACCGGGGTGATGATCGGCTTACCGGCTTGTTTGATCACGTCAAGATCGGCCACGATCACGACCTCGCCTGCCTTGACGCTATCCCCCGCCGCTTTTTTGGCGCTAAAGCCCTTGCCCTCGAGCTCGACCGTATCGATCCCGATGTGGACCAGGATCTCAAAGTCGTCGTTTTCAACGCCGAAAGCATGACCGGTGGGAAAGATATAGCTGATGGTACCATCGATCGGTGATGCGATCTGACCATCGGTCGGGTCGACCGCATAGCCATCGCCCAGCATCTTTTGGGCGAAGGCCTCATCCGGCACATCTTTTAGTTCCAGCAGTTGTCCCTGGGCCGGCAGCGCCAGCTTCAGTGGTTTTTTTCTAAAGAATCTCATAACTCGTCTCTTTTAGGTTCGACCCGGCCGCCTCATCGATCAGCACCGTCACGTCGGGATGGAGCTGAAGGAGAGATGATGGGGCCTGGGTAGTGATGGGGCCTTCGACTGTCTGTTGGATAGCCTTGGCCTTGGCTTGGCCGCTGGCCATCAGGATGATCTTCTTGGCCCGCATGATCGAGCCCATGCCCATGGTGATCGCCTCGGTCGGGACCTCCTCGATCGAGCCAAAGAAGCGGGCATTGGCCTCTCTGGTGTCTTGGGTCAGCTGTGTGGCGTGGGTCTGATTAGACAAAGACTCCGCCGGTTCATTGAAGCCGACATGGGCATTGCCGCCCAGGCCCAGGACCTGGAGGTCGATGCCGCCGGCTTGGCGGATCTTTTCATCGTAGTCAGCTCCCTCTTTCACCGGATCGATCGCCAGTCCGCTCGGGATATGGGTGTTGGCTTGATCGATATCGATCGCATCAAACAAATGCTCCCGCATAAACCGGGCATAGCTCTCCGGATGATCGGCTGCCACCCCGAGATACTCATCGAGATTGAAGGTGGTGACATCCTTAAAAGTGATCTCACCCGATTTATTGGCCCGGATCAGCGCTTGGTAGAGCTCGATCGGCGTCGAGCCGGTTGCCAGTCCCAGCACCGACTGCGGATCGGTCTGCAGTTGGTCGATAAACAGCTTGGCCGCATAGCGGCTCATGGCCTCATGGTCTTTAAACATCAGTACGTTCACTCTTTGCCCCCTTGAATATAGACATCCGTCACGGCCAGAGACTGATCCATTATGACAAAATCAGCGTCATAGCCTACTCGGAGATGACCCTTTTTGTGATCGATCCCCAGCAGCTTAGCCGGCGAAGCGCTCAGCACCTGTGACACCTCGGCCAGTGACATATCAGTATATTTTAGCAAGTTTTGCAGGGCCTTGTCCATCCGGTGGACACTGCCGGCGATCGTGCCATCCGACAAGAGGCATTTGTTTCCCTTGACCGTGACGGCTTGTCCGCCCAGATCATACTCCCCCTCATCCAGGAAGGCCGCCCGCATAGCATCGGTGATGGCAATGAACTTGTCTCGCCCCTTGATGTCGATAAAGAGCTGGAACAGGTCGGGGTGGACGTGGACCAGATCGGTGATCATATCGACCGAGACGGCTTGTGTCATGGCGGCCCCAACGATCCCGGGCTCGCGGTGATGCAGGCCCGTCATGGCATTAAAGCAGTGGGTGACATGCTTGATACCGGCCTGAAACGACTCCAGCGCCGTCTGATAGTCGGCCTTGGAGTGACCGATGCTAAGTACCACTCGATCCTTTAGCTCTCTTATAAAGGCATAGTCGGGATCCATCTCCGGCGCCAAGGTGATGAGCTTGATGATATCCATATAGGGCTCAAGCCAGGTACTGGTCGGCGGTTGGATGAACTGAGCGTTTTGGGCCCCCTTCATCGCCGGATTGATAAACGGCCCCTCGAGATGGGCCCCCAGACAGCGGGCCCCCGAGGTTTGGTTTTGCAGAAAGGCTCTCACCTGATCGAGACTGGCCTCGATCTGCGACTGAGCCATCGTCATGGTGGTGGCTAAAAAAGACGTCGTCCCCGAGCGCACGATCGTGTCCGCAATGGTTGCCAACGCCTCAAAAGAAGCATCCATGGTGTCGGCTCCTCCGGCACCATGGATGTGAATGTCGATAAATCCGGGCATGAGCGTTCCGGTGTAGCGGATGATGTCACCGTCATAGTCTACGATGTCGGCTTCGGGTATGATGTCGATGATCCGATCATCAAATACCACCGCCAGATTGTTTTTTTGTTCTCCGTCAATGATCAGAGAACCGCCTACCAGAATTTTCATGTTGTTCTCCCGTTTAGATCAGTTTTTGCATTTCGTCATAGACGAATTGGACCTGCGGTCCGACCACGACCTGGACACTCTTTTGTGAGGGTCGGATGATGCCGGAGATCGGAGCTCGGCGGATCAGGTTTTCCCGAACCTGAGCGTGATCTTTGACATTGACTCTCAGACGCGTCACACAGTAATCAAGGTCTGCGATATTGTCTTTTCCGCCCAGACCCTCGAGGATCTGTTCGGCCATGACTGTAAAGTTCGTATCGGCTGATAGCTCTTGACCTTCAGTGACATCGATCTCATCTTCACGACCGGGGGTCTTGAGGTTAAACCGGGTGATGATAAAGCGGAACAGGAAGTAGTAGATGGCAAAGAAGACCAGTCCCAGCGGGATCAGCATATACCAGTTGGTGGCCAGCGGGATATTGATGCTCAGCAGCATATCGATCAGACCGGCACTAAAGCCGAAGCCGGCGATCCATTTAAGAGTGGCCGCAATAAAGAGCGATATCCCCGTCAGCACGGCGTGGACTACGTACAGTGCCGGAGCCAAGAACATGAAAGCAAACTCGATCGGCTCGGTCACACCGGTGACAAAGGAAGCCACCGCACCGGCCAGCATGAGGGAGCGAATGACAGGCTTACGTTCGGGCTTTGCCGTATGATACATGGCCAAGGCCGCACCCGGCAGACCAAACATCATGATCGGGAAGAAACCGGCTTGATACATTCCGGTGGTAACACCCGGCAGCGTCGATTGGACATTGCCCCAGAAGTTACCGATGTCATTGATACCTACCAGGTCAAACCAGAAGACTTGGTTCAACGCGTGGTGCAGACCGGTCGGGATCAGCAAACGGTTGAAGAAGCCGTAGACCGCGGCACCAAAGGCACCCATGCCGGTCAGTGTGGTACCAAAGGCAACCAGCGCTGAGTAGATGGCCGGCCAAATGAAGAGCAGGATGCCCGACAGGACCAAGGCCAGGAAGGATGTGATGATCGGAACCATCCGACGTCCGCTGAAGAAAGCAAACGCATCAGGCAGCTTCTTGTTGTGGAAGCGGTTATAGACCCAGGCGGCCAGGATACCGACGATGATACCGATAAAGACATTGCCGTTACCGATCGCACCGAAACCTTCGGTGTCAAGGACTTCGGCTCCGCCACGCAGCTGCGATACGGTACCGGGGTTCAAGAGCTTAGTCACCACTAAGAATCCGACAAGACCGGACAATGCGGCAGCGCCGTTATTGTCTTTCGAGAGACCGTAGGCGACGGCTACGGCAAAGATAATACCAAGGCTGGCCAGAATGGCATCACCTGATTGGACCAAAACAGCTGCCAGAGCATTGTTGGCTCCCCAGCCGTCACTATCGATCCAGTAACCGATCCCGAGCATCAGCGCGGCGACCGGCATAACGGCGACCGCTTGCATGAGTGCGCGGCCCAGTCGTTGCATTTGCCTCATCATAATGAGTCCTCCTTAAAGCAAAGTGTACAGTGATTATTTATTATTTCTGAGCCACCGCCTGCAGGTAGTGCAGGTGGATGGCAAAATAACCGATCTCATCCTCCGGAATCTCCCGCTCCAGCGCGCTCGCCAGTCGCTGAGAGATCGCCCGTGCCATGTCCAGTTCATACGGCATCAAACGGCGTATATCCGGTAATAAAATATTTTTGACGTGTCTCGCCTCATCCGCCTGTTGCACCAGACGACGCAGGAATTCGACAGTTTGGCGATACAGCGGACCCGGCTCAAAATCGATCTGCAGCCGCTTTTCGATCTCGGCGATGGCATCATTGATGGCATTGGTCATGCGAAGAGCGGATTTGATGTCCTGATTGGTCCGGGCGGCGCCTAAGTGGAGCGCGATATAGCCGGCTTCTTCGGCCAACAGGGTGATCCCAAGGCGATCATTTAGCAGCTCGATGGCTGAAACTGCCACGTGATACTCGTCTTGATAGAGCGATTTGATCTCGGGCAGTAGGGGGTTTTCGATCGCCATGCCCTGTCGGACCCGTCGAATCGCAAAATCGACGTGGCCGCTTAGGACCGGAAAGATACTGGGGTGTAGATCACCCAGGGTTTCCGATGCCCTGAAGATGATCTCACTGACGGCTTCAAAGACATCCGGGTCGCCCTGCTCGAGCAGCTCGATATAGGCGGATTTGTCCCGATAGTCACTGAGGATATAGGCCCGATCGACGGACTTGGGATCGATCGATCCGGGGGAGCCGAAACCGATTCCTTTGCCCATCAGGATGACCTCGGGTCCATCATCTCTGGTCGCCAGTACGGCATTGTTGTTTAGAGCTCTAATGAATTTGTAGTACATGCTTTGCTTCCTTGAAGACAGAAAAAAAGGCATAATCCTAGAGCGCTAGGTTCATGCCTTTTCAGTAACACACCTGTGTTTCCCTTATTGTAGCGGATGGAATCAGGCTTGTAAAGGCATTTCGGTAAAATTTAGTAAATTTTTAGTAAAAAAGGTGGATCTCTCTTCCTATGATGCCACGAAGCCATGAAAGTTCAGTCTTTTCATTGGTTTGAACTTACCCCATCCCGAAGCCAAATACTCAAAAAAGCCGCGGTTGCGGCTTTTTAGCTTACGGTAGGAGATTCTTGAACAGGTCGACCACCCGGTCCCAGATCGTTTGATCGTCCTCCTCGACGACTTCTTCGGCTTCCTCTGGAGTCAGGTTGATGCCTTGACCCATGATCACGAACTGGACCACCTCGACCTCGGTATTCTTGTTTGAGACGAAGGACACCGGATCGAAGTCCTTCGGCAGGAATTCCTCCGTCATCTCCTCGATCTGCTGCTTCATCTGTTCATCCATGCCATCGGTTTCCCGGGCCAACTGATCGGTCCCGTCGGCCAACTGACGTGAGCCATCACCGGCTTGTGTGATGCCCGAGATATAGGCCCCGATACCATCGCGGTAGGCGCCGATGCCGCCGGCCAGTTGTCTTAGCCCATAGGCGATCTCACTCGACCCGCCCGTCATCAGGCGAAAATTATCAGCCAGCGAGCGGATACCATAGGTCAACCCACTCGAGCCGTCTCGGATCTGCCGGGCTCCAAGCACCAGCTGATCACTCCCCCCGGCCAACTCATGCGCGCCGTCATTTAGTTGAGCGAAGCCGGCTCGGATGTCTTCTCCGCCGCTCACCAGACTATTCCCACCGTCTCGCAGCTGATTCATGCCATCGGCCGCCTGATCGATATTGGCCAGCAGCTCCTCGATCATGGCCGGAAGCTCCTCGCCCATCTCATCGAGATAGCGCTGGAATTCTTCATTCAGCTCACTATAGCGCTCTGATGCCGCCAGCACCCGATTCTTTAGCTCCTCAAGTGCCGATCCATCAAAGCCTTGGATCATGTCATCGATCGGCCGGTAGGCATCAGCCAAGCCCGACAGACCGCCTAGGACGTCTTGAAGGCCGGCCTCAAACTCGATCAGCTCGGAAATGATCCCGGCCACCGGATGAAGCGTACCGGCTCGGATCTCAGCCATCACCCCGTCGAGCTGATCGGCCTGAGAGGCCATATAAGCCAAAAGGGACTGGGTATTAACGTCCTCGGGATCGACCCCGAGCGCCGTCAGGTCGGGGTGTCGCAGTTGATAGGCGATGGTTTCCAGCGCTTGGAGCTGGGTCTCGAGGTTTCCATTGGCTGCCTGGAGCCGAGAAATCAAATCACTCAGTCCCGGGATGGCCCCGGCCTCCGCCTCGATGCTCTCTAGGAGTGCCAGCAGCTGAGCACTGCTCGCCTTCATCGCCTCAAACTGACTGACATCCATCTCACCGATAGCTTCTGCGATCTCACGCAGTGCCTGATCGATTCGGTTTGAGGCGATCTTGGTCTGTTCGATGGCCTCACTAAAATCGATCAGCTCAAGGATGCCCTTGGCCTTCTCGACCTCATTGATCAGCGGAATGATCATATCCAGTGCCTGATTAACGCCTCCGACATACTGATTCACGCCGTCGATGTATTGATTCAATCCATCGGTCGCTTGATCGCTGCCGGCGGCGTAGTCGTTAAGCCCATCGGACAGCTGTTCGATCCCATCGACGAGTTGTCCCAGGCCATCGTCAAAAGCCACCACCCCATCACGGTAGGCCTCAAGACCTGATTGGTACTGATAGAGGCCCTCACTAAACTGATCGAGGCCATCACTCATCTGAAAGCCACCGCCGGCCAGACTATCCGCCCCGCCGTAGAGCTCGGAGCCGCCGGAGCCGGCCAGAGCCAGCCCATCAGCCAGCGCCTGAGCACCGTCATTTAGCTGCTTGATGGCGTCTTGAAGAAGCGCCAGATCACCCAGCGAATCATCCATGTCCGGCAGCTCCAGGGCCATCTGAAAGGGCAGACCGTTGAGCATGATCGGCTTCATGGCAAAATCACGCACACTGGCGATCAGTTCGATATCGGCCGCCTTATCAGGCAGGACCGTATAGGTCAGCAGCTTATCCTCACCGCTGATGGCCTCGGTGGCGTCCTTGGCCTCAAGGACGTGAAAGCCGTCCTGCGGGAACTGCAGACTCACCTGAAGCAGGTAGTGTTCAAAGAAGATAGGATCGGCCTCCGGGTTGTTACTGATACGAAGCCTCAGTCTAAGCTCACCCGTTTTGCCGGCCAGCTCCTCCGCCGACACTGCTTTGCCATCAAGAAAATAGTCGATATCGACGAGCCAAGGCAGCGCTCGATCGGGCTGATTGCCCTGGTAGTAGAAGATACCGGCCTTGGCCGGGACTTCGATCCGATCGCCCTTGACCTCGATCGACTCGAGATTGGTCAGATTGGTGGTCGACTCATACTCGCCAAAGTCGGTGACGACACCGTCTCGAGCTAAGCGAAAGACATTGACCACCGATAGGCTATCGACCGCCCCGGTGTGATCGATCTTGGCATAGACGACCTCTTGCTTGGGGGAATCATTCGTTTGTTTGGTCTGTCCATAGCTGATCGGACTCAGCATCAGCGTGAGGATGATCAGCCAACTGAGCAGTTTTTTCATGGGTATCTCCTTCGGTCTGCGGTAAAAAGTCCGCCTTCATGGTCGTCTTTTCGACCCATTTATCAAATAATATATAGAGTGCCGGCAAAAACAGGATGACATTGAGCAGTGAAAGGGCCGCTCCTCGCCCAAGCACCTGTCCCAGCTCACTCACCACCTGCAGGCTTGAGATCTGCCACAGGATGAGTCCTGCCAGCGTCAAGATGATGGCCGGGGGCATCAGCGGCTGGATGGCCTCGATGATGCTTCGTCTGGTGGCCTCTTTCTTGGGGAATTTCTGCCGGTTATCCAGGTAGTGCTGGGTGTAGAGAATGCCGTAGTCGACCGTCGCTCCCAGCTGAACGGCCGAGACGATCAAGTAGCCGATATAGCTGAGCTGTGTTCCGCTAAAATACGGGATCGCCAGGTTTATCCAGATGCTGGTCTCAATGGTCAAAAGCAGCAGCAGCGGGATCATGATCGAGCGAAAGGTCACCAGCAGCACCAGTCCGATCGTCAGGATGGCTAGGCCATTGACGATGACATTATCGCGCGTGGTAAAGACCCTCATGTCATAGGTCGATGGCAGCTCCCCCGCCAGATGATACTCCGGATAGAGGTTCTGAGTGATCCGTTTGATCTCCTCCACGGCGGCAAATTCAGCCTCGCCCTCCGACCCGAGCTCATTGACCAGGATCAACCGGGAGTACTTGCCCGACAGAAAGGGTGATATCTGATCGGCCGGCGGGATCATCGTCGGGATCTGAGCCCCGACGGTCTCGGTATAGCTGATGATATCGGTGATGCCGGGGATGTCTCTTAGCTGATCGGCCAGGGCCAGCT
Organism: Tissierellia bacterium; assembly: GCA_012838225.1. Lineage (GTDB taxonomy): Bacteria > Bacillota > Clostridia > Peptostreptococcales > Acidaminobacteraceae > DUPT01. The sequence continues at coordinate 19,921 of DUPT01000026.1, forward strand.
CCTTATTGATCTCGCCCTGAGGCACAAGGAGCACCATCTGGCGCTCGGGGCCAAACAGCTCGTTCACCTCATCGAGATGGCGCTGTTCGATCGAGTCGGGCGGATACTCCTCCATGGCATAGGTAAAGTCATTGTGTGATTGACCTAAAAAGGCCAAGACACTCAGTAGGATGATCAGCAGGAAGTAGCGGTGATGGCGGCTGATAAGCCCGGCCAGACCTTTAAAGGTCGGTAAAAAGGAGCGGTGGGCCGCTTTATCGAGCCACTTGTATAGGTAGAGCACGATCACCGGCAACAGACCGATGACCGTGATCAGTGAAAACAAGATCCCCTTAGCCAGAACGATCCCCAGGTCTCCGCCGATGCGAAAGCGCATAAACACCAATACCAAAAAGCCGAGAAAGGTCGTCATGGCGGAGGAGGCGATGGCGACACTCGATTTGGCGATGGCTCGGCGCATGGCTTCTTCGACATCGAGCCCAAGCTCACGGTTGTCATTGAAGCGGTGGAGCAAAAAGATGGCATAGTCGAGCGATACCGCCAGCTGCAGCACCGCCGCCACGCTCTGGGTCAAAAACGAGATCTCACCCAAAAAGACATTGGTGCCGAGGTTTAGTACGATCGCCACACTGATGATGATCAGTAGCAGCAACGGCTCGAGCCAGTTTCTGGTCGTGACCATCAGTAGAATGATCCCCAGCGGCAGCATGATCACCATGATCGTAAAGATCTCACTGGTGGTCGAGTTCTGGATGCTCGATAGCGTCACGATCTGACCCGATACGGCGCCGTTTTCACCGGCGACCGCTCGCAATTCGTCGAGTGTCTGAACGGTGTCCTCCAACGAAGCACTCACCATAAACAGGGCGTTGCCGTCTTGATAGTAGCCCGAGACGAAGCTTTGATCGAGCTGATCGAGCGGGATGGTGATGTCTTGGACATCATCGAGCCACAGCACCGACTCGACCGATTCGATCGCCTGCAGCCTGGCCTTGATTTCGAGTGCTTCGATGATCGAGACGTCTTTAACGACCACCCTGGCATTGGGGATCGATTCGGTGTATTCGTGGGACATCTCCTCGATCGCCACCGTTGAGGGGGCTTCGATCGGCAGATAGTCCATTAGATTGTAGTTGATCCCGACCAAGGGCATCAGGGCCCCGGCCAGGAGGGTTGCTATAATAAAGCCCAACAGGACAAGTTTTCGATGGGCGACGATAAAAGCCGCGATACGTTGCATGGATCCTCCGGTTTCTATTTTACCCCCGGCGGCTGGGCTTCTCAAACGACAATTATGCGTCAACTGTTGCTTAATAGACACTTATCGTTTATACTGATTACTATGACAAAAAAGTTAGGAGTTTAGGATGGATCTACGAGTCATAAAAACCAGAGACAGTCTGAATAAAGCCTTGGTTGAGCTGCTAAGAGACAAGCCGCTGACCAAGATCACGGTGACCGAGCTGTGCCGGATGGCACAGATCAACCGCTCGACCTACTACCTGCACTACCGCGATCCGTATGATCAGTACGATAAGCTTGAGCAGACGCTCTATCAGGAGTTTGCCGATACGATCGATGGCTTTATCGAGGCCCACTCGCACTGGTTCACCGATCTGATCTCAGCCAGTCGCGACGCTCAGACCAGGCTACTGGAGGAGCTGTTCAGCTATATCAAAAAAAATGCCCTGATCTATGGCAGTATCCTGCCGATGCATCAGGGCAATGAGTTGCTGGACAAGCTTTATAAGGCCGGCCATGACCGGTTCTTTCAGACCATCATCCCCGAGGTATCGCCCGAAGAGATCGAGCGACTGGAGTATTTCTTCGCCTTCGTCGCCAGCGGCAGTATGGGGGTGCTGCGCCAGTGGGTCGAGCGAGGGATGGTCGAATCACCTAAGGAGATGAGTCATATGGTCATCCGGCTCGTACACGATGGACCGCGCTTTATCGGCGGGTAAATCGCTTTTTCATGATCATGAGGAATTCTTCGTTCGAGGCGGTCTTTCGAATGGTGTTCAGGATCTCTTCGATGATCGATTCCTGATTGCGCTCATCCAGGTGGCGCCGAAGCGTCCAGATGAATTCGAGCTCCTCGTTATTGAGGAGTTTTTCTTCGCGCCGGGTGCCGCTTCGCAGGATATCGACCGCCGGGAAGATCCGCTTTTCGGATAGGGCCCGGGTCAGGACAAGCTCCATATTACCGGTGCCTTTGAACTCTTCGAAGATGACATCGTCCATCCGCGAGCCGGTCTCGACTAGGGCGGTGGCCAAAATGGTGATCGAGCCGCCTTCGCGAAGCTTACGGGCCGAGCCGAAGAATTTCTTCGGCGGGTACATGGCTAAGGGATCGATCCCGCCGCTCAGCGTCCGGCCGCTTGAGGCCGTCACGATATTATAGGCCCGCGCCAGGCGGGTTATGGAATCAAGCAATATGACGACGTCTTTTCCCATCGAGGCCAGGGCTTGAGCCCGCTTTAGTGCCATTTCAGCGATCTTTATGTGGTTCTCGGCCGTTTCATCAAAGGTCGAATAGAGCACCTCGGAATCGATCGTTTCGATCATTTCGGTGACCTCTTCCGGTCGCTCATCGATCAGGAGCATCATGATCGTCAGGTCAGGATACTTCTCCTCCAAACTCTTGGCGATGTTTTGGAGCAGGATGGTTTTACCGGCCTTGGGGGGCGACACAATGAGGCCGCGCTGACCGCGACCGACCGGAGCCATCAGGTCGATCAGGCGGGTCGAATAGTCATTGACCCGGTGACTCAGGCGTAGCCTCTCATAGGGATGGACCGGTGTCAATTGATCGAACCGGACTCGGTTGATCGACTGATCCGGTTTTTCACCATTGACCAGGTTGACATAGATCAAAGCCCGAAACTTATCGGTCTCGTTATTGCGCTTGGCTTTGCCTTGGACCACATCGCCGGTCGTCAGGTTCATTTTTCGGATCAGGACGGGGGAAACATAGACATCGGTCGGCTCAGACTCAAAATTGGCCGAGCGCAGGAAGCCATAGTCCTTATCTTCGATCTGTTCAAAATAACCGGTGACATCATCGGCTCCGGCGTGGCGCTGTTGACGCAGTGCCTCCTGCCGGTGATTGCGGATATATTCGATCAATTCGGCTTTTCTTTTTCCGGAAATACTGGGAATGTTCAAACTCTGCGCCAGTTCGCGCAGTTCAACTACTTTCAGACTCTCGAGGTCTTCTCGCATAAATCCTCCAACATGGGTGGTATTAGAAAAAATTGTTAGACTTATTTTATCACATAACCGAAAACTTTTCACAACTACCGGGCGTGGTATAATCAGAATATGAAGCGTTTTTTGATTTTTTTGTTGTTTCTTGGCCTTACCCTATCCCTTAGCTTCGCCGAAGATGAGACGATCAGCCTCATGATCAATGCTCAGCCGGTGACGCTGGAGCAGCCTATCATCCAGACGGAGGATGGGCGATTTTTAGCGCCGATGGAGGAGTTTTTCACCGCGCTGCAGATTCCGATCGATGAGCTGCCCAGTCGCCATCTGTCGGTGTTTCGCGATAATATCTTTTTGAAGTTTCGCCCGGACTATCCGCTGTATGAGGTCAACGGACGCGAGTTTCGCTGGATCAATATGCCGACGATGCGTGATGAGGTGATCTATATCGAGATCGATATGTTCATTAAATATATGGATCTGGGCTACTCGTATAACAGTGAAGAGAGGCTGCTCGATATTCGGACCAGTCGAGCGCTCGATTTCTATCGCCCGGAATCGACCGCTCAAAAGCAGGTGCCCTCGATCCGGACCGGTCTGCGCTACTCCATCCCAAGCTTTTGGCTGAGACAAGAGGTCGGCTATGGGGTCACCCTCCAGGATCAGACCATTGCCATCCAGTTCGATCGACTGCCGCCTAATGAGACCGGTCTGGAGGATGCCATCATAAACTATCTGGCTGATCCGGCCCGAAACATCACCCTGCTCGATCCTCTACCCAAGCGTAGTCTCAAGCTGCCGCTGTTTAATGCCATCGTGGCACCGTATCAACGACCCTTGGGACCGACGGATGATCCTCTGACCTATCGGTACAGCCAATGGGGCTTCTTTGAGCTGAGCGGACAGTACTTTGTCGCCAATCTCGAAAGCAATATCAATGATCAGGCCTACCTGATCCAATTGTTTGACGATATCCTAGCCAGTGTCGAATCCAATACCTACAGCATCGACTCTTTGAGTGAGCATTATGTCGAGTTTCGCAACTACAGTCTGTTTCGGACCTTTATCTCCTCGCCCATCTATTCCAATATCCGGACTGCCGGAGAGCTCACCTTTCGAGGCAATATCCAATCGAATGTCGAATACCTGGATGTGATCGTCCAAAAGGGAAAACGGCTCTTTGAGTATCAGGTGCCGGTGACGTATGGGGCCTTTGATGAGGCCATCCCGATCCCGTTCGGTCTAGGCTTTCATCAGGTGACGATCCTTTTGCCGGAGGGCTTGGATACGGCTGATGACTACTATTTAGAAGAAGACAGTCGGACGCTCCTTAAGCTCTCGGTCATCAATCGCACTTTGGGTGAGAGTCTGTTGACGTCTTCAAGTAAACTGGTCAATAAAGATCATGAACTGGTCCAAGAGGCCATCCAGGATATCCCAACCAATTTGACCAATCACGCCAAAGCCGAGCTGGCGTTTAAGCAGCTCGAACAGTTCGGTGTTTCAAGAAATGATACGCTCGAGCAGCTCTTAGCCGATGGCACGGGGAACTCCAAGGCGATCGCTTCGGTCTATACGTCCTATCTTCGAGCGATGAACATCCCGGCCAGGCTACTCCAGACCCGCAATGGGATCGACTATTTTGTCGAGTTTTTCTCCAATGGCAAGTGGATTTTTACCCGACCTTATCAGTATGTCCAAAGCCCGGTCGCCATGAGTCGATTCTTCGATGTCAAAAAGCCGACCGACATTCAACTCGATTTATTGGATTATTAAGCGAAGGGCCGGGGTAAATAGAGGTAGAACCCCAGAAACCAAAGGAGATTACCATGACCTATGCCATCATTATCATTGCCCTGATCGCCATCATTGCCCTGTGGGTGATGGGCCTATATAACAAATTGATTGCCCGAAAAAACGGGGTACGGAATGCTTTTGCCGCAGTCGATGTCCAATTGAAGAAACGCTATGACCTCATCCCCAATCTGGTTGCGACCGTTCGCCAGTACATGGAGCATGAGCGCGGCCTGTTATCGGAAATCACCGCCCTACGCTCACGTGCCGTCCAACCGGGACTGGCCCCTCAAGAGCGTATGGAGATCGATAATCAGATGACTCAAAAGCTCCACCAATTGAATGTCCAGATCGAAAACTATCCGAATCTAAAAGCCAATGAGAGCTTTATGTCGCTGCAGAACACCTTGAGCCAGGTCGAGCAAGAGATTGCCATGACAAGAAATTTCTACAACAGCTCAGTCACGCAGTACAATACTCAGATCCAACAATTCCCCAATGTGCTCCTGGCCGGCCTGCTAGGCTTCCAGCCCGAGGCCGTGCTTGAGACAGCAGCCGCAGAACGCGTCAATGTGGATGTGGGAGCCGCTTTTAGAGAGGATGTACCCGGACAAGTAGGAGGAGAAATGCCTAAAGGAAGACCAGAAGATCTAACACCCCCGGCTTTCAACAAGCCACCGGCCGACCCGGATGTCGATGATGTCGATATCCTTGATGAATCTCCCAAACAGACAGCCGAATTCGAGACACCGCCGGATGAAACACCGTATGAGCGGGTTCCGACATCACCGGATCAATCGGACATCCCGCCGATCGATAACCCACCGATCCACCATGACACCTTTATCCGTCATCAGGGACCGACTCAAGAGCTTCCCGAGCAACAAGGAAGCATCCCGGGCGATGACAACGTGGATCCGAATATCAATCCGCTTAGATAGTACCAATCAATCAAAGAAAAATGCCCTTTCCTCATTTGGAAGGGGCATTTGACCTTAGCAGTAGGTTCCCTAGAAAACACGGTCTTGACACTGATCTCGCTTTTCTTTAGACCCATGAGGGTCCAGATCGAACCGCCGCAGTAAATCATCGTGCGCCTTGTCCTGAACCAGATGGCTCTCGAAGCGAGTGATCAGATCTTGCTCCCAGCCTAAGACAGCGGCCAGGTCGGTCTGGCTGATTTGATATCGCTGCCGCATCTGCTCGATCTCGTCCGATGTCAATAGGCCCATCTGTATTCGATAGGCGTCCTTCATCGATAAATCATTTCGATCGATCATCTCATTCATCTCCGACAGACAATCGGTCAGATGACAATAGTCATAAATGGCATCAAACGTGACTTCTTCACCTTTGAATTAGATCGTTTCTTGCACCTCAACCGTCCTTACTACATGTTCCTCCTGGCAGCGATAGCATAGTCTTTTTTCTTCTGTCAGTGTTTTCATCACACACCTCCCCTGTTCCTATGTCAAACAAGTAAGCCGGCTTTAGGTTCTGAGTGATTCTATAGTTCAATCAGAGTATAGTCCTGCACTCCCAGCCCCAGCTTCTCGGCATGATCGAGACTCTCTCGTCCGATATCAAACATCCTCTCGCCTTCATTCGCCTGGAGCCTATCAAGACATGCCCGATCAATTGCGACCGCATCCGTCGAGGCGAACAATCCGAAGTTATTTGCCACCAGCGGCATCGGTTCACCGACGCAGTCACACAGTTCGGTGATATTGAAGGCTAGATTGAAGTAGATATTGGTCTTATCTTTTCCCGCCCCATAAGCATATTCGGCCAGACGAGTCAGGAAGTCTTTGGCTCCCCAGTCATTTCGGATCGCTGCCCCCGGACAAATCGCGATACAGGCAGCACAGCCGACGCAGCGCTCATTCGAGATCACTGCCTTGTCGTCGATCATATCGATCGCACCGTAGTCGCATGAAGCAACGCAGGTTTCACATCCGATGCATTTATCTGGATTGACTGAAGGTGAGATCGAGGCGTGCTGAGCCATCTTCCCGGGGCGGGCAGCAAAGCCCATGGCCAGCTGTTTCATTGCCCCGCCAAAGCCGGCTTGTTCATGCCCCTTGAAATGTGCTATGACAATGTATTGATCGAAGTCGCCATAGGCTTTGCCCAGTTGAACTTCTTCAAAGACATCACCATCGATCGGCACGCGAAGCACGTCTTCTCCGTGGTGACCATCGGCAATCGTTATCGGAAGCGCAGTAAAGCCATGCTCCTTAGCCAGGGCGATGTGACTCTCACGGGTGGTTCTGGCACCGCGATACAAGACATTGGTCTCGATGAAGCGAGATTTGATATCGTGTTCTTTCAGGTAGTTGATGACCCCTTGATAGCAGGCCGGCTTTATGTAGGTCGTGTTCCCTTTCTCACCGAAGTGAACTTTCAAGGGAACCTCATCCAACAATTCGACCTGTTCTTGGTCGATGACAGTCTCCAGAAGTACTCGAAGATTGGTTGAGAGCACCGCTTCATCATACTCTGTCAGTGGAATAAAATACACATTACTCATTGGTCCCTCCGCCAGTCTCTGTTTGATATAGCTCTTGTTCGATCTTTTGCCTCATCTCTCTTAATGAAATATTGTGTTGGTCGGCTAGGCTCTGTAGATCATCATACTCGGGCTTGGTTTTTTTGATGCCATAGCCCGTTCCCGTCTTTACTCGGATCATACCGAAGCTTGTCTCTTCACGAATGATCTCACGGTCCAGCGTATAGCGCTCAAAAGAAGCTCTACGAATGCCAAAGGTCGAGGTGTGCCGAAGGATGAGCTTGGCCATGTCATCGGCCTGGTCGCTTCGGCAAAGACATCTTAGCATGATCCCCGGCCGATGCTTCTTCATCTGGATCGGTGTCAGATAGACGTCGAGAGCCCCGGCTTCGAATAACAGGTCAAAGACATGACCGAATTCCTCACCTGTCATATCGTCGATATTACACGATAATTCCGTGATCGTATCGGGCTCGTCTTTCGACTCTCCCAAGAAGACCCGGACCATATTGGCGGCGGCAAAATCTTTTTTGCCCATGCCATGGCCGATCTTCTCCACTCTCATGATCGGTTGCGGACCGAAGTCATCGGCAAAGTATTTGAGGATAGCCGCTCCTGTCGGTGTGCATAGTTCTCCCCGGATTTCTCCGCCATAGGTCGGGACGCCTTGGAGGATGTGAGCGGTGGCCGGAGCCGGGACCGGCAGGATACCATGGGCACACTTGACCATGCCGCTGCCGACATGAATCGGCGATACGACGATCCGATCGACCTCAAGCTCATCGATCAGCAGACTGTTTCCCACGATATCGGTCACGGCATCGAGGGCTCCCACTTCATGGAAATGAACCTGAGCCACTTCTCTACCATGGGACCGGGCTTCAGCCTGTGCGATCAGCTGATACACCCCGATCGCTGCTTGCTTGATGCTATCAGGTAGCGTAAGCTCCGAGATGATCTTTGTCACACTGGGAAGCGTCGATAGATCATGATGATGATCTTCATAGTCGGGCTGATCGACATTTGGCTCCAAATGATAGCCGGTATCATGATCATGACTGTGATCATCCGGTGTGTCTTGGTCAGCCGGACTTTGGACTTCTTCACTATATTCTGGCTGATCGACTCTAGCCTCTAGGTGATGGCCGGTGTCATGCTCATGACTATGATCATGCGGGTGGTGATGATCATGTGAGTGTTCGTGATGATAGTCACGGCTGTGTTCTTCCTCACCATTTACGATCACTCGGATATTGGTGCCGACGATGCCTTGTTTGGCGGACTGTTCGGCTTTGATCTCAACCCCGGGGATTCCTAAGCGGTTTAGTCGATCGATAAAATCCGCCGGATCAGGATGGAGCTCGAGCAGTGCCCCCATCAACATATCACCGGCTGCTCCCATATTGCATTCAATGTATAGTGTCTTCATTCTAATCCCTCCATCTGATTGATGCGACTGGCGGCAAAGCCGGCCCCAAAGCCATTGTCGATATTGACGACCGTCGTTCCACTGGCACATGAGTTAAGCATGGCGAGAAGGGCTGCCAGTCCGCCAAAGCTAGCGCCATAGCCGACACTGGTCGGTACGGCGATCACGGGGCAACTGACGAGGCCACCGATGACACTGGCCAGAGCCCCCTCCATCCCGGCGACGGCAATGACCACTCTGGCCTCAAGCAGCGTATCGTGATAGGCCAACAGTCGATGCAGTCCGGCGACGCCGACATCATAGAGCCGAACGACCCTATTGCCTAGGACCTCGGCCGTTATGGCGGCTTCTTCACACACCGCCTGATCACTCGTGCCACCGGAGGCGATGACGATCAGTCCCTTTTGCTCCCGGTTTGCTTTAGGATTCACTACGCCGACCTGGGCCAGGGAGTCATACTCGAGTCGATGTCTTTCCCCCAGGAGCCGGGCCGACGCTTCGGATAGGCCGGTGATGAGGATATCCTCCGCCCCGGCTTCCGTCATCCGCTCCACGATCAGATCCATCTGCTCAGCCGTCTTACTTCGGCCATAGATGATCTCGGGGATGCCTTGACGGATGCCCCGGTGGAGATCGAGCTTGGCGATCCCGATGTCTTCAAACGGCTCCTTTTGGAGCGTTCGAACCAGCTCCTCCGGAGCCAGCGTGCCTTGTTTTATTTCATTTAGCTTGGCTAATAATTCTTGTCTGTTCATTCCTACCTGGCTTTCAGGTCCAATACCACGTCATTAAAGTAGGGTGATAGTTCGTCGAGTATGGTTTCTCTCAGCTCCAGCGCTCGGGCCATTTGATCCGGAGGCAGTTGCAGCTTGGCGGTCGTATCCATCACCCGAATACGATAGTCATAGAAGCCCAGCTCAAACAGTCTGTCCTCCGCCTGCTCCACCTTCTCTAGACCGTCTTGGGTAATGGCTGTACCCGTCGGGATCCTGGTGGCCAGACAGGCATAGGACGGCTTATTCCAGGTGAAGAGGTCGGCCTGCCAGGAGAGTTCTCGGACATCGTCCTTTGTCAGTCCGGCTTCTCTTAGCGGCGAGAGGACCGCCAACTCCTTCACGGCTTTCATCCCGGGACGATCTCGATCGTCATCTGAGGCATTGTTGCCATCGATGAACACCTGATAGCCATCTTGTCTGGCCTGCTGGATGATCTGCTCAAAGACGAGTTTTTTACAGTGATAGCACCGATCGGCCGGGTTATTCAGGACCTGCTCATGCGCAGTCAGGTCAAGCTCAATGATCTGCAGTTCTACCCCCAGCTGTTGTGACAGCTTGATGGCATCCTCGAGCTCAAACCTGGGCTGGAATTGTGATTTGATAAAGTAGGGCTTGACATCGGCCCCACAGGCCTTGGCGGCATAGAGCAGATAGGAGGAATCGACTCCGCCCGAAAAACCAAGGGCCAGTTTGGGGTTTTGTTGAAAGAATACTTGCAGCTTTTCCGGAACGGACATGAGTTCCTCCTTCTTTTTTTGATGCAAAAAGCCTACACTTTTTTCGTATAGGCTTGGTTATATTCTACCACAGACTTAGACCCGAGGCGGTTCGACCCGAAGAATCCTAAGGGCATTGAGTACCGCGATCAACGCGACACCGACATCGGCAAATACGGCCGCCCACATCGAGGCGATACCGACAGCTCCCAGCGCCAGGATGACCAGCTTGATCCCGATGCTAAAGATGATGTTTTGCCAAACGATCTTTTTGGTGAACTTGGCGACAGAGAAGCCCGCTAAGAGGTCTTCTAAGCGACCGCGCATCAGGACCATATCGGAGGCCTCGAGCGCCGCGTCACTGCCGATATCACCCATCGAAATGCCCAGGTCGGCTTGAGCCAGGACCGGGGCGTCATTGGTGCCATCGCCGACAAAGACCAGCTTGCCCTCCGGGTACTGCGCTTTCAGTTCTTCGGTGATGGTGACTTTATCCTGCGGCAACAGCTCGGCTCGGTATTCATCGATACCGGCTTGGATCGCCACCGCCTGAGCGACCGCCCGGTGATCACCGGTCAGCATGATGACTCGCTCCATCCCTTCTCGGTGGAGTGCCTGAATAATGGGCGCTACATTGTCTTTTAGCTTGTCACTGATCAACAGATTGCCGAGATAACGGCCGTCTTTGGCGACATAGATGACGGTACCGATGGCGGTGTTTTCTTGATAGTCGATACCTAAGCGGCGCATCAGTTTGTTGTTGCCGGCGGCGATGCCGGTGTCACTGACCACGCCTTCTCCCGGATAGTCGGTCACCGGAGTGATGGTGAGTTCTTTACCATAGGCTTCTTTGATGCTGCTGGCGATCGGGTGATTCGAGCCGGCCTCGACCGTAGCGGCCGCTTCTAACAGCTCGGCACCGCTCGTGCCTGTCACCGGATTGATCTGGGTTACCCGAAACACGCCCTCCGTGATGGTGCCTGTTTTATCAACGACCAGCGTCTTGGCTTGCTCTAGGGCCTCGAGGTAGTTTCCCCCCTTGATGACGAGACCGTGTCTACTGGCTGCTCCCAGTCCGGCAAAATAGCTTAGCGGGACGCTGAGCACCAAGGCACAGGGACAACTGATGAC
>DUPT01000027.1 GCA_012838225.1 Tissierellia bacterium
CGGTTTCTCCTTTAGTAGCGCACGATGTTTTGAAACACCGTGGTCTGTTGGCTACGGTTTTCGTAGCGGTGATTTTTCAGCGGACTGAATTGTATGGCGGCCGGGGCGTCGAGTCGGTAGTCTTTTTCATCTAGGACCAGCGTCAACTGCCCCTCGGTCACGATGATATATTCGCCCGAAGCATTCTCATGAGCCGAAGAGGCGTGAGACGCCCCGGGCTCCAGGGTGATATAGAAGTATTCAAAGCCCGAGATGGGATTGAAGGGAAAGACGTCATAGAGTTTCATCTTATCGTCGGCTGAGCTGATAAAGGGCAGACGCTCGATCGCTACGACCTCGTATTCGTCTTCACTGTAGGACAAAAGTGATGACAACGATACCCGAAGGCCGCTGGCGATCTTCCACAGGGTGGCGATCGTTGGATTGGATTCGCCCCGCTCGATCTGGCCCAGCATGGCTTTGGAGACACCTGAGAGCGTCGCCGCTTCATCGAGTGTCAGCTTTTGTTCTGTCCGGATGCGCCGGATTTCTTGACCGATCCAGGGTGTCGGGTCCAGCATATGACCTCCTTGTGCGTTATAACGTATTTTTTATCAGTATAATACACTACTGGTCGGACTGTCTACCGTTTTTTCTGATTAAAGACTTTAATGATGAGTGCCTATGATATAATAATGACGTTAACTGAGGGGAATTATGATTATTGATGCACACGCTGACATCTCAGGCTTTTTGGTGCGACAAGCAAAGAGCGGCCATTGCATGGCTCTCGAAGAGGCTGTCCTGCCAAACCTGCAGACCGGCGGGATCACCGGTGTGGTGAATGCCGTCTACCTGGATAAACAGGAACTGAATACGCCTAAGGCCTCGGCTCTTAGGCAGATCGAGGAGCTTAGGCGCCAGATCGATCTGTCCCAGGATATGGCGATCGTCACCTCGGCCGGAGAGCTGGAGGCGGCCTATCAAAGAGATCAGATCGGGGTGTTTCTATCACTCGAAGGGGCTGAACCGATCGAGGAGATGACAGATCTCGATGTCTTCTATGAGGCCGGTGTTCGAATGATCGGCCTGACGTGGAACGGGGCCAACCGCTACGCCGGCGGTTGTGCGGCGCCTCATTTTGGACTGACCAATCAGGGGATCGAACTGCTCGACCGAATGGCTCGAAAGAATATGCTGCTGGATCTGTCTCACTTAAGTGATCCGGCGACCGATGAAGCCTTGGAGCGCTTTCAAGGCCTCCCAATCGCGTCGCATTCCAATGCCAGAAGCTATGCTGATCATGTGAGAAATATGACGGACGAGCAGCTGAGACGGGTAGCGGAGCGAGGAGGAGTCGTCGGCCTCAATGCGATCAGTCTGTTCGTGAGCGAACTTTTTCCTTCGGTGGAACATCTCCAACGACAGCTCGACTACCTGATCTACACCTGCGGTGAAGATCACGTCGGCTTTGGCTTTGATTTTTGTGACCGCTATTTTCCCGGACCAAAAGAAGACGGCTTCGATGTCCTGGCCGGACCGGAGCTGGCGTATGATTTTCAGGAATCTCTCCGATTACCGGGGCGGATCAAGGATAAGATCGCCTGGCAGAATTGGCTTCGGATCTATGAAACGCTGTAAAAACCTTCGAAACGATCGAAGGTTTTTCAACGAACGACATTATTCTGAAATACGGAAGTCATACAGATCATTTACCGTAAAATACAAATGCTCAGGACTTAAGCCCGACACATAACCTGATTTTAAAAAGAAACCAAAATTAATATCGATAAACTTTTTTACAAAAAACTTTATCGTGATAAAGTTATGCTTCGCTCCAATACCAGAAGCTGCGCCGATCATGTGAGAAATATGATGGGTAAACAGCTCAGGCGATTGGCCGAGTCCTCGCATGACTGTGGTGAGGATCACGTTGGCATTGGCATTGATTTTGCACTATAAAATGAGCCTTCGCGCTGAAGGCTCTTTTGTCGTTGTTATGGATTGATCCGCTGACGCTCACTCTCACGCCACTCGGCCTGCTCTTGCTTTGTCAGTGTCCTGATCGATAGGATATGGCGTGTCACGAGGAGTCCGATGATGGGTAGGATGAGGCCCACGATCGGCTTTTTCACCAGCCAGATGGAGAGCAGGAGTGAGAGCCAAAGGACGATGATGCCGTAGTGTTTGGTGCCTTTTGGGATGGCTTTGTAGCGGTCGTATTGACGCAGTCTTGGTCCAAACAGAGGATGCTCCATCAGCCAGCGATAGTTCTTCTCAGAGCTGCGGTAGAACAGCCACGAGGTGAGAAGAAAAAACGGGACGGTGGGTAGAATTGGGAGAACGATCCCGATCACACCAAGCCCCAGGCTGATAAAACCGCCAATGATATACAATGTCTTCTTCATACAATATTCTTTCTATTCGTCTGCCTATACTTACCCCAAATGAGACTTCTACCTCGTCTTTTTGTTGAGCTGCCTTGGCGAACGGGTAGAATTGCAAGACAAACACGAATGATCATGGGGAAAGCTATGAAAGAAAAATGGCCATACTATCGTCGCCGGCTCTACTTTGTTCTGTTGGCCGCGACCTTTCTGTTGGGGTTCTATTCACTCTATGTCTATTATCGTCCGATCATCTCACGTGATTGGCAGCTGCTATCGGCCGTGCTTTATGGCACGTTCAAGATGTTTCTCTATTCACCGCCGCTGGGGGTGACCGCCGATTATCACTGGACGTATGAGGTGGCCAAGTGGCTGGCGCCGATCCTGACGAGTGCTTTGGTACTGACGGCTTTGACCAACCGAGTGCTCCATCTGAAAAATGTCATCCTGAACAGCTTCGGCTCTCATATCCTGATCTTTGGTGCGAGCAAGCAGAGTCAGGCCTTTCTGCAGTCACTTAAGGGGCGGGACAATCGGTTTCGTAAAACCCTGGTGAGTGCGTCTGCCCTATCCGATGATGCCAAGCAAGACTATGAGAAGCTCGGAGCGGCCGTCTATACCGAGGACGTCAGGATGCTCACTGCCAAGGAGCGTGAGGCATTTTCCAAGCAGGTGAGGCTCAGTCGAAGTGAGCACATCCTGTTTATGGGCGATGATGAGGCGGACAATTATCAGACCTTTTTATCGCTCCTGCGAGAGATCGATCCCAAGGAGCATCAAACCATCCACCTGCAGATCGAGACGCCGGTGCTGCGGCGTTATGTCGAGCGAGCCCTCGAGCGAAGAAAACAGTCCGAGGAGAAGTATCGTCTGCTCGATCTTCGCTTCTATTCTCTGGCCGGTCTGTCGATCGATCGGCTGCTGGGGCAGGGTCAGGCCGTCCATTTTGTTCAGCCGCTGATCGATCAGCTATCACCCGGTGATAACTTTCTGGACAAGCTACCTCCCGTCCACCTGTTTGTTCTGGGAGCCAATGATTTAAGCCGTGAGCTGCTGCTTCGAAGCGTCAATGATTTTGTCATCGGACGAGACAAGATCAAGCTGACACTGGTCGATAGTTCGGTGACCGACTTTTATGACGACCTGCAGTATCACTATCCTCAGCTGAGCCAGGCGTTGGAGCTCGAGGTACACACCAGCCTGCCCGGCCGCCACAGCTTCGATGAGACCGCCCGTCAAGGGGACTATACCGCCCTGTTTCTAAATCATCCCAATCCATTAGTAAACCTTCAGGCGCTGGAATACTTCCCGCCGGATATCCCGGTGGCCTTTCGAAATGAGCCCGGACTGGATCTGAGGGAGATCCATAAGAGCCGCCAGAATGTCATATTCTACGGTGATCTCAGTGAGATCATGACCCGCCAGATCGTGCTGCAAGAAAGCCTCGATCAGGCGGCCCGGGACTTCAATCAGCGCTATGCCGAGGTAGCCTCGATCCTGGGCAGCGGTGGTCAGCCCTGGCCGGAGCTCTCGCCCGTCAAGAAACAATCGTCTCGGCTCTCGGCCGCCCATGCCTTTATGAAAGCGGCCCTTCTATCCGCCGGACTGGGCCAAAGCCTACCTGAAGTCCGAGCGACGATGGCCCGGGATAAGGCGAAGTTCAATCAGCTGGTAGCGACCAAGCAGGGCGAAGACTTTAGAGATGCGCTGGTGGCGTATTTCAGGGATAAGCCCTATCTTGAGCAGCTGAGTGAGCTTGAGCATAAGCGCTGGGTCAACAGCTACTATGTGATGGGCTTTCGCCGAGGCGATGTCAAGGATGAAGTCCAAAAGACGCATCCTTGTATGATTGAGGATTGGGCGGAGCTGATGGGCGAGGCCTTCTTCAGCTGTCACCCCGAGTACGATCTGATCAGCGCCCTCAGTCTGGCAGGAGAAGACCATGAAACGAAGTGATTTTAAATATACCGCCTTTATCAGCTATCGCCACGTCGAACCGGATGCCACCATCGCAGCCGAGCTGCATAAGGCGATCGAGACCTTCAAGGTCCCAAAAGAGTTCTACGACGAGGGCAAGCCCCCGAACTTCCGGGTGTTTCGCGACCGCGAG
This sequence comes from Tissierellia bacterium, assembly GCA_012838225.1. Taxonomy (GTDB): domain Bacteria; phylum Bacillota; class Clostridia; order Peptostreptococcales; family Acidaminobacteraceae; genus DUPT01. The sequence goes on from DUPT01000027.1 coordinate 4,477, forward strand.
GAGCTCTCCGCCTCCGATTTGTCGGATTCGATCCAAGAAGCACTTAAGGAGAGCTATTTTCTGATCGTCATCAGCTCCAAGCGAACCCCGTTGTCTGAGTGGTGTACCCGTGAGGTCGAGCTGTTTCGCCGTCTCCACGGAGATGATCGGATCATCTCGGTCCTGATCGAGGGCGAGCCGCACGAAGCCTTCTCTCAACCGCTAAAGGAGCTGCAAAAGACGATCATCGATGAAGCCGGTGAGGAGCGGACAGAGCCGCGTGAGCTTCTGGCGGCCGATCTTCGTCCCGAGGAGATCAAGGGCGACTTTGTCGGCTACGAAGCCCTCCAGGCATCTGATCCGGCCCTGGCGAATCAGTACAAAAAGGCCGCCCTCAAGCTGTTAAAGACCGAGATCTATCGCATCATGGCGGCCATCCTCGGCTGCACCTATGGCGATCTCAAACAGCGAGCCAAAGAACGTCGCCAGAAGCAGATCGTGAGGATATCGGCCTTCTTTGCTGCGCTTTTCTTGGCCTTCGGTCTGTTTATGTTCAATGCCTATCGGCAAGAAAACATCGCCCGCAGAGAAGCGCTCCAGACCAACAGCACACTGCTGCTGGGTCGCTCCCAGGAGCTCCTGGATGAGGGGGACAAGGTGAAGGCCCTGCTGGTGGCCAAGGAAGCCATGAATTCTTTAGATAATCGGATGGATCGCTTTAGTACACTTAAGAGTCAGCATGAGGGGATCCTGAGTGAGGCCTTGTTTCCGGTGTCGTCTTCAATCCGGACAAAGCTATCGACCGGTAACTCACTCACTTATATGGCGCTCAGCCCCGATGGCACGCTGGTAGCTGCCGGGATGGACAATGACAGCGTTGGTCTATTCGATGCCGTCAATGGCTCCTTAGTCGCTCGTCTGAGCGGCCATAAAGAGCAGGTGAAGCTGGTCAATTTCTCGACCGATGGCAAATACCTCTTATCGGCCGGCTTTGATGATCAGGTCTTTTTATGGGATGTGAGCACGAAGGAATTGGTTCGGCAGATGGAGCATCCGGGCAATCCGATGATGGCCCGTTTCTATGGACCGGAGGAGTTTTTGCTGGCAGTCGCCGATGAGCGGTTTATGCTCTATCGCTCCACTGATCTTGGCGAGACGGTGGAGTCGGTCGAAATAGACCCTCGGACCATCGATCTAAAATATGATCCCAAGGCACAGGAATTTCTGGAGCTGGCCAACCCTTCGGCCGGTGATCAGCTGAGACGCTACAGCTTTGCCACGGGTGAGTGGGGGAAAAATCTGCCACTGCCGGAGGCTGATCCCGAGGAGATCCACCGCTTCTCCGGCGTTCAGTTCTCTCGCGACAACGCCTCACTCTATCTGAGACGGGGCGGAACGGTCTATAAGATCGACCGCGCCGATGGCCGAGTAGAGTTTGAGATCAATAATGTCTATTTCGGGCAAGAGCTGCTGTTAGAAGAAAACCATGACGGCACGATTTTGTTCCTGGTCGATAATTCGATCGTTGAAGAACGAGACACTACGACGGGTGAACTGCTGAGTGAGATGCACTACTCGGAGGGCTTGATCCGCGATCTGGTCTATCACCCGGCGACAAATACTCTGGCGCTGACGCTTGATACCGATAAGGTCGCACTCTGGCGTGACGGAGCGGTGATCGATAGCGGAGTCAGTCTCCCCGGGGCACAGGTGAGAGAAATGATCTTTTCGCCCGAAGGGGACCGGGTCTATGGCAATGCCCAGGCCTCAAAGGAGATCTTTGTCCTCGATGTGGCGAGTCGGAGCCCGGAGGAGCCGATCGCTTCTCAGGTGATCTCGACCAGTCCCCTAGGCAGCCTGTCGCTGATGTTTGACAGTCAGCACTTTGGGCTGTGGGACAATAAGGCCAAGGGACTGAAGCAGGAGATCCCGAAAGACATCCTGAACTATCCCGGGGTCTATGTCTTTGACAGCTATGATTTCGCCTTGAGTGAGGACGGGAGGTATATCGCCTATCACGAATATGTGATCGAAAATGATCAGCGGCTCGACAGCCTGCAGCTGATCGACCTGACGACAGGTGAGGTGATGGCGATCGAGCTGGACTACTTGGTCAATCCCGAGGATGTCCGTCTACTCTTTCATCCCGAGTCAAATGATCTGATCCTGGCCTCACCCGGAAAAGTGGCGGCCTATAGTATAAACGGTGAGCTTCAGTGGGAGGTGATCCCGCGCGGACTGGTTCGGGGACTGATCATGTCTCAAACGGGTGAAAGACTGGGACTGAACTATTTCGAGGGCAATGCCCAAGTACTTGATCTCACGAATCAGACCTTCGTTCAGGATGTGCCGGGGCAGATCCTGTGGCTGGATGAGTCGCTGGTGCGGGGGATCTATAACCGGTCGGCCTATCAGAGTGAGGGGGAAGATATCCGCTATCACGATCTGCCGGCCGATCTCGATCAGACGGCGATCAGCTCAGCCGATCGCCAGATCTATCATGAGCCGAGCGATCAGCTGCTGATCATTCGAAACGGTCTGGATAAGCCCACCGCCTACCTGATCCGATTCTCCAGTGGGGAATTGCTGCGTAAGTTTAGCCTGCCGCTGACGACCAGCACGTATCAGGCCAAGGCCTTCTTCCAGCAAGACGGTGAGTTGGTGATGGATCAGTCCTTCCACTCGACCATGGGCTCGAGCGATCGACCGGATTCGCTTCGGACCTTTCCGCAATCGCTTAGGTTTCACTTTGAGGACTATGAGAAAATGCTGGAGCAACAGGCCGACTTCCTAGGCCAAAGACAACTGTCGGAGCCGGAGAAGCAGGAGCTGGGTCTTGATTAGAGAAAGAAGAAAGCAGACGATGGACTGGACAAGATGGTTTGATGAGATCATCCTAGAGCGCGGCTGGCAATACTATGAGGATGGGCATATCATCGAGTATACGGTCGATGACGATGTTATCGAAGCTACGATCGAGGGCACAAGAGACTATCACGTCAGCCTGGATGTATCGGTGCCCTACTTTCGTTTTGATTGCAGCTGTCCTCACGCCTCGGATGGTTATCACTGCAAGCATATGGCGGCCCTTGGTTATTTTTGGGAAAACAGTGAAGAACGCTTGGCCCGGGCCACAAAAAAGGCGGAGTCGGACGAGCAAAAGCTGATCGAGATCGAGCAGTTGATCAAGGAGACGCCGCCGGAATTTATCCATCAATATCTGTTGGAACGGCTATCAAACAATCAGGAGCTGCTACGCTATTGGAAGCTCCAGGTGCGGCCCGGCATCGATCAGGCGACGCTAAAGTTTTATCAGGCCAAAGCCGATCAGTTGATCCGACGGATCACTCAGTACTACGCGTTCTATGACTATGACTTTTATTCGGACTACGATGATGACGATAGCGAGGACTTCTACCGGACAAAAAGCGATCTGGCGGACTTTTTAAGCTACGATATCGGGCTTGTCCTTGACCGTGGGGAGTTTGAGCTGCCTCTTTGCTGGACGGCGAATATCTACCGGGCGCTGATGAAGGCCGCTTATGAACAGGGGAATTATTTTGATGTCGAGGAACATCTTCTCGATGCCTGGCAGGCACTCTATGATAAGGCCGACGACAAGAAGCGATCGTTATTGTTCGATCGTTTGGAGGATATCGTCCTGGATGAAGGCCAAGGTATAGCAGCTGATTTTTTGTTTGACACCTTCGATTCAACGGAATGTCTGGATCGCAGACTTCAATTGGCGCAGCAGTGTCTGCCGCTTCAAGTGGAATCATCAGGTCCGCTAATGAGTGGGGGATACTGGCCGATCCGGGTGGCTGAGCTGATGGAGGAGGACGATCGTGAGTCCAAGGAGATCGAAGGCTTCCTGATCAGCTATCAGCATATCCCCGAAGTGCGGGTGTATCTGGCTCGATACCTGGCGAGACTCGATCGGCTGTCTTCAGCGATCGAGCTGTTAAAGGAAGGTCGAGCCCGTGGCCGGCATGACCAAAAGATCATGTTCCAGCGAGAGATCGTAAAAACCTATCAAGCAGCCGGCCGGGAGATAGACTACCGAAGCGAACTGTATGAAATGGTCAAAAGCTACACCACCAATGAGCTTGGACCATGGCGGGAGCTGAGGCAGCTATACCCGCCCGATAAGTGGCTAAAGGTGAGACAAAAGCTGATTGATCAGTGGCCCGAGGACACGAATCGGCTTAATATCTATGAAGAGGAAGCGATGAACGCTGAGCTGCTAGAAGCCGTCCTCGACGGGAGCGGATGGCTATTAAGTCGGTATGAATCCATCTTGAAGCCGCTATACCCCGAGGAGTTGCTCGATTATTTGACAAAGAGTCTCAAGTCGATGCCGGAGCATCCAACCAATCGAAAAAACTATCGCCGAGTTGCAGCTGGGCTCCACCATCTCCGGGAATATCCCGGAGGGGATGAAGCGGTAGCTGAACTGATCAGCTACTGGCGAACCAAATACCCCAAACGACCGGCCTTATGGGAGGAGCTGAGATCGTTTGGACCATTTTGATACCCGGTCGATCTATGTCGATTGAACCGTAATAAGGGTCACTATTAGCAAGAGCCATCTGAATCGTCAGATGGCTCTTGCTTTATCAACGACATAAAGTGTTAAGGCGTCAGTTTAGTGAGTGATGATCGCTTAAATTGAACTGCCGGATTTTTCGGTAGAGTGTTCTTAGCGATATATTCAGATGATCAGCTGTCTGCTGTTTGCCCTGAGTGTCCCAGCCGAAGGTGTCGAGTGATTGTCGGATAATGATGGCTTCATTCTCCTGGATGATGGAGTGGGCTTGGGGCGCTTTATGCTGATAGATCTCCATCGGGAGAGCTTTGGGTGTGATCTTTGGACCGTGCTCCAGATTGATGGCGTACTCGATGCAGTTTTCCAACTCCCGGACATTTCCCGGCCAGTCGTAGTTTTGGAGTACGTCGGTGCACTCCGGTGTGATACCACTGATCCGGTTGTTGATATTCGGCTTATACAGATTGATGAAATGATCGACCAGATAGGGGATATCGTCTCTTCTTTGGCGAAGCGAGGGTACGGTTAGTTTTATGACATTGATCCGGTAGTAGAGGTCCTTTCGGAAATTGCCGGCCTGGACCTCGCTTAACAGGTCTTTATTGGTCGAGCAGATGATCCGGACATCCACCGGATAGCTGGTTACTCCACCCACCCGGGTGATGGTTCGTTCTTGAAGGAAGCGAAGCAGTTTTGTTTGTTGAAGCAAGGGCAGTTCGCTGATCTCGTCCAGAAACACTGTGCCGCCGTCCGCTAATTCGAATACACCCAGTTTGCCGCCTTTTTTGGCTCCGGTAAAAGCACCTTCTTCATAACCGAACATTTCGCTTTCAAATAGATGCTCGGGGAAATTGGCGCAGTTGACGGCGACAAACTTTTCATTCTTTCGTTGCGACATATCATGAATGCTTCTGGCGACCAGTTCTTTACCGGTCCCGGTCTCGCCGTAGATCACGACCGATGAGGCCGAGGGCGCAATTCGAGTGATCATTTCTTTTAGGTCGTTCATACAATTTGACACAGAAATAAAATTATGAAAGGGGTTGGTGTGAACGGTGATATCCCGTTCGGTGGTCTGAATATCGACCTGATAGCCGACAATTTTCTGGTTTTGTTTGATCGGCTTGGAGGACAGGATCCGCTTCTCGCCTAGGACTTCCGCCTCAACGGTGAGCGAAGTGGTGGAGCGGATGATCAGATCGTGGATGGCCGGATCGACCCAGTAGTCGAGATGATTGGAGCCGGCTTGATAACAGTTCTCCACATGCAAGCTGTTATAGATCACCCGGCCCTCTTGGTCGGTGATCAGGCTTTCTTCACTGGATTGACTGAGGTGAGCCAATCGGATGATCTCATTTTCTTTGGCTATGACCAGATTATGTAGCTGCTTTCCGATCAGTTGGACCACCAGTTCAAGGGATTCGATATAGTACTTGATGTTTTTGATGATCGTTTGGTCGTCCTTATCAAAGGAAGTAATACTGACGACACATGGATCGACCGCATCGACCGTTACGCTGGCCAGGATCTCGATATTGGATGGACAGTTTTCCACAAATCGGCAGCCGATGCAAGATTCCATCTGGCCGGGCGTGGTAACGACGACATTGCCCTTTTCAAACACCTCTTTGATCGAGGGCATATGGACCGAGGTCCCTTTGATTTTTCGGTAGGTCGGTGTGGTGCAGATGATCTGAGCAAACTCATCAAAGACAGCGATCTCCATATTGATGATCTTTGATACCGTCGAGATAACATCGGCTATTTGTGCCTTGTGGTCGGATATATGGATCAATTTGAGCCTCCTTTGGACAGCTGTGACAAATCGATTGACAGATATGTCAATTCTTCGGGGGTGAGTCTATTATAACAATCCCGTCAAATGATATCAATAGCTACATTTATGACTTAAATCATCGCCTAATAATCTTGGCACGTATTTTGCTTATATATA
>DUPT01000004.1 GCA_012838225.1 Tissierellia bacterium
ATCCCCCGCTCGCGTGGTGGCGCCGATCAGCGTAAAATGAGGCAGATCCAATCGGACGCTGCGGGCTGAGGGTCCTTTACCGATCATGATATCGAGGGCATAGTCCTCCATGGCCGGATAGAGTACTTCCTCGACCGTTCGGTTGAGCCGGTGGATCTCATCGATGAATAGGACATCGCGTTCTTTTAACGAGGACAAGATGGCGGCCAGATCGCCGGTCCGCTCGATGGCCGGTCCCGAGGTGATCTTGATATTGACGCCCATCTCATAGGCAATGATCTGAGCCAGGGTGGTCTTTCCGAGGCCCGGCGGACCATACAATAGCACGTGATCGAGATGATCATCTCTGATTTTGGTCGCCTCGATGAACACCTTCAGCTTTTCGAGGTTTTTCTCTTGGCCGATATAGTCGTCAAAGCTCGTCGGCCGAAGTGATTTTTCCTTGGCATCATGGGGCGTTGTGGTTGGAGTCAAAATGGATTTGGTCATGCTTACCTCGCCATCAGTCGGAATGCTTGTTTCAACATATCCTCCAGTGCCAGCTCCGGATCGATCTGCTGGAGGATCTCATCGATCTCGCGCCGATTGTAGCCCATATTCGACAGGGCGGAGCGGATCTCGTTGAACTTGGGATCGGTCGGTGTGGTGGGGCTGAGGCCGGCTTGATACTGCTCACCGTATTCTTTGATGAAGCGGTCTCTGAGCTCCACGATCAGCCGGGCGGCCGTTTTCTTACCGATGCCCGGCACCTGGGTCAAAAAGGCGCTGTTCTCATCGATCACCACCTGGATCAACTCTCGCCCATCGATCAGGCCCAGGATGGCACTGGCCGTGCGGGTACCGATGCCTGAGACCGAGCGCAGCCGATTGAACAGCGTCCGATCGAGCACCTTTAAAAAGCCGAATAACGAGATATCGTCTTCTCGCACCACCATCTCGGTGTGGACCTTGATGCGTTGACCGATCTCAAGACTGCCCAGGTCGCTCAGACCCATAAAGATCTTATATCCGATGTCAGCCACCTCCAAAACGATGAATTCCTCAGTGATCTCGCTGACTTGTCCGTGAATGAATGCTAACATATGTTCCTCCAAAACGAGTATACCATATGGCCGGTTTGACGGCTCATAAAATCAGATTTACAACCGGTTTGGGTATGATATAATCGTCTGTAGACATAAGGAGGTCTTTAATGGGAGTCTACCTGATTTATCTCGTATTCTTTATGGGCTTGGCCATGTTTGCCTATTATATCTATATCATCATCACCGGCAAAAGTCTGGCTCGTTTAGTTGGCAGCAAGGACCGCTATATCTGGAACGGTTTAAAAAACATATCCGATCCTTCGATGCCATTTGCCAGAAAACGCAATACCCTGTTTCTCGACCACGACAACTTGGTCGTCAGTAACAGTCATGTCACATCGATCCTAAGAGAGCTTCGCCGGACCGATGGGTTGGACGAGGCGGTCGTGATCCCGTTCCACCGGATCGTATCCTTCGACTATAAGCGCTCCGTCGCCGACTGGAATGCCGTGGTTCGCTTTGTCCTGGGCCTGTGGAATCGTTTGATCAAGAAAAACGACTATCACCTCAGCGTCCGCTATCTCGACAGCGACCGCTCGATCCGCCAGTTTTTATTCAAAGCCAACAGCATGGATGTCAATGACTTCGAGGCCACCTTTGCCGACTTCGACAATCAGATCTATTCCGGTAAGGTCCGCTATGAGGCCGAGCACGGCTCGCTGGATGAGCTGGTCGCCCGCACGCCGCCGGAGCCCTCGGTCTATGAAGACGATTCACCGACCGTCGCCATCTCAAGCACAGAGCTCGATGAGATCATCATCCCGCAAAAGGAGCTCAGCCAGACGGAAGAGCTGCCGGTGCTGATCGTCGATGATGAGCCGGGAGATCAACCCGTCCTCGAGGTCGAATCAGACGAGCTGCCACTCGATCCCCCACCGATCACCGCGCCCGAACAACCGCGGATCGAAGAGCTTCCGGTCCTGGCAGTCGAAGACGACGATCAAGCTGAGATGATCCCCCCGCCGCCGATCGAGGACGAGCCGGACGAGATCATTGAAGAGGTCTATGAGGAGGATGACTACGAGCACTCCCAGACCATCCAGCCGACCAGGCGTCAATCGCGCAACTGGTTCGAGGAGGAATATCTGCCCCGCCGTCAACAGCCCGAGCCGGTCATAGACGAGGCCGAAAAGACCGTCATGATGAGCCGGGAAGAACTGATGAAAAAGGATGTCGTCTTTGAACGACCCCAACGAAATGACTCCAACGTAGACGAATAGAAGACGAAAGAAGACCAACAACCAAACTCCGGCGATCGATCGCCGGAGTTTGTTCATTGATAACAGGTTTTCTGTTAGGTTCCATCTATATTCTATCGAAGTATCCTATGCCACAGCTCCTGATCGGGCGACCGATAGGGCAGATATTTAAACGGGATATCGCCCCACCTTCGCTTATGCAGCACACTCTTGAAATGCGAAAAGGTATCGAAGCTGGCCGGGCCGTGGTATTGTCCCAGGCCGCTCTCGCCAACGCCGCCAAACGGCAGGTGGGCTGAGCTCAGCTGCATCAGGCTGTCATTGATGCAGCCGCCGCCAAAACTGATCTGCTCCAACACCTCCTTCTCCACCGACTTGTCTTGAGTGAACAGGTAGAGGGCCAGCGGCTTAGGCAGCGACTTTTGCTTGTCGATCACCTGATCGATCGAGTCGAAGGTGATAATCGGCAGGATCGGACCAAAGATTTCCTCTTGCATCAACCGGCTGTCCCAGTCGGGCTGATCGACCAGCGTCAGCGGAAAATGGCCCGCCTCGGTCGGGATATCGGCCTGCCACAGGATCGTTTGATGTTTCAGATAGTCCGTCAGTCTGTCGCGGTGCTTTTGATTGATCACTCGGACATAGTCGCGGGCGATATCCCCTGAGAGCATCGTCTTTGCCTGGCTGATGAGCCGGCTCACCAGCTCGTCCTTGATCGACTCATGTACCCAGAGATAGTCCGGGGCGACACAGGTCTGACCGCCGTTCATCAGTTTGCCGAACAGGATCCGTTTGGCAGTCATGGCAGGATCCGCCGACCGATCGACGATGGCCGGGGATTTTCCGCCCAGCTCCAGCGTGAGAGGCGTCAGATGATCGGCCGCACTTCGCATGACGACTTTTCCGACATTGGTCGAGCCGGTAAAGAAGATATAGTCGAATGACAGCTCCAGCAGCTGCTTATTCTCCTCACGCCCTCCCTCGACCACCAAGACCGTATCAGGCAGCGCCTCTGTTAGGATCTGCTTCATCACCCGTGAGGTGCGGGGGCTATCGACCGAGGGCTTTAGCACGACACAATTGCCGGCGGCGATCGCTCCGATCAAGGGACTGAGCGAGAGCAGCAGGGGATAGTTCCAGGGTGACATGATCAGCACCACCCCATAGGGCTCGGGATACTGCCGAGCCTTCCCGGGAAACTGAGGCAGTGATTTTTTGACTCGCCGCGGCTTCATCCAGGAGCGTAGCTTTTTTTCAGCTAAGTGGATCTCACCCAGCACCAAGCCAAGCTCGGCCATTGAAGCCTCAAAGACCGACTTATTCAGGTCAGTTTGAAGGGCGGCGTAGATGTCGGGTTTATGCTCGATCAGGCTTTTTTTCAGCGCCCTGAGCTGTCGGATGCGATAGTCCCAGTGCTTGGTCTTGCCGCTGGCAAACATCCGCTCTAAGCGGTCTTTTTGTTGCTTTAAGCTTGCATTATCCATCAAAACTCCTTAGGATGCTTTGTTTGAGATTGGCCAGGAGCACCGATTGATCGATCTCTCCCAGGTATTTTTTCAGCCGCTGAGCATAGTAGCGGGTACTGAGTGAAAACTGGAGCATCATCACCTGATTGTCGATAAAATAAGCCGCCTGAGCGATATCCGTTTCCGGTGGGATCTCGCCTTTGTCTTGCGCCCGTTTCAAAATGGTCTCATAGAAGCCGTGAAACGAGATCTCGATCCGCTCCGTCAGCCGCTCCGACAGCGGCGCCAACTCCTCGGTGCTCAGGTTTAGATAGAGCTTGGTCAGGTCGGGATGTTCTTTGGTATAGCGAACGGTCAGCTCCAACAGCCGCTCAAGGGTGTCTGAAAAGCTGCCCTCGAACGCCTCCAGCTCTGCCACCGCATCGTTTAACAGCTGTACCCCGATCTCGACCATGGCCAAGAACAGGTCCTCTTTGGAATTGAAATAGGAATACAAGCTGCCGATGCTGATCCCGGCCTGCTTGGCGATATGATTGATATTGGTCGCCGTATAGCCCTGCTCAGCAAACTGCTTGATGGCTGTGGTGATGATCCGATCGCGTTTGCTGTCGGTGATCTTGGAAAACGTGTCTTTATGGAACTGTTGCATGGTCCTTCCTTATTCTTGAATATAGCTGCCTACGAGCATCATGAGATCGCCCAGCTTGGCCCCGTATTCGGGAGCTCCCTCCATGACGAGCTTTTCGTCCATGGTCATCGCCAGCAGATCCTCCGTCTGTAGTAAGATACCCAAAGCACTGGCCGGATCGGCAAATCGCATGGTCAAAAATGGTTGCGACCGCTGATAACGGCCCCGAGCTGATCGGCTCTTACCGGCTTTGATCCGGATATGGGCCGCCAGCTCGTCATCACTTTCGACCAGCCAGGCATACACCCGATCGGGACTCGGCTTGGTCCAGGCCTTCACCTCGGGATGATCGGCTTTATTGAGCGTTGAGATGCCCGAGCTCAGGAGATAGAAGAGCATTTTGACGAGCTGCCTTTGCTCGGCTTCCTCCTTGGGGGCCTCCTTGGCTCCCAGGAGCGAAGCCATCCGAAGGAGCGTGATAAAGGTGGCGATCAGGAGCCTCGGCCGGCGAAAGCCGGTGATCTTCGGCAAGCGCTTCGAGGTCCCCTTGAAGAAACCATTGAACTTGGAGACGGTCGGAAAATGCAGCTCGACATCGGGCTCTTCATGGGTCCCAAGCACCGTCGTCATCTCGCCCTCCGTCAGGACAAAATGCGTCCCCCAGATGCCCCGGGTGGTCTTGACACTCACCTGGATGACGCCGGATTGCTTATCGAACAGGGCCTTTTTCTCAGACATGGCCAGCTCCTTAAACAGCGGCAAGACAGCATCGAGAAACAGTCGGGCGGTATAAAAATCATCCGGTTTCATATCACACCTCATCTGTCCAGTCATCATCCTCCTCAAAATCGACCTGCATCATTTCTCGGGCATTTTTCATGATGCCGGCCACATCGATCTCGTGATGACTCATCAGATCCTCGTGGTAACCGATCTGGGAAAAGGCATCGGGCAATCCGAGTCGGCGAAAGGCACAGCCCATCCCGCTGCCGGCAATGACCTCGGCCACTGCTCCGCCTAAGCCGCCGATGATGGTATGATCCTCGGCGGTGATGATCCGCCGGGTCTCCTTGAGGGCTTGTTTGATAGCCGCCTCATCGAGCGGTTTGATGGTCGTCATATCGAGCACTCGGACCTTGAGCCCATCGACATGGTCGAGCTCACGAGCCGCCTGAAGGGCACTAAAGACGGCCGAGCCACAGGCAATGATCGTCAGATCGCTGCCCTCGTGGAGGGTGATCGCCTTGCCGATGGCAAAATCGCTGATCGGCTCGCGGTACACGATCTGATCGAAGCCGCGGTTGATCCGGATATAGACCGGCCCCTGGTGCTCGATGGCCGCCGCCACACAAGCAGCGGTCGCCATACCATCGGCCGGCACCAAGACGCTGAGGTTGGCGATCGAGCGCAGGATCGCGATATCCTCGGTCGCATGATGGGTCGTACCGGCTTGACCAAACGAGGTCCCGGCATGTGAGCCGATCATCTTGACATTGAGGTTTTGATAGCAGATATCGGTATGGACCTGATCGAGCGCCCGACAGGCATTGAAGATGGCAAAGCAGGAGGTAAACGGAATCAGGCCGCATTTGGCCATCCCCGAAGCGATCCCGAACATGTTTTGCTCGGCGATGCCGACATTATAGAATCGATCGGGATAGGCCTCCTCGAACACGCCGATCTTGGTCGATTTGGCCAGATCCGACGTCAGGACCACGATCCGTTCATCGTCCTTGGCCAGTTCACACAGCGCCTTGGCATAGACCTCGGCGGTGGATAGTTTGGTGGTATCAAGACTGGTATAGGTCAAACCCATCTTAGGCTCCTTTCATGGCGCTCAAGCGCTGCTGATGGTAGACATCGAGCGAGTGATGAGCCTCGTTGGCCAGCGATTCGTCGATCGCGCCGTAGTGCCAGCGGTAGTCGCCCGAGGCGAAATCGACCCCGGCCCCCTTGATCGTGTTTAGGATCAGGCAACTCGGTTGCTCTCTGTCATGAGCCCGCTCGATCGCTTCGGCCATGGCAAAGAAATCATGGCCATCGACCTCCTCGGTATACAGGCCGAAGGCCCGCCACTTGTCGGCAAACGGCTCCAGCCCCATGACATCCTCGGTCGGGCCATCAATCATGGCAAAGTTTCGATCGACCAGGGTGAGGAGTCGATTGGCCTGAAACTGTGAGATCGCCATGGCGGCCTCCCAGACACTGCCCTCATTGCACTCACCATCGCCCAGGATACAGTAGGTCCGATAGGTCTTTTGCTGCTGAGATCCGGCCAGGGCCATCCCCAGCGCGATCGATAGGCCGTGACCTAGTGAACCGGTCGAGGCATCGACCCCCGGGACCTTATTGCCATCGAGATGGATGCCAAGATAAGAGCCGGTCAGATTGAACTGCTTGAGATCCTCCTTAGGTAGAAACCCCAGATCCGACAAGAGCGCGGCATAGCCGATACCGGCGTGGCCCTTGGACAGGATAAACCGATCCCGCTCCGGCCAATCAGTATTCGTCCGATCGATCTTCATGAAGTGATAATACAACAGGACGGCCGCATCGATCATACTGAGAGAGCCTCCCAGATGACCGCTGCCGGCCCAGACGGTCGTATCGACGATCAGGTGTCTGAGCTCATTGGCCTTCTTCTCCAGCGCGATCGCTTGGTCTAAACTCAGCGGCATACTATCTCCTTTCCGCCTGTAAGACGGCAAACGCCTCCCGGGCCACCTCGATCGTGTGATCGACGTCCTCGGGTGTGATGGCGGTATTGATGAACAGATTGTGGTGGTTGGTGAAAAAGACCCCCCGGCGGACACATTCGGCCACCCATTTTTGATGGAGGATGCCCGACTCATCATCACTCAAGCGCATATTCCACATCGCCGGCTCCCCCGTGACATGCAGGTGGAAGCCCGCCGCTTCGGCGGCTTGTTGCAGACCGTCGATCAATTGCAGTCCGCGCTCTCGCATCAGCTTTGGCCCATCGATCTTCTTTAGGATCTCGATCGTTTTGATGGCGGCTGCCATCGGTACGGCCGATAGCCAGTAGCTGCCGGTATAGAAGACGGAGCTGACGGCCCCCTTTAGATGCTGCTTACCACACAGGGCCGATATATTGTAGCCATTGGCCAAGGCCTTACAAAAGCAGATCAGGTCGGCCTCAAAGCCGTAGTAGGCATCGCTTCCCTGAAGGCTCAGTCGAAAACCGCACCGGACATCATCGATGATCAGCACGATGTCTTCTTGGGTGCATAGCGATCGCACCCCCGCCCAAAAGCCCTCGACCGGCAAGGCATTGTCCGCCAGCGCCGGATGATGATACGGCGTCGCGATAACACCCGCGATCTGGCCGGGGTACTGTTTGATCGTCTGTTCCAATGCCTCCAAGTCGTTAAAGGCAAGGGTGATCACCTCATCGACTTCCTCTAACAGAACCCCGGGATTGCCATAGCTTTGCGTCCACGGGGCAACACCGTGATAGCCGCCCTTGAACTTGATGATCTTCTTTCTACCGGTGGCAGCCCGGGCACTCATAATGGCCAGGCTCGTCACATCACCGCCGTTTTTTGCAAAGAAGGCCCAATCGGCACTCGTCACCGTATCGACCAACAGCTCCGCCAGCTCGACCATCAGCGGTGTCGGCAGCGTCGTACAATCGGCCAGCTCGCGCTGAGCCTGAGCTGCCTGATCGACCTCCGGGTGATGATAGCCTAAGACATTGGGGCCATAGGCACACATATAGTCGATGAAACGATTTCCATCGATATCGTAGAGATAGGCGCCCTCGGCCCGTTCGGCAAAAAACGGATAGGCGCTGGTCGGGATGAAACAGCCATTGCTTGGGCCCAGATGACCATAGATCCCGCCCGGAATGACCGCCGCGGCCCGTTCAAACATGGCCTGTGATTTGGGATATGTATATGTCTTCATGCTAACTCCTAACTCAGATACGCCGGCAGCAGGCCCAGCAGCTTATTGATCTGATCGATCATCGGCACCCGGCCCCAGATTGCCAGTTCACCACCACCGATGGCTGCGAAGCTGTCTCGCTCACCCATCAGGATCTGGCCGGCCAGGTCGATATCCTTAAAGATCATCCGAGCCTTGGGCTTGGCCGACAGACCCTTTCTGGTCGTGCAGTGGCCTTTTCGAAACTGCATATGCAGACACGGTCCGCCCTTGACCTCGATATCGACATCACCGTCTTCGATCTGGCGACTGATCACCTGACCGAGCTCGGACAGATTGGCCACCTGGGCCAAGCCGTAGAAGGCGGCATAGGCGCTCAGGATCGTGCTGTTGGAGCGATAGCCTTCATCGGCTGCCAAGGCCGGATCATAACGCAGATAATGACTCAAGCGGTCAGCCAAGACCGAAAACTCCTTGGTCATAAAACTAAGCTTAGAGAGACCGCGAACCGGTATCGGGTTTTTTGTACCATCCATCATGTCAAGAAAGTGTTGGGGTGAGACAAAGCGCAGGTGGATATCGCGGTGTCCCTGGCTGCCGCTAAAGGCATGACATCGCCCTTTAAAGAACCGCAGGTTCAGCGGCGTCAGACCCGGGACATCAAAGCGCACGATCAGCTTTTTCTGGCCGATCGCCTGCCGGGCCGGTTCATCCAAGTGACACAGATCCTCGATGTCTCGCAGGACACCGTGGAGTGATACGCCGGCGCGTACCAAGGTATCAGACATAGTTCCCTCCTTTAGAGTGAGTACTCGCTCGTTTTCTTTATTATACACCCGGCATGAAAAAAGACAAGACGATTTGTCTTGCCTTTTTGTGTTATTGTTGGTCCGTTAGGCTTAGTAGTTCGGTGGGGCTTCGACCAGGACACAGTGTCCGTGGATGACATTGGGGTTTTTCTGTTTGGCCAGTTCGATCGTTTCATCATTGAAGCTGCCGGGTTGGAACCACAGTGCGCTCAGCTCTGAGAAGTCTCCCTCCTCGAGCATGGCTTTACTGAGTTTGGGATTGACGACCACATTGACGACATCGACCCCACCCGGGATATCTCCGACCGTTGGATAGCATTTATGCGTCGAGATCTGGTCATAATTGGGATTGACCGGATAGACCTCGTATCCGAGACGGTCTAAATGTTTGAGTATCTTATAGCCGAAACGTTCTGCATTGCCGCTCGCCCCGACGACGGCCCATTTTTTCTTTTCCAGGGCTTTTTCAATCAATTCTTTCATCGTGACCTCCTAACTCTAAAGTACCCCTTTTCGTCTGACCTATAAACACCTCCCCCAGATGTTTGATGTTTATCGTGCCGTTGCTCAGCTCGATCAGCTGATCGATCAGCCGATCATCCGCCACATAGACCTGCCAGGTGATGTCTTCGAGATACCGCGGCTCCTGCGAGGGTTGATCGACCAACAGATTTTGGACCTGATTGTGATAGCTGTAGTCGTAGTTCAATTCGAGCTTGTTTCGTTTGAGGATCGTCTGGAAATCGGCTCGGTCGATCACAGCTTTGGCCGCCCCGCTATAGGCGCGGACCAGTCCGCCTGTGCCGAGCTTGATGCCGCCGAAATAGCGTACGACAAAAAGAGCCGCATCGGTGATGTCTTCGCCCTCCAGCACCTGATACATCGGCAGACCGGCCGTTTGAGACGGCTCCCCGTCATCGCTGAAATGACCCTCCGGTCGACTCAGCCCGAAGCGATAGGCATAGCAGACGTGATTGGCCTTGCGGTGAAGCTTTCGCAGCTCCTTTTGACGCTCCTCGAGCTCGGCCAGCGTCGTCATCGGCTCCAAGAAGGCCAGAAAGCGGCTCTTTTGGATGACTATTTCACTCTCAAAGGGCCGGGTGATCGTTTTCAACGATATACTCCTGATATTTTTCCCGTTGAATGGCATCAGTCATAAGGCGCAAGCGGGTGCCGGTCGCTTCATGGGTCTGATCTTTGATCTCGGCCTCCTCAAGCAGACGACTCATGGCGCCGGCTTGATCGAAGCGAAAGAACATCTCGACCACCCGTTGATCGGAGAAAAGCGCCCGATCGATCTGTTCGACCAATCGTTCCATCCCCTCCCCGGTCTTGGCTGATACCGCCAGGGCCGGTCCGGCGATCCGATATTGTCCCTCGAGGTCCCACTTATTGAGGACGGTGATCATCGGCAGCTGCTCCGCCCCGATCTCTTGGAGCACGGCCTCGGTCGCCTTTTGCTGAAGCTCGAGCTTGTCCTGATTGGCATCGAGGACATGGATCAACAGATCCGCCTGAGCGACCTCACTCAGCGTCGCTTTGAAGGCTTCGACCAGGGAGTGAGGCAAGCGGTTGACAAAGCCGACCGTATCGACCAAGAGAAAGCGGCGGTTGGCATCGAGTTCGATCCGGCGGACATAGACATCCAGGGTGGCAAACAGCATATCGCGTTCATATACCTGCGCCCCTTCGGCGTCATAGTAGTTTAGGAAATAGTTCATGATCGAGCTCTTGCCGGCATTGGTATAGCCGACCAGGGCAACGATCTTCTCGGGCGTATCGGTCCGCCGTTTGCGCTGGGTGTCTCGGACGGCCTGCTGAGATCGCAGCCGCCGGCGAAGCTCTGAGATCCTCAGGTCGATATGGCGCCGGTCGGTCTCAAGCTTCGTTTCCCCCGGTCCTCGGGTGCCGATACCGCCACCCTGTTGAGACAGCATCGCCCCAAGCCCTATCAACCGGGAGCGGCGATACTGCTGCTGGGCCAGCTCGACTTGAAGCTTGGCGATGCCTGAGCGAGACCGGGTGGCAAAGATATCGAGGATGAGGGCCGTCCGATCGATCACCGGCAGGCCCGTGGCCTCGGATAGATTTCTAATGGTCGAGCCCGAGAGCTCATCATCGACCACGATCAGGCTGGCCTCGAGCTCATCCTTCATCTGCGCGATCTCATCGGCTTTGCCTCTACCGATATAGGTGGCCGGATCCGGCCGATCGCGGCTTTGATCGGCGATGCCGACAACGATCGCTCCGGCGGCTTCGACTAGGCCTGTCAGCTCATCCAATGACTCCTGCAGGGCGCTCAGGCCGTCTCGGGCGATGGCCACCAAAATGACTTTTTCGATTATGGGTTCCAATGGAAACTCCCTTCTTTATCTATCAAATATTATGCTATAATCTAGAGTGAGTTATAAGGAGGTTACAATGCCTATCAAAACCAAACGCACCAAACCCAGACGTAAGATCTGGTTAACTCTAGTAAATATATTTATCATTACCCTAATTCTGTCGGTCGTCTTGACCGCCGGTGTTATTTTTACCATTGTCAAAGGGGCAGTGGACAAAATGCCGGAGATGGACCTGGCTCATATCGAACTCGACGAGTCGCCGACCATCTACGATGCCAACGGCGGCATCCTGGCCCAGGATCTGACCGATCAGGTCCGGCGTTCGGTCGCCTATGAGGAGATCTCGCCCGATATGGTCAATGCCATCATCGCCATCGAGGACAAGACCTTCTGGGAGCATGAGGGCTTCAACTATGTCCGCTTGCTCGGTGCCATCCGTGAGTCGATGACGAGCGATGAAGGCCCCTCGGCCACCTCGACCATCACTCAGCAGCTGGCCAGAAATGTCTTCTTGTCGTCGGATCGCAGCATGATCCGTAAGATCCAGGAAGCCTATATCGCCACCAAGCTCGAGGACATCTATACCAAAGAAGAGATCATGACCCACTATCTCAACACGATCTCCTTTGGCTCGAATTCAGAAGGCATCGAAGCCGCCTCTGAGCGCTATTTCTCAAAAAACGCCAATGAGCTCGATTATGTCGAGAGTGCAATGCTGGCCTCGATCCCGCAGGCCCCCAGCCAGCTTGCTCCTATGATAACACTTTATCGCTCGGACTGGGATGGTCAATCTAGGATCGTCGGCCAAAAGGGGGCCGATCTGATCTATGTCTATAACCCGGCCATCGAAAACCGCTACCAGCTCGTCTTGCAGCAGATGCTCGAGCTGGGCTATATCGATCAGGCCCAATATGACGCCGGTCTGGCGGAGGATCTGTCGGCCAGGCTCCACGTCGGGATCGATGAAAACACCGAATTTACCTCCTATGGACCCGATATGGTCGCCTCTCAGGTGATCGAGGATCTGCAGGCAGAATATCAGATTTCTTATGAGGACGCTGCCAAGCGCTTCTATACCAGCGGGATGAACGTCTACTCGACCCTTGATCCCGAGGTTCAAAAAACAGTCGAAGGCGTGATCCATGAATCAGGTGATATGACCCTGTTTAGTGATATCATCTCTGATCTGGTCGGGCGCTATCAGGAGCGCTATGAGCTTGAGATCACCGGAACCATGACCGATCAAACCTGGCAACATATGATCGATCAGGACTATTTCGAACCGGACGTTGCCCGTCCCGCCTGGCAGATCGGGTCTCGTGACGGCATGGTGACGCGCCTAAAAGAAGCCCTGGCGACCGAAGGCCTCTATATCCCCTATCAACCGATACCGGCCCTGACGATCGATTTTGCCGATGGCATCATCATGAGCGACCGGGAAGAATATATGCAGTTTGCGGCCAGTAACTACCTTGACTTCTTTGATGCCAATAAGGATGCCACCATCCCCCACGCCTACTTCAGCGTCGATGAAGCCGGCAATGTCATCATCCCGCCGGGCTATGCCTTGGTTTTTGGCGAAACGGAAAACGGCATCTGGGTCAATTTCCAACCGATGTATGACTTCTGGGGCAACACCCCCAACAACGGCTATTGGGGCAAGGTGGTACTCGATTATATCCTGCTCTACCGCGATTTCATCCTGACTCTCCCGACCGATCAGATGGAGATCGTCGATGGCAATCTGATCCTAAAAGCCGAGATGCTCCAAGACGAAACCTCCGTCCATGTGACCGAGGCCGGTCTGTGGATCCCAAGCTATGCCATCACCCGACCCAATGCACCGGTTATCCAGCCTCAGATCGCGATCGCCGTGACCGATCCCTATACCGGCTACCTGCGAGCGATCGTCGGCGGTCGAGGTGTCACCGGGAACCAATTGTATAACCGGGCGACCAGTCCCCAACAACCCGGCTCAGCCATCAAGCCCCTGGCGGTCTATGGACCGGCCCTAGAGTCGCGTCGCTTTACGGCCGCGACCGTGGTCGATGATACACCGACCTGGCGGTTCGATCCGTCCTCGGATAACTATTGGCCCAAAAACGTCTATGATACCTGGTTCGGCTTCTTCGGCCGGATGAGCTCACGCGAAGCCCTGGTCCAATCAGCCAATATCGTAGCCGCCAAGCTCGGCTCCCAGGTCGGAGTCGACTATATGGCCGAAATGCTCGAGAAAAACGGTGTCTCTTCTCTGGTCAAGGAGGGCTCGATCAATGACCTGAACCTGTCTGCTCTTACCCTGGGCGGAATGACCTACGGGATCTCGCCGGTCGAGATGGCGACCGCCTATGCCACCTTTGCCAATCAAGGTGAGTACATCCCGACCAAGACCTACTCCAAAGTGACCGATAATCAAGGCAATGTCATCCTGGACAATACCAATCCGCAGGGCGAGCAGATCTATTCGCCCGAGGCCAGTTGGATCCTGATCGACATGCTTCAAGAAAACGTCGACCGCGGTGTCGGTACCGGTGCCAGATCGACGCCTGATAACCGAGGCATCCCCTCGGCCGGTAAGACCGGGACCACCTCCAACAGCTTTGACCAGTCGTTTTCCGGTGTCTCCCCCTACTATGCCTGCTCCGTTTGGATGGGGACCGACATCTATGTCACCCTAAACGGTTCGTCCGAACAATCGGCCACCATCTTTGGTGATGTCTTGCGGGCACTCCAGGTCGGTTTTGAGAACCGGGAGTTCTTCCCTCGACCGGAAACCGTCGTTCAGGCCCAGATCGACAATGTCAGCGGCCTGTTGCCGGGACCGCTCTCAACGAGTGATCCCAGAGGACCGCAGCTGCGCTATGAATGGTTTATCGCCGGCACCGTCCCGACCGAGGTAGACGATGCGCACGTCTCGGTCGAGGTCTGTGAAGAGAGCGGCAAACTGGTGGCCGCCTATTGTAAAGACACCGTCCGACGGGTCTTTATCACCCGGGTCGATCCGGATGAAAACCTAAGAGGCAATGCCAGCCGAATAAACGATAATAAATACGCGGCGCCGACCGAAACGTGTGATCTTCACACCAGTCCGCCGGAACCCGAAACGGACGAATCGGAAACCCCGACCGAACCGGACGATCCGGATGAATCGGACGATTCGGATACCGAAACCCCATAGCAGACGCCAAATCCCGGAAAAAGTTTCCGGGATTTTGTTTTATGATCCGGCAGAACGGTTATAACAAAATGTAGACCACGATCAAGATTGATTGATCGACCACCGGCAAAAGGCGATGCCTTTGCCAGACCAGTTAGGGAGTTTTATGTCAGACATAACCATCGTCCCCTGGGACGAAGATTACCGTAAGGATTTGATCGACCTCTCGCTCGAGTGGTTGAAGAAATACGATGTGCTTGAAGACAAGGATATGGAAATGATCCTAAACCCGGTCGATGAGATCATCCGGGAGGGCGGCATGGTTTTCTTTGCCACCACCGACGAGGATGTCGTCGGGACCGTCTCGATGGTCAAGCATCCGGAGGAAACATATGAGATCGCCAAGCTTGGTGTGACCGAGGATTTTCAAGGTCAATCGATCGGAACGCTCTTGATCGAACACGCCATCGACTGGGCCAAAAAAAGACAGGCCAAAAAGGTCATCCTCTACACCATCGGCATCCTCGAGGCGGCCGTCAAGCTCTATGAGAACCTGGGCTTTCACGAAGTCCGACTCGATGATCATCACTATGACGAGACCGATATGAAAATGGAATTGGATCTATAAAAACAGGGAGCTCCGATCAGGGGCTCCCTTTGGCTAGGCTTCGATCTTTTCTCGGACCAGGGTCTGCCAGGTATCTTCGATGAGCCGGGCCATATCGACCTTGGCTTCTTCGGCCAAGACATCGGCCAGCTTCGGTCGGGTCGCCACCTTGGCCGGTAAAAAAATGGTACAGCAGTCCTCATACGGCAGGATCGAGGTCTCAAAGGTCTCGATCTGCTTGGCCTGCTTGACGATATCATCCTTATCCAGACTGATGAGCGGCCGAAAGATCGGCAGATGGGTCGCATCGTTTGTGCAGTAGATCCCCTCCATCGTCTGAGAGGCCACCTGGGCCAGGTTCTCACCGGTCGTCAGTGACAGGGCATGCTTGTCTTCAGCTAAGAGAGTCGCCAACCGGGTCATCAGTCGCCGCTGCAGGATCGTGAAATAGCGCTCATCACATGCCTCGCGCAGCTTGATCTGAGCCTGCGACAGATTGAGGTGGTAGAAATAGAGCCAACCGGTATAGTCGCTCAAGCGCCGAACCAGCTTACGCACCTTATCGAGCGCCATCTCCGAGGTAAAGGGCATCGCATGAAAATGAAGCGGCACGATCTCGACGCCGCGCCGGGCCATATTAAAGGCGGCAACGGGTGAATCGATCCCCCCGCTCATCAATACGACCGATTTGCCGGCGGTGCCATAGGGGATGCCCCGCACGGCCGGATACGTCTTGGCATAGAGATAGATTTGCTCTCGCACCTCGATCTCCAGGCGAATATCCGGCTCATGGACATCGACCCGGACATGAGGCAAATTTTTGAGGACATAGCCGCCGATGTCGCGGTTGATGGCCGGAGAGTCGAGGGCAAAGCCTTTATTAGAGCGTCTGGTCTCGACTTTAAAGCTCATTTGCCGCCCAGCGGTTAACGCCGCCATCTGTTCGAGGGCCGCTTCTCGCAGCGCCTCCATCTCGAGCGGCAATTGGACGGCCGGACAGATCTCGACCAAGCCGAAGGTGTCTTGCAGGACCGGAATGATCCGGTCATCGTCACTTCGTACGAAGATCCGCCCCTGATAGAAGTCAAGCTCCGCCCCGAAGGGTTCGATCCGAGACCGGATATTGCTGAGCAGTTTGTTTTCAAAATAGCGGCGATTCTTTCCCTTGAGGGTGATCTCACCGTATTTGACCAGATATAATTTCAACCGAGCACCTTCCTTAAATAGTCGATCGTTTCCGTAAATCCCTCGGCAAAGGCCAGCACCTCATCGAGGGTGTTTTGCCAAGACAGTGACAGCCTGATGGCCCCGGCCCGAATCAACGGGTCATCGCTAAGCCATGAAATAACGTGGGAGTGATGTTTGCTGCGGGCACTGCAGGCACTGCCGACACTAAAATACATCTGTCTGGCACTCATGGCATTATGGACCACCTCGCTCGGCACACCCGGTACCGCCAGTGCCAGGATATACGGTGATGCCGAGGCCTCCGATAAGATGACACACGACGCCGCCAGACGCTGCCTCAGCGCTTCATTTAGCTGTGACACGTGGTCCCATCTGTCTGACATGTTGTTTGCCTCGGCCTCCAGCACCAGTCCAAGCGATAGGATCCCGGGGACATTTTCCGTCCCCGGCCTTAGACCTCGCTCCTGGTCTCCCCCGCTCATCATCGGCTCCAGCGCTCCCCGGGCGATAAGGGCGCCGGTGCCCTTTAGCGCACCGAGCTTATGGCCGCTCAGGCTTAGGAAATCATAGTCGCCCATCAGAGGCAGTTTGCCAAAGGCCTGGACGGCGTCGCGGTGCAACCGGATCCCCCGCTCTTTCAGCGCCTGATAGAGGCCATCGAGTGTAAAGATCTGACCCGTCTCATTATTGACCAGCATGATCGAGACCAGCTTGGTGTTGGGGCGGATCGCCGCCAACACACCCTCCAGACTGATATCGCGGATCTCACTCACCTCAACGCCCGGCAGATGATGGATGGTCTGATGGATCGAGGCATGCTCGATGGCCGAGGTGATCAAATGATCGCCCGGCTTTAATGCGCCTCGCAGGACGAGATTGTTGGCTTCGGTGCCACCCGAGGTTAAGATGACCTCCGCCGGCTTGACCCGCACCAAATCAGCCACCTGCTCTCTTACCTGCTCGAGCTGATGGCTCAGCGCGATCCCGATCGAATGGCGTGAGCTGGGATTGGCAAAGCCTTGATGGATGGTTGTCATCAGTCGATCCGCCAATACCGGATGCGGCAAAGCGGTCGACGCATTATCAAAATAGATCACGACTGTCTCCTCATGCTGAAAATGATATAATAATCTTAACCCAAAGTAAAGGATGCGACAATGAATAAAGTCTTGATTGTGTTTACCGGCGGAACCATCGGCATGACGATCGATGAGGATCTGGGAGCGGCTGTCCCGGGCCTCGATGGCAATGCGATCCTATCGATGATCAAGGGCCTTGATCAATACGGCGAGATCGAGATCATTGACTTCGGTCAATTTCCCGGGCCTCAGATGAATCCCGAGAGGATCCTGAAGCTGGCCAAGCTCTTGAAGGAATCGCTTGAGCGGGATGATATCCAAGGGGCGATCATCACTCATGGGACTGATACCCTCGAAGAGACCGCCTATTTTCTCGATCTGTATCTGACGACCGATAAACCGGTCGTTGT
The DNA here is from genome assembly GCA_012838225.1 of Tissierellia bacterium. GTDB lineage: Bacteria > Bacillota > Clostridia > Peptostreptococcales > Acidaminobacteraceae > DUPT01. The sequence goes on from DUPT01000004.1 coordinate 17,880, forward strand.
CGTCGGTGCCATGCGTAATGCCTCCGAGCTCGGCTTTGATGGCCCCCCCAATCTGGCGGCTGCCATCGTGGCCGTCAAAAGCCCGGCCGCCTTTGGCCGCGGTGTTCTGGTGGTGCTGAACAATCAGGTGAACTCCGCCCGGGAAGTGACGAAAACCCATACCATGACGCTCGATACCTTTAAGAGCATTGAGTTCGGCCCCCTGGGGATCGTCGATAATAATGAGGTTTTGTTCTCCCGAAGTGCCATGCCTCACGGTCATCTCGAGCCCGAGGCCATCGAGCCGGCCGTCCATCTGTTAAAGAGCTATGTCGGGATGGATCGCTTCCTGATCGATCAATTGGTCGCTCACGGTGCCAAGGGGATCGTGATCGAGGCCATGGGCCGAGGCAATCTGCCGCCGGAGCTGACCGATGCCATCACCGATGCCATCGCCCAAGGGGTCGCCATCGTCATCGTCAGCCGATGCCCGGCCGGCCGCGTGCTTGGGAGCTATGGCTATGATGGCGGTGGTCAACAGCTAAGAGAAGCCGGTGCGATGTTTGGCACACCGATGAACGGCCAAAAGACCCGCATCAAGCTGATGTTGGCGCTAAAGGTCGCCCGCAACAACGAGCAGCTCCGACAGATCATGGAAAACGAATATTTCGATGCTTCGACTGAGTGAGAGCTATCCCCTAGCGACAGAGCGATCGGTTTGTCGGGAGCAAGTCTTCTTTGATATCGAGACCACCGGCTTTAGCCGCCGCTTCCATCAGGTGGGGCTGATCAGCCTGGCCTATCGGCTAGAGGATCGGCTGGAGCTAATCCAGTACTTGGCGGAGGAGCCGGCCGAAGAGGGACTGATCATCACGGCGGCGCTTCGTGAGATCAATCAGCACCTGGCCTATGTCAGCTACAATGGCGATCGCTTCGATATCCCGTTTCTAAACGAGCGCTCACGCCAGCTGGGTCTTGCCTCCCGCCTCGAGCCCAAGCGCTCGCTCGATCTCTACCGCCTGCTCGGCCGGGGGAAACTGATCCAGACCGAAGCGATGAGCGGCTTTGAGCGACAAGATGAGCTAAGCGGTGCCCAGTGGGCTAAGGGCTATCGACGCTTTCTGGCTCAGCCGAGCGAGGAGCTAAGAGACAGGCTCCTGCGTCACTGCCGAGAGGATGTGCTCAGTCTCGTCCAGTTGCTTCAGAGCGCGCCGGCTGATCACCCGGTCCACTTTCGGATCCTCCGGCGGCCGCCCCGGCTGATCACCGAGCTGATCGTCAGTCCGGGAAATCTCCGAGCCCAGCTGATCGATCCGATGAATCAGATCACCACGATCGATCTGCCACTCCTTGACACCCCCAGCTTTTCGGTCCTGGATGATCCGGACTTCGATCAGCTGACGCCGGAGGAGAAAAAAGATCGGGTCTTTATCGAGTATGATCAGCTCATCCCTCAAAGAGTCCACAAATACCTTCAAATCGACCGAGCGATCTAGTCGCTCGGTTTTCGAAAACAAAAAAACTCCTGTCGGAGTTATCTAAAAGTGGAGGCGCCACCCGGATTTGAACCGGGGATAAAGGTTTTGCAGACCTCTGCCTTGCCACTTGGCTATGGCGCCATCCTATTGGTGGTTCATCTCGGGATCGAACCGAGGACTCCCTGATTAAGAGTCAGGTGCTCTGCCAGCTGAGCTAATGAACCAGGAAAATGGTAGCGGCGAGTGGAGTCGAACCACCGACCTTTCGGGTATGAACCGAACGCTCTCACCAACTAAGCTACGCCGCCCCAATGTAGAAGTCGCAAGTCATGCGACTTCTCAATGATATCATTTAAAAACAGGCCTGTCAACAGGATTTGCGACAAACATCGATCACCTTTTCTGCCTCTTTCGACCTACTCCCATTATAGCACAAGCAAAGACTTCTCAGCCATTGATACCGCACCATCTTTTAGCATATCGTCTCATAAAAAAAGACCTCCGAAGAGGTCCTACTTGCTAGTAGACGGTCTTGCCGAGCATCGCCAGTACCAGCTCCATGGCTAAGACGGCTGTCTTATTGTGATCATCCAGGATCGGATTGACCTCGACCATGTCCATGGCCACGACCTTGCCCGACTCGGCCAGAATCTCGACCGTGGTAAAGGCTTCTCTGACCGTCAGACCGCTGTGGACAAGGGTCCCGGTCCCGGGCGCGGCCTCGGGTGTCAGGGAGTCGATATCAAAGCTCAAATGGATCCCTTCGGTCCCGTTTGAGGCGATCTCAATCGCCTGCTTCATGACCTCGTAGATGCCTAAGCGATCGATCGTATCGATGGCAAAGACATGGAGGCCCTTGGCCTTCATTTTTTCTGCCTCAAGCTTATCGATGTCTCGACCGGCGATCTGAACGCATTTGGTCGGATCGGCATAGACCGGTCCCTGGCCGAAATCGACCATCATATCCGGTCCATGACCGCACAGGGCGGAAAACGACATGCCGTGCATATTGCCGGTCTCGGTGATGGTGTCATCATTCCAGTCGCCATGGGCATCGATCCAGATGATGCCGACCTTGCCGTTATAATGCTTGAGGGTGGCTTGGGCACTGCCGGCGGCCAATGAATGATCACCACCGATCGTGATCGGAAATGCCCCACGCTCAAACGACTCCATGTTCTTTTCATAGAGTTCTTTACAGGTGGCAACGACCGATTCATAGTTTCTGAGAGTGGCTGATGTCTCTCCGCCCGGCGGGGCAATGATATCGTTTCGTTCATTGAGCTCATAGCCCAGACCCCTGATGCCCTCACTCAGACCGGCCAGTCGCATGGCGGCCGGCCCCAGGGCCGAGCCTCGTTTGGAGGCGCCGCAATCGATCTGGACACCGATCAAGTCAATTTTTTTGTTCATTTGCACTCCTTCATGGCTGTCGATTTTGCTATCGACAATGGTTGCTTTGGGTATATCATAACAAATAACGGTTCGACAAGAAAGACAGGAAACGACATTCTATCAGACAGGAGTTATTTATGGATACAGCCGGCTCGAGCAGCCTCTGGCTACAATTTGGACTGATCATCATACTGACATTGCTCAACGCCTTCTTTGCCGCGGCCGAGATGGCGATGGTCGCGATGAATAAAAACAAGATGCAACGGTTGGCCCAAGAAGGCGATTCCCGGGCTGAGCTGCTGCTGGGCCTGACGGCGGAACCGACCCGATTCCTATCGACCATCCAGGTGGGGATCACGCTGGCCGGCTTCTTCTCGTCGGCCTCGGCGGCGACCGGTCTATCGGATGATCTGGGCCGTCTCCTAGGTCGTTGGGGCGTTCCGGCGGCGCCGACCGTGGCCTTGATCGGTGTCACCTTGATCCTGTCTTATTTTATTTTGGTCTTTGGCGAGCTCTATCCTAAACGATTGGCGCTGACCAATCCCGAAAAGATCGCTCTAAAAGCTGTCAAACCGATCATGTTTGTCATGAAGCTGACAGCCCCCTTTGTCAAGCTGCTCTCGCTCTCCACCAATCTGCTGCTGCGACTGAGCGGCATCGAGCCCTCGAGCATCGAAGAACAGATGTCTCGCGAGGAGCTCAGACAGTTCGTTGAGATCGGTCAGGAGCAGGGGGTACTCAATCCCACGGAGCGTGACATGATCGAGGGGATCTTTGAGTTTGATGAGATCCTGGCCGAGGAGATCATGATCCCACGAACGGAGGTATTTGCCATCGATCTGGCCGATCCGCTGGCGGAGTATCTCGATGAGATGTTGGCCAGCAAGCACTCGCTTATCCCGGTCTATCAATCGGATATCGATCATATTCTCGGCATCCTCTACATGAAGGATTTCTTCGATGCCGCCTATCAGTATGATTTCCAAGCCGTCGATATCTCATCGCTGATGCGACCGGCCTTTATCGTGACCGATAAGATCCCGATCGACGATCTGTTCCAGGCCCTTCGCCTCAGACGCCAGGAGATGGCGATCCTCGTCGATGAATACGGCGGCTTCTCCGGCATCGTCACCCTCGAGGATCTGATCGAAGAGGTCATGGGTGAGCTCGAGGACGCGTATGATCCCGATGACGCCGAGATCGAGCCGCAGGCCGATGGCAGCTATCATATCCTCGGCAACACCACCATCCGCGATCTCAATCGTCAGCTCGGGACCTCCTTTGACGAATCATCGCGCGACTACTATACGGTCGGCGGGATGCTGATCGATCGGCTGGGCTATATCCCCGAAGAGATGACCGGCCGAACCATTTTGACAGACGAGGGCGAATTCACGCTGCTGTCGATCGAGAATCACCGCATCCAATCGGTCCGTTTAAAGCTTCACGACTAGATGATGTCCTCGCCGTGATAGCTCTCCCCATCCAGCTCCGGATCGATCCGGTAGCGGACCGACCACAGCGTCTTATATTTCAGCGCCTGAGCGTGGATGGCCTCCATCTGGCCCTCAAGAGTTCGGAGGATCTTGGCCGGCACCCCGGCCACCAGACTGTTCGGCGGGATATCGGCCCCCTCTTTTACCACCGCTCCGGCGGCAACGATCGAGCCTCGGCCGATCCGGGCACCGCTTAAGACCGTCGCGCCCATTCCGACCAGCACATGATCATCGATCGTACAGCCGTGCAGGATGGCACCGTGGCCGACCGTGACATAATCCCCGATGATACAGGCTGACTCGTCGGTGACATGCAATACGGCGTTGTCCTGGATATTACTATAGCGGCCGATCCGGATGGCATTGACATCGCCTCGGGCCGACACAAAATGCCAGACGCTGGCATAATCGGCCAGACGGACATCGCCGGCCAAGACGGCATATTCGGCGACATAGCTTTTGGGGCTGATGGCAGGCGTGATGCCTTCAAAGGTCTTGATCTTCATATCTCCTCGTGAAAAGAGCGGCTTTTTTTTCAAAGCCGCTTTGGATTGTCTAGGCTAGATTGTAGCCGATATCAAAGGCTTTTTTGTTGATCTCCACAAACTGCTCTTTGACATTGGCCGCAATGCATTCATTCCAGTCGACATCGATATCGAGCGCTTTAGCCAACGCCCCGACCAAAATGACATTCATCGTTCGGATATTTCCCACCTCGAGGGCATACTTCTCAGCATCAAAGATCAGCGCATCGGCGTGACTCTGAAGATACTGATTGATGTCTTTGGGATAGTCGAAGGTGCCGTTTAGGATCGGAGCCGACGGGATCTCATAGTCATTGACGATCATTTTTCCACCCTCGCGCAGATGATCGATCGCCCGCAGGGCCTCCATCTTCTCAAACGAGACGATGACATCGGCCTGACCCTTTCCGATGATGGGTGAATGGACGGCACGGCCAAAGCGGACCTGGGTCGTGACCGATCCGCCGCGCTGAGCCATCCCATGGACCTCGCTCATCTTGACATCATAGCCGGCCTTGATCAGAGCGCTGGCCAGGATCTTACTGGCCAGGATGATGCCTTGACCGCCGACACCGGTAAACAGAATGCTCTTGGTAGCTTCCATCATGCACCTACTTTCTTGATCGCATCGAAGGGACAGCTCTGCAGACAGACCGTACAACCGACACACATATTCGGATTGATGCTGGCCTTTTTGGTTTCTTTATCGAAGCTGATGCTGGGGCAGCCCGTGCGGATGCAGTTGCGGCAGCCTCGGCACAGATCCTCGTGTACCTGACAGATCTCACGCTCCAGCTTGAACTCCTTCAGGTCCTGCTTCGAATAGCGCTTGAGAGCACACGGCCAGCGGGTAATGATGACGCTCGGGCCATCCTTATACTCGAGGAACTCTTTTAGCGTCTCGCGGCTTTCTTCGAGGTTTAGGGGATTGATCGTCTTGACCTTTTCGATCCCCAAGGCCTTGACGAGTTGTTCAAAGTCGATTTCCTTCGTTTCCTCACCCATCAGCGTATAGCCGGTACCGGGGTTATCCTGATGGCCGGTCATGCCGGTGATGCGGTTATCCATGATGATATTGACATTGTTCGACTTGTTATACACGCTATTAAGCAGCGAGTTGACGCCGGTGTGAAAGAAGGTCGAATCTCCAATCACCGTCACCACCTGCTTATCGGTCCCGATCTTTTCAAACGCTTTATTGGCGCCATGACCCATCGAGATCGAAGCTCCCATACAGATGACCGAGTCGATGGTATTGAGCGGTTCGGCCGAGCCTAAGGTATAGCAGCCGATATCACCGGTCACGATCAAGCGCTTCATCTTGGACATCTCGTAGAAAATGCCGCGGTGAGGACAGCCCGCACACAGGATCGGCGGCCGACCGACCGTCAGCTCCGGCGGAGTGGCCTGGAATTCGACATCCTTATCCAGCAGGGCCTTGGCGATGATATCGGGATTGAGCTCGCCGCAGCGCGGGATGCGCTCCTTACCGATACAATCGATGCCGTGGATCTTAAGCTCTTCTTCGATGAAGGGCTCGAGCTCCTCGATGACATACAGGGTCTCGACCCTCTCGGCAAAGGCCTTGATCTTTTCCATCGGCAGCGGCCATGTCAGGCCGAGCTTGAGGTAGTTGGCCGTCTCGCCAAACACTTCCTTGGCATAGTTATAGGCGACGCTGGCGGTAATGATGCCGATCTTGGAGTCATTCCACTCCTCACGGTTTAGCTCATACGTTTCGTTGAAGGCCTGGAGTGCGCGCGTGCGCTCCTCGACCAGCGGGTGATTGGTCCGGGCATTGGCCGGTGCGGCGACGTATTTTTTAGCGTTTTTGACATATTCCACCGGAGCGACCTCGACTCGCTCGCCCAGCTCCACCAGGCTCTTGGAGTGACAAACTCTGGTCGTCATCCGAAACAGAACGGCCGTATGGAATTGTTCACTGATGCGATAAGCTTCAGCAATGTAATCTTTGGCTTCCTGTGAGTTGGCCGGCTCCAGCATCGGGATCTTGGCAAACTTGGCATAGTAGCGGTTGTCCTGTTCGTTTTGAGACGAGTGACAGCCCGGATCGTCGGCCGATACCAGGATCAGTCCGCCGGTCGTGCCGGTATAGGCGATGGTAAAGAGCGGATCGGCCGCCACATTGACGCCGACATGCTTCATCGCCGCCATCGAGCGGACCCCAGCCAGCGAGGCGCCGATGGCACTCTCCAGGGCAACCTTTTCGTTATTGGCCCACTCCGCCACCAGGACATCTTTGTACTGGGCGACTTCTTCCAGGATCTCGGTACTCGGGGTACCGGGATAGGCGCTGCAATAGATCGCGCCGGCTTCATACAGTCCGCGGGCAACCCCTTCGTTGCCGGTCATAAGGTACTTCATTGGCTCTCCTCCTCGTTATATTGTGAGATCATCTTGCCCAAGGCAATAGAATACAGCTTGGTTTCGGCGGTATCGGCCCGACTGACCAAAACGATCGGGACCTTGGCACCCATGATGATGCCGGCGGATTCGCCGCCGCCGATATAGGTGATCGATTTCCCCAGTGCATTGCCGACCTCGATCGTCGGAACGATGAGGAGGTCGGCCTCACCCGCCACGGGTGAGTCAAACCGCTTGATCTTGGCGGCTTCTTTATCGAGACATAAATCGAGTGCGATCGGTCCGGCCACCGTGACACCCTCAGGCCAAGTCATCTGACTCAGCGCCTCGGCATCAATCGTCGCCGGCATCTTATCGGTCGGTTTTTCCTTGGCTGTCAATACCCCGATCTTGATCTCTTCATAGCCGAGCGACTCAAACACCCGGATGGCATTATCAATGATCTGCTTCTTTTGCGACCGATCAGGCGCGATATTCATCCCGCCATCGCTCATGCCCAGCAGCTTATGGTAGCGCTCATACTCATAGACCATGACATGAGACAGCAGTCCTCCCTGGCGCAAGCCGTATTCCTTGTTCAGGACATTCTTTAACAGCACCGAGGTATCGATCAGCCCCTTCATGATAAAGTCGGCCTGACCGTTTTTAAACAGCTCCAGTCCGGCGATCGCCGCCTGCTCGAGGCTGTCGGCTGAAATGATCGTATAGTCGCTAGGATCGGCTTCCAGGCCGGTAAGTAGCTCCGATATCTCGTCGGATCGTCCGACCAGGATCGGCTGAATGATCCCCTGAGCGGTGGCTTCGATCACAGCCTTTAGGACATCGTCATCCTCGGCGGCGATCACGACCAATCGCTGCGGGGCTCCCTGCTTGGCCAGATCCAATAGATCTGTTAAGTGTTTCATCAAAAGGCGGCTCCTTTCACATCCGATATATGTCTATTTTACAACGAACGAAAAATGACATCAACAGCCTTTTATCAGCACGATGTCATCTTTATTACATAATTGACAGTATATTACGGATTATTTACACCCGTAACTACATCAAGCCATTGTTTTGTCAATTCATCGGCCGGATCGATCTGATGAGCCCGGCGCAGCTGTTTGACTGCCGCTGCCGGGTCGCCCAGTTGATACAAGACGATGCCGTAGTTTGTCAAAAGCTCCGGGTGATCCGGATCCAGCGTCAGGGCCAGCTCAAGATGCTTCATTGCCTGATCGGGCTCATCATTTAGCATATGACACAGGCTCAGTTCATTGTAGAGATTGGGGTCATCCTGCTTTAGACTGAGCGCTTCGTAGAACAGCGTCAAGGCCTTGGCATACATCTGATCCAACCGATAGGCCAGGCCGGTGTAGAAGTGGAGCGAGTACCACTCGGGAAACTCCGGTCGCAGGCTCTCAAACAGCTCGATCGCCTCTTGGATCCGGCCGCCAAACAGACGGCTGAGTCCGCGTGAAAAGTCGGACTTTCGTTCGGCCAAGGCAGCCAGGCCGCTGATCTCGTCGGCGATCTCCTCGGGGATGTCCTGCGATAGCACCGTCCGAAACTGTTCGATGGCTTGAGAAAACTCATCCCGGTTATAGTGCATATAGCCCAGGTGATACCCGATCTGCCAGTCATCCGAGTCCTCGGCCGCCAGCTTCAACAGCTCGAAGCTGAGCTGTTCGTAGCGCGGATCCTCGCTTTCGCGATAGGCCAGATTGGCGGCTTCGATCGCCAGCAGCAGCGCCCGATCATCACTTAAGTCCAGATTCCGGTAGCCCAAAGCGGCGATCAACGCCTGCTTGGGGTTCGAGCGGCTGAGCTCGGCCAGAAACGGCACCAAGGACCCAGTCGAATGCTCGATCGCCGTCAACACCGAGCGGTAGTTGTCTCTCCCCTCAAACTGCTCATCGAGCCCATAGAGCATCAGGATGCCCAGGACGATATCCTCGGTCCGAAAGGCCCCCTGACCGCTCTGGATGGTGTGACGAAGCGTACCGGTCAGAAGCGGCAGCTCCATCCCCTTTGGCAGATGGATGGCCTTGGTCGTCAGATCCTGACGCAGCTCGATAAAGCCCAGCTGCTCCAGTTCAACCTTTAGAAAATCAGCGCTTTTCATCGGGTGTCTCCAGGTAGCGATAGATATGCTTGTCGATGATCTTGTTTCGGAACAGATCGAAATAGGTCGTATCGTGGGCTCTCAGTACCCGGACCGGCTTGTCCGAGATCCTGATCAGCAGATCGCTTAGGTATTCTTCGGTCATATGGATGCCATCAACGGCCGCCAGGACCGACCGGTGCTGGGGCCGAACCACCTTCAGCTCGATCTTGGTCGTCAGCGGCATGACGAGTGAATGCTTCAAGGGGCGATTGATCCGGTTGTCATTGGGGTGGATCGGTGTGATCTGGAAGGCCTCGAGCGTGCTTTCGATGGCCGCCCCACCCGTCCAGATCGAATAGCCGGTCGTGCCGATCGGAGTCGAGACGATCAGGCCGTCACCGGTATAGTAGTTGAACGGTTTATCGTCGAGATAGATCAGGATCTCAAGCAGTCTCGGCTGATGCTGCTTGATCAGGACCTCATTGAAGCAGTAGGAGGTGTATTTTTTACCTGACAAGCTGTTGGCCTTGACCTCGAGCGTCGGATACTTCTCGGTATAGAAGGTCTCCTCGCTCAGAAGCTTGGGCAGGATCTCGATCTCAGAGGGCAGGATGCCCGGCAAAAAGCCCAACGAGCCGGTATTGACCCCCAGGAAGGGGACATTCAGATGATCGAGCGAGCGGATGGCTGAGAGCATCGTGCCATCGCCTCCCACCACCAAGATCACCTCGGGATTGGTCTTGGTCAGTACAAAGCCGGCCTGACGAAGCAGCTCCATCAGCTGCGCCTTGACCTGAAGACTTCGTTTGACCCGATTGGTATAGACATAGATCCGTTGCATCATTCCCCCAAGAAAAAGGTTTCACCCCGCTGGTAGTCATACAAGACATAGGGCTGGTCAGTATTTGTTCGGTAGAGTCCGATCCGCTGCTCAAGCTTCGTTTCATCAAGATCCGGGATCACCCGCCTGATCTGTTCTATCAATCGGCTGTTTAGGATATCGCGCAGACCGACCCTTCGGCCGTGAAAGAACAGGTGCTTTCGGTGACGGCGGCGGCGCCTGTAATCGATCTCCATATATTCTTTGACGACTTCATC
>DUPT01000028.1 GCA_012838225.1 Tissierellia bacterium
CAAGACTCCACGAGCTTCAGCAAAAGCTCTTGGCCGATCCGACAGTCGATGAGAGAGCGCATGCGCTGCATATGGTGGAGCTGCTTCACAGCCTGTGGAGCGATCAGGATCCGGTCGTCATCGTCTACTGGTCGCCGCCGTATTATCCTCACATCTATGTCAAGGATGAGACGGACAAGGAGAAAAATCTGCTCCGGGCGGTCGAAGAGGCCTCTCAGGCGACCGAGAGCCGCTATACGATCCAGATGAGGAAGTTCTATCCCTATATCTCGGATCTAAGCTATGGCGCAGCGCCCAGAGAGCCGGGGGCGATCGAGAGCCTCCGCGAGAATATGCCGGGCTTTGGTGTCAGCTATCAGCTGCCGCTTGAGGAGATGCGACAGCTCGATCTACCGGTCGTCAATATCGGTCCCTTCGGTAAAGGGGCGCATAAGTTCACGGAACGAGTCCAGATCGATTATTCGTATCACGTCGCTCCGAAGCTGGTCTATCGGGTGATCCAAAATCTCCTAAGATAAGCCATCAGCTAATAAAAAACAGAAGAAACAACAGCCGGCTGCCCTTTTTGGCAGCCGGTTGCTTTAGGTCAAACTGGTCGCTAGGAAGTCGATCAACAGCTCGATCAGTTGGTAGTAGCTCGTCAACTCGACATACTCATCGGGTTGATGGATGGCTCCGCCGCTGGCACCCACCAGGACCGTCGGGATGGCGTAGAGGCCGCCGATCAGGTTGAAGTCACCGATGGCCTTGGAGGTGGTTCGGATGGGCTCCTTAGCATAGACCCGGCGACAAACCTCGATCAAGCGCTTGATATCCACATTTGTCTCATCATAGTAGTAGGGGGCAAAGCCGCCATCAAAGCCCTCGGCGGGTGAGGGGCGAAACCGGATTTTGGCTTGGGAGCGAAGAGCCAAGTCGGTTAGGACCGATTCGACTTCTCGCCGGATGGTCTCGATCGTTTCCCCGGGCACGACATGTCGAAATACCTCGACCCTAGCTTCATCGGGCACACTGGCGGCACCGCTGCCGGCATGGACGGAAATGACGCAGCTGGCGGCCTTTCCGAGGACCGGATGATCCAACGTCTCGATCTGATTTAGGGCCGGGATCAATCGGGCGGCGTCCTCGGCCGCACTGATGCCAAGCTCCGGTGTGGCGGCGTGGGCACTTTTACCCTTTAAGTGAACGGTGTAGTTATAGCCGCCCTTTGAGCCTAAGGCAATGGCCGGATGAGTCGTCTCACCGACCTGGCTGGCCGGCTCTGTCAGGATGGCAAAATCAGGCTTGACTGTCAGGCTATCCTTTAGGAAATGAGTTGTTCCCAGGCCATAGGGGCCCTCCTCGACGGAAGCGAAGTGATAGATGATCCGGCCCCTAAAGTTGGCATGGGCCTGTTTGAAATGACTCAAAGCCATCAAGATGGCCGCACAACCGGCCTTCATATCGAGCGCACCCGTGCCATAGAGGCGATCGCCCTCCTTGGTCGCTTGGAGCGGCTCACGCGTCCAACCGGCCACCGGATTGACGGTGTCGAGATGGCCACCCAGGTAGAGGGTCGGGCCGGGCAGTCCGCCGACGATCTCACCGTAGAGGTTTAGTCCGTGAAAATCAAGCGGCTCAAAATAGTACAACTGAAGCTCAGCCGGCAGTCCCAGCTCCTTTGCTCGCTGCTTCGTACGGTGCATGATCGGCGCCTCATGGAAATAGGCGCTTGGGATCTCGATCAATTCGATCAATAATTCAAGTGCTTTGGTTTTATCGACAACGCTTCGTCTCATCAAAAGCCTCTTTCTTCGGGAATCTCCTACAGTTTATACCGTACGCGCTTTGGAGTCAAAAAAAAGGAGTCCGGCCTGATTATCGTCTGAGACAAGGTTTTTTATCGGTCGGTTTTTGTGTGAAAGAATTGTCCAAAACCCGGTTTTTGATTGATTAATCAAGGGGGTTGGTCTATACTAAAACCAAAGGTAGTGATTGGACGAGTACGTCATGACAAGATGCCAAAGCGAGCCCGGGACAGTGTGAGCCGGGTGGCTGGGTCTGACCGAAAAACACCCATGAACCGGACCGATGTCCCGGCTAATGACCGTTAAAGCATCCAGAGACTTAATGAGGGTGGCACCACGAAGGATTCGTCCCTCCGCTTAGGTCCTTTTTTTATTAGGAGGTCCCTGTGAAACGCACTGAAATCAAACAATTACTCACCCAACCCTATACCGAAGGATCGGTCTATGTGGCCGGTTGGATCCGGACGGCTCGTCAATCGAGCAAGGTCGGCTTTATCGAACTCAATGACGGCTCGCAATTTGGCAATCTCCAAATCGTTTATGATAAGGACCTTGCCAATTTTAACGAAATCAATAAACTCGGTCTGTCGGCCGCCATCGAGGTCTGGGGCGAGGTGGTTTTGACGCCTGAGATGAAGCAGCCTTTGGAGATCAGGGCGACCAAGATCGAGGTGATGGGGGATTCGGCAAAGGACTATCCGCTCCAAAAGAAGCGCCATTCGTTGGAATATCTTCGGACACAGCTGACGCTTCGACCCCGGACCAATACCTTCATGGCGGTATTTCGGGTTCGTTCGGTCTTGTCGATGGCCATCCATCAGTTCTTTCAGGACCGTGGCTTCGTCTATGTCCACACCCCGATCCTGACCTCAGCCGATGCCGAGGGAGCGGGGGAGATGTTCCAGGTGACATCGCTCGATCTAAACGATCTGCCAATGACCGAGGATGGCCGGGTCGATTATTCCAAGGAGCTCTTTGGTAAGAAGATGGGTCTCACTGTCAGCGGACAGCTGGCCGTCGAGCCGTTTGCTTTGAGCTTTTCAAAGGTCTATACCTTCGGGCCGACCTTTCGGGCGGAAAACTCCAATACCGTCCGCCACGCCAATGAATTCTGGATGATCGAACCCGAGATCAGCTTCTGTGATCTAGATTGTATGATGGATATCATCGAAGAGATGGTCAAATACCTGATCGACTATGTCCTCGAGCAGGCGCCTCAGGAGATGCAGTTCTTCAATGATCGGATCGACAACAGCCTGCTGGAGCGGCTCGAGGTGGTCCGGCAAAGCCGGTTCGCCCGGATCAGCTATACCGAGGCGATCGAGCTATTGCAGGCCAGCGGTAAAAGTTTTGAGTTTAAGCCGGTCTGGGGCCAAGAGATCCAGACCGAGCATGAGAAATACCTGGCCGGCGAATACTTCAAACAACCCGTATTCGTGACCGACTATCCGACCGATGCCAAGGCCTTCTATATGAAGCTATCCGACGACGGCAAGACCGTTCGGGCGTGTGATCTGTTGGTGCCGGCCATCGGTGAGATCGTCGGCGGCTCACAGCGGGAAGATGATTTCGAGCGCCTGAAGGCTGAGATGGAGCGCCGCGGCATGCCGACCAAGGAATACCAGTGGTATCTCGATCTGCGCCGCTATGGCAGCGCCGTTCACTCGGGCTTTGGTCTGGGCTTCGATCGGATCATCCAATACCTGACGGGCATCGCCAATATCCGCGACGTCCAGGCGTATCCGCGGACGCCGCATAACGCCGAACACTAATTGAGCTTAACCCGGGATGGGCCGGGTAGTGAAGACAACCATTCAAGGAGAGTAAAGCATGAAGAAAATTCTAGTCACCGGATCTACCGGACAAATCGGCTCCGAACTGATTGTACGTCTGCGCGAGCTCTATGGCCGCGACAATGTGGTCGGCTCCGCCCGCAAAGGCAAAGACGAAGACTTCGCCGCCGGTCCGTTTGAGACCATGGACGTTCAAGACGCCGGCCGTCTGGCGGAGCTGGTCGATAAGTATCAGATCGATACCATCATCAACAATGCCGCCATGCTGAGCGCCGTCGGTGAACAAAACCCGCAGGCCCTATGGGCCGTCAATATGGGCGGTCTCTACAATGTGCTCGAGGTCGCTCGAGAGAAAAACCTGAAAGTCTTCATCCCGTCCTCGATCGCCGCCTTTGGCCCGGGCACACCGCTCGAGCAGACGCCACAGGACACCATCCAACGCCCCAGCACGATCTACGGGGTCTCGAAGGTGGCGGGTGAGCTCTTGTGTGACTACTACTTCAAACGCTTTGGCGTCGATACCCGTGGCGTCCGCTATCCCGGGATCATCTCGTATAAAACGCTGCCCGGCGGCGGAACGACCGACTATGCGGTCCATATCTACTTCGATGCCATCAAGCAGGGCCGATACACCTCGTTTATCGACAAGGGCACCTTTATGGACATGATGTATATGCCCGATGCGGTCGAATGCGTCATCGATCTGATGGAGACCGATCCGTCCAAGCTGAAGCACCGGAATGCCTTCAATGTCTCGGCCATGAGCATCGATCCTGAGATGCTGGCCGCTGAGATCCGTCAGCATATCCCGGAATTCGTCCTCGACTATGAGGTCGATCCGGTTCGTCAGGCGATCGCTGAGAGCTGGCCCAACAGCCTCGACACCTCAGCCGCTAAAGAAGAGTGGGGCTTTGAGCCCAAGTTCGATCTGGCGGCCATGACGGTCGATATGATCAAAGGAATCAAACATGAATCTGACCTTTGATCGATTGCCCGAACAGCCTGAGTTTGTCCCGGGGATTCGGCGAGCCCCCAGGCGGACCGTCCACTTGAGTCAAGCCGAAAAAGACCTGGCGGTCAAGAATGCCCTGCGCTATATCCCGCCGCAGTTCCATGAGGAGATCTCACCGGAGTTCTATCAGGAGCTCGAAGAGCACGGCCGGATCTATGGCTACCGCTTCCGACCGGCCGGTGAGCTCTACGGCAAACCGATCGATGAGTATCCCGGCAAGATCACCGAGGCCAAGGCCATCCAGGTGATGATCGACAACAACCTTGATTTTGCGGTGGCACTTTATCCTTATGAGCTGGTCACCTATGGTGAGACCGGTCAGATCTTCCAGAACTGGATGCAGTACCACCTGGTAAAACAGTACCTGGCAGAGCTTGAAGCCGATGAGACGCTGGTCCTCCTGAGCGGCCATCCGCTCGGTGTCTTTAAGAGCACCGAGGAGGCCCCGCGGCTGATGATCACCAATGGGCTGATGGTCGGTCAATACGACAATCAAGACGACTGGAACAAAGCGGCCGCCCTGGGGGTGGCCAACTATGGCCAGATGACTGCCGGGGGCATGATGTATATCGGGCCTCAGGGCATCGTCCACGGCACCTACAATACGCTGCTGAATGCCTCTCGCATGCAAGACCACGACAATATGGAGGGCCTGCTCTTTATCACCTCCGGTCTTGGCGGCATGAGCGGGGCTCAAGGCAAGGCCGTCAAGATCGCCGGCGGCGTCGGCATCATTGCCGAGGTCGATCTGAGCCGGGTCATGACAAGACTCGATCAGGGCTGGATCGATGACTATTCCGCCGATCTAGAGACGGTCGTCTCAAAGGCCCTGGCGGCCAAGCAGGCCAAGCAAGCCCTGGCGCTGGCCTATCACGGCAATGTGGTCGATCTGCTGGAGTATGTGTTTGAGCACGACATCGCAGTCGAGCTCCTGAGTGATCAGACCAGCTGCCATGTTCCCTATGATGGCGGCTACTGCCCGGCCGGGATCGACTTTGAGGAGCGCACCCGGATGCTGGATGAAGAGCCCGAGAGGTTCCATCAATTGGTCGATCATTCGCTGCGGCGTCACTACGAGATCATCTTGAAACTGACCCAACGAGGCAGCTATTTCTTTGACTACGGCAATGCCTTCATGAAGGCGATCTATGATGCCGGTGTGAGTGAGATCACCAGAAACGGTCGCGACGAGTCCGATGGCTTCATCTGGCCGAGCTATGTCGAGGATATCATGGGACCGATGCTGTTTGACTACGGCTACGGACCGTTTCGCTGGGTCTGTTTAAGCGGTAAGCCCGAGGATCTCAGGGCGACCGATCAGGCCGCCATGGCTCAGATCGATAAGGATCGGCGCTTTCAAGACTATGATAACTGGGCCTGGATCCGAGATGCGGAAGAAAATGCCCTGGTCGTCGGCACTCAGGCGAGAATCCTGTATCAGGATGAGGTGGGCCGTGTCAATATCGCCCTGGCGTTCAATCAAATGATCCGCGAGGGCCAGATCGGACCGGTCATGTTAGGCCGTGATCATCACGATACCGGCGGCACCGATTCGCCGTTTCGCGAAACCGCCAATATCTATGACGGCTCCAAGGTGATGGCCGATATGGCCACCCAGTCGTTTGCCGGCAATGCCGCCCGCGGCATGACGATGGTCGCCCTGCATAATGGCGGCGGCGTCGGGATTGGCAAGTCCATCAACGGCGGCTTCGGTCTGGTCCTCGATGGATCGGAGCGAGTCGATCGGATCATTCGCCGGGCCATGAGCTGGGATGTCATGGTAGGCGTGGCTCGGCGCGGCTGGGCCAGAAACCTTCACGCCATCGAGACGCTGGAGGAGTTCAATCAGTCCGGCCGTGGCAAGGTGACTATCCCGTATCGGAGTGAGGAGTAGTATGGCAAAGCTAATTGAATGTGTCCCAAATATATCAGAGGGCCGACGGCGCGATGTCGTGGAACAGATCGTGGATACGGTCCGAGGAAAAGACGGCGTCAAGCTGTTGGATTATTCGAGTGACGCCGATCATAACCGGACCGTCATCACCCTGGTCGGTGAGCCCGAGGCGCTTAAGAATGCCCTGGTCGAGTTTGTCGGCCGGGCGGTGGAGCTGATCGATCTGCGAGAGCATGAAGGTCAACACCCCCGGATGGGGGCGGTCGATGTCATCCCGTTTATCCCGATCAAGGAGGTCAGTGTGGCCGAGGCCGTCGAACTATCGAAGGAATTGGCCCAGACACTCTATGAAAAGTACCGGGTGCCGTCGTTTTTGTATGAATCCTCGGCCAGTGCCGACCATCGCAAGAACCTGGCGACGCTTCGTAAGGGGGAGTTTGAGGGGATGGCGGACAAGGTCAAGACGGAGGAGTTTCGACCGGACTATGGTGAGGACATCCATCCCTCCTATGGCATCACCGCCATCGGAGCCAGACCGTTTCTGGTGGCCTTCAATATCAATCTGGCGACCGATGATATCGAGATCGCTAACAAGGTAGCCAAGGCCGTTCGCCATATCTCAGGCGGCCTGCGCTATGTCAAGGGCATGGGCGTCAGACTCGAAGACCGTGGCATCGTGCAGGTGTCGATGAATCTGACCGATTTTACCAAGACCCCGATCTACCGGGTGTTCGAGCTGGTCAAGCTTGAGGCCGCCCGCTACGGCGTTGAGGTGGTAGGCAGTGAAGTCATCGGGTTGGTACCGATGGCATCGCTGATCGATTGTGCCACCTGGTATCTGCGGACCGAGGATTTCAAGCTCGATCAGGTCCTGGAATATCAGTTGATGGAGTAGACGATGATCCTGAAAAATATCAAACAACTCGTCACCTTTGAAGGCACGACCGCCATCGAGGGCAATGACCCGGACCGGGCGGTGATCCTAGAAGACATCGACCTAAGGATCGAAGACGGCCTCATCACCGCGATCGCTAAGGATCTGCCGGAGGAGGGGGAGGTGATCGATTGCTCGGACTTCACGCTGACGCCGGGCTATGTCGATTCCCATACGCACTTCATCTTTGGCGGCAATCGGGAGGACGAGTACCGGATGCGTCTGGCCGGGGCGAGCTATGTCGAGATCATGGCAGCCGGCGGCGGCATCCGAAATTCCGTCCATCACACCAGACAAGCTTCCCAGGAGGAGCTGGTCGAATCGGGCCGAAAGCGGCTGATGGGCTTTCTGGAAAACGGCATCACGACCCTTGAGAGCAAAAGCGGCTATGGGCTGGACCTCGACACGGAGCTAAAGCAGCTGGCGGCGATGGAGGTGCTTCAAGCCGAGTCGCCCCAAACGATCGTACCGACCTTTATGGGGGCGCATGATATTCCACCGGAATACGAGAATCGACCGGCGGAATACCTCGATTATATCCTCGAGACCGTCATGCCTCGAGTCAAGGCCCAGGGCATTGCCCGCTACGTCGATATCTTTACCGAAAAAGGCGTGTTTGAGATCGAGGAGTCGCGGGACTTTCTGGAGAAGATCAAGGCCATGGGCTATCCCATTCGGCTGCATGCCGATGAGATCGAACCGCTCGACGGCGCTGTCTTGGCAGGTGAATTGAAGGCGGTCTCAGCCGACCATCTGCTTAAGATCTCGCCCGAGGGGATCGCATCGCTAAAGCAAGCCGGCACGATCGCCGGACTCTTACCGCTGACGGCCTTTAGCCTGAAGGCGCCCTATGCACCGGCTCGAGATCTGCTGGAGGCCGGGGTGGCGGTGTCTCTGGCGACCGATTATAATCCCGGAAGCTGTCACAGCTTCAGTGTGCCGCTACTGGTCGCCCTCTCGACGATCTATATGCGGATGAATATGCTCGAGGTGCTGTGTGGTCTGACCATCAATCCGGCGGTCTCGCTGGGTCTGGGGGAAGAGATCGGGACGATCGAGGTGGGGAAGCGGGCCGATATCCTGCTCCACCGGGCCCCCAATATCAATTTTTTGCCGTATCACTTTGGCGTCAATACAGTCGAGCTGGTCATCAAGGATGGCGTAGTCCGACTCGATAGGAGAAAAAGTCATGTTTCTGGAGAATAGTCTGCAGGATTTCGTAGATAAAGTAGCCGGCAATGACCCGTTTCCGGGCGGTGGCTCCGTTTCGGCCTGTGTTGGTGCGATGGCGACGGCCCTGATCGAGATGGTGTCTAATTTAACCATTGATAAAAAAGGGTATGAAGACAACTGGGACGAGATGAAGATGATCCGTTCCGAGATCCGAGTGATCAAAGAAGACCTGCTTCGACTGATCGAAGAAGACTCCAAAAGCTATGAAGCGGTCATGGCGGCCTTCAAGCTGCCAAAGGCGACCGAGGCGGACAAGGCAGCCCGAAGCGAGGCCATCCAGCATGCCACCTATCTGGCGGCGCTGGTGCCGCTAAACATCGCCCGAAAGTGTCTGGAGGGCTTTGAATTTGTCAAGCCGACCCTCATCAAGGGCAATCGCAATGCCTGGTCGGATGCCAAGGTCAGTGCGGTCATGCTTCGCAGCGCCATCTATGGTGCGATCTTCAATGTCAAGATCAATCTGGAGTCACTCAAGGATCAAGCCCTCGTCACCTCATTACAAAATGAAATCGGAGACATTCTGAGCCAAGCCGACAAACTGGAGCAGGATGCGCTCAGTTAGGAGCCAAAATGATCAAACTCGTTGGTGATTCCAGCCTCGATACCCGTCCGGTCGATGAAGCCCGTCAGCCGGTGACCAAGGTCCCCTTCTCAGTCAATTTCGACGACTCGGTCTGGGTCGATACGCGTGATGTCGACCTCGATGGCTTTGTGGCGGCCATGAAGGCGTCTCAGACCTTCCAGTCGGCCTGTCCCTCGCCGAATGATTTCCTCGAGGCCTACCGGGGAGAAGACGATTTCTTTTGCATCACCATCACCTCCAAGCTCTCAGGCTCGCATAATTCGGCCGAGCTGGCTAAAACGCTGGCCCAGGAAGAGGGTGAGTCTCAGGGTGAGGTGACGGTCTTTGACTCGAAATCCGCCTCGTCCGGCCCCTACCTGGTCTATCGGAGGATCCTGGATCTGATCGATCAGGGGCTGAGCTATCAGGAAATCAAGCAGCAGATCCCGGAGTTTATCGAGAACATGCATACCATGTTTATCTCGAAGAGCCTGGAGAACCTAAGAAAAGCCGGCCGCCTGAGTAATATCAAGGCGATGATCGTCAAGGCCCTAAACATCGTGCCGATCATGGGCGCCAACGACGGCGTCATCGAGATGTTTGATAAGTCCAGAGGCGAGAAGCGGGCCTTTGAGACCCTGCTCAATAAGATGGAGGAGAAGGCGGGCGATCTGGCCGGCCGGATCGTGGCCATCTCTCACGCCGATTATGAGACCAAGGCCCTGGAGCTGAAGAGCCGGATCGAGCAGCGCTTCCAGCCGGCGGAGGTGGTCATCCTTCGCACCCAGGCCCTCAACACACTCTATGTCGACTATGAGGGGATCATCATCTCCTTTTGATCAAGTGACAACAAACCAAGGCTGCTGTTAGCGGGCAGCCTTTTTTAGTATAATCAGACCAGATACCACAGGGGGGAGAGAAGCTATGCGAACCAAAAACGGCCTGATCTTTTTTCTGATCGTTTTGCTACTGGCCGCCATCATCGCCACCGGCTATATCATGGCCGCCTTTTATGGCAACCCGTTTGTCAAATGGCGGGCGACCGGTGATATGCGACACTATGTCCTAAGTCAATACCCTCACCTGATCGATCCGCGGCTGAGTGAGATCCGCTACAATTTCAAGGACGAATCGTATGCCACCCATATCACGGCCGACAATGCCATCGATATGCACTTTGATGTCTTTTGGCAACAGGAGGAGATGTGGGATAATTATGCCCATGCGGTGACGGGAGGTCAAAATACCCGCGACCGGCTGGGCGAGGCGGCGGCACTCGATATTGCCCGGGAGTTGCGCTCGCTCGGTTCGTTCGAGGTGTTTGTCGATGCCACGCCCGAAGAGGCGGCGCTTCACTTCCCGATGGATACCGCCTATGAACGAGGCCGCATCCCGACCGGCCAGATCAGTCTGTTACAGCAGAGCAGCCTGATCAGTGCCAAGGGGGCCGATGAAGGGACCGCTGAGTATCTGGCCTCTCTCATCCCGAGGATCTATGAGATCCTAGAGCGCCAGGGCTTTGCCACCCGGCGGATCGATCTGACGCTGAGCAATCAAAACTATATCAGTCAGTACCATGTCTTCTCGATCACGCCGGCCGATGCGGCCGGGCCTGATCTGGAGCAACGCTTAAGAGAGCTCGAGCGAAGCTTCTATAGCAATCCCGAGGCCGCCTTCCAGCAAGACGAGTTGCGGGTGATCATCCAGTGAATATTACTGGATTTTTTTATGCCTGAAATAAATTACTTGAAAAGTTTGTCCCGAAGTTGTTACATTTATCATTTCAGAGTGCTACACTATAGACAGAACCATAGACAAATGAGGAGGTATGATGAGTAACTTTGTAGACCTGAATTCAGACATGGGCGAAGGCTTTGGTGCCTACACCATGGGACTGGATTCCAACCTGTTGGATTTTGTCACCTCAGCCAATATCGCCTGCGGCTGGCATGCCGGCGATGGGCTGATCATGGATCGAACGGTCGAGGAGGCCATCACCAAAGGCGTCGGCGTCGGAGCCCATCCGGGCTATCCGGACCTGTTAGCCTTTGGTCGGCGAAAGATCGACATCACGGACAAAGAAGCCAGAGCCTATATGCTGTATCAAGTCGGGGCTCTGAGCGCTTTTGCCAAGGCTCACGGCGGAAAACTACAGCATATGAAACTCCACGGTGCTTTCTATAATACGGCCTGTGTCGATGAGACCCTGGCCGGAGCGATCGTCGATGCCTTGTATGAATTTGATCCCGAGATCATTGTCATGGCCCTAAGCGGCTCGGTCCTATTGGATCTGGCCGAGAAGAAGGGGATGAAGGTGGCTCATGAGGTATTTGCCGATCGAGGCTATAACGAAGACGCTACCCTGGTCAATCGCAAACTCCCCGGTGCGATGATCCACGACCCCAAGCAGGCGATCGAGCGGGTCAAGCGGATGGTCCTGGAGAACAAGGTCGAGACGGTGACGGGCAGCGTCATCCCGATCAAGGCCGACAGCATCTGCGTCCACGGCGATAATCCCGAGGCGGTCGCTTTTGTCGAGACCATTCGACGAGAGCTTGAACACAGCGGTATCCAGGTGAAGCCGCTACACCAGTTTTTATAGGAGGAATCATGAACGACAAACAGAATCGCTCTATTTTGATCGGGGCGGCCTTTTTGATGGCGACCTCAGCCATCGGCCCCGGTTTTTTGACTCAAACCGCGACCTTCACTCAGGAGCACGGCGCCAACTTCGGCTTTGTCATCCTGGCCTCGCTCATCTTATCACTGATCGCTCAGTGGAATGTCTGGCGGGTCATCGGTGTCAGCGGCATGCGTGGTCAAGACGTCGCCAATAAGGTATTGCCGGGCCTGGGTTATTTTGTGGCTCTGCTGGTGGCCCTGGGCGGCCTGGCCTTCAATATCGGTAATATCGGTGGGGCAGCTCTTGGACTCAATGTCTTATTCAATACCAACAACAGTATCGGCGCCGGGATCTCGGCCATCATCGCCATTTTGATCTTCTTAAACCGCAATGCCGGTAAGGCGATGGACACGGTGACAAAGGTGCTGGGTGCCATGATGATCCTATTGATCGGCTATGTCACCATCGTGACCCGACCGCCCGTAGGCGAAGCCCTGGCCAGGACCTTCATGCCGTCTGAATTTCCCTATCTGGCCATCATCACTCTGGTGGGTGGAACGGTCGGCGGCTATATCACCTTCTCAGGCGGTCACCGCCTGATCGATGCCGGGATTACCGGAAAAGAAAACCTGGGACAGATCAATCGTTCGGCGACGCTTGGGATGAGTGTGGCGGCGATCGTTCGGGTGCTGCTGTTCCTAGCCATCCTTGGCGTCATCGCGACCGGCTTTACGCTCGATGCCGACAATCCGCCGGCCTCGGCCTTCCAACAGGGTGCCGGTACCATCGGCTATAAGCTGTTTGGTCTGGTCATCTGGGCGGCGGCCTTGACCTCAGTGGTCGGTGCGGCCTATACTTCGGTGTCTTTTTTGAGGACCTTTGCCGATGTGATCGATAAGCATACCGACAAGTGGATCATCGGCTTTATTGCCGCCTCGACGCTGATCTTTATCTTTATCGGTCGACCGGTGGTGCTGCTCGTCTTGGCCGGTAGCCTAAACGGGCTGATCCTGCCGATCACCTTAGGCATCATGCTGCTGGCAGCCCGTAATCCCAAGATCGTCGGCGACTATAAGCATCCGACGTGGCTGTTGGTCCTGGGTATCCTGGTCGTCATTATCACGGCTTATCTTGGGATCACAAGCCTTAAGGGCATTGCCGCCCTCTGGAGCTGATCATGCTGTATGATCAGGCCATCTTCCATCCGGCAGGCGATCGCTCGCTGGTGATGGAGTTTGGAGATGGGATCGAACCGGTGATCAATGCCCGCATCCGATTGATGGCCAAGGCCATCGAGACCTCGGAGGAGATCGAGATCGATGAGATCATCCCGACCTATCGCTCGATCCAGATTTTTTACTCGCCGCTGACGATCGATGTGGCCGAGCTGATCGAAAAGCTCCGGGCGATCGAAGAGGCTCTGCCGGAGGATGCCGGTTCGGATTATCGGATCGTGTCGATCCCGACCGTCTATGGCGGGGATTTCGGACCGGATCTGGAGCATGTGGCTGAGCATAACGGACTGACACCGGAGGAGGTGATCAGGATCCATACCGGCACCGACTATCTGCTGTATATGCTGGGCTTTACGCCGGGCTTCAGCTATCTGGGCGGGATGAGTGAAACCATCGCCACCCCGCGTCTGCTTAAACCTAGGGTCAAGATCCCGGCGGGCTCGGTCGGGATCGCCGGTTCTCAGACCGGTGTCTATCCGATCGATTCCCCCGGCGGCTGGCAGCTGATCGGGCGGACGCCGCTGAAGATGTATGATCCGCTGGCCGAGACCCCGGTGCTGCTAAAAGCCGGCGACTATGTCCGATTTGTCGCGATCGATCAGGCCGAGTACGAGGCGATCGAGCAGCAGGTGGCACAGGGGACCTATCAGGTGTCGATCGAGCAGGGAGGAGAGCTAAACCATGGCGATGATTAAGATCCAACAAAGCGGACCTCTCACAACGATCCAGGACAAGGGCCGCTACGGCTATATGCAGTACGGCATGATGCCGGCCGGCGCGATGGATGAGCTGAGCATGTATCTGGCCAATCTGCTCGTCGGAAATGATCCGACCGAGGCAGTGATCGAAGCCGCCTACCTGGGGCCGACGATTACCTTTGATGCGGATGAGGTGGTGGCCGTCACCGGCGCTCGGTGCACACTCAGCCTTAACGGCGAGGAGGTGCCGATGTGGCGCAGTCTGTCGGTCCAAGCCGGTGATGTCTTAAAGCTTTCGCCCGTCACTCAGGGACTCTATGTCTATCTGGCCTTTAGCCGCGGACTCGATGTCCCGCTCATCATGGGCTCAAAATCGACCTATCTGCGCGGCAAGCTCGGCGGTCTCGAGGGCCGTAAGCTTAAGACGGGTGATGTCATCGCGCTGGGTGAGGAGAAACGGCCGGATCCCGGACTGATGCTTGACCCCTACCATCTGCCCGAGTTTAAGTCAAAACGGATCCTGCGGGTGGTTCTGGGGCCTCAGGACGACTATTTCACGGAGGAGGGGATCACCAACTTCTTGTCGCAGGACTATACCATCACCCAGGAGGCCGATCGGATGGGCTATCGCCTCGACGGTGAGCCGATCGCTCATAAGGCGGGGCCCGATATCATCTCCGATGGGATCGCTCACGGTACGGTCCAAGTGCCGGGCAATGGCTTGCCGATCATTTTGCTGAGTGATCGCGGGACCACCGGCGGCTATACCAAAATCGCCACCGTGATCGCCCCCGATATCTGTGCGCTGGTCCAGATGCCGCCGGGCTCGAAGCTCAACTTCGATGCCATCTCGGTCGAGGAGGCCAATGCCATCTACCGCGAGACCTTTGGTGAACTCGAGAAGTATCTGATACCGATCGAGGAGGATGCCCAAGTGATCGCCCCAGAGGTGAGTGAGTCGTCCTCGGTCGATGACGGCTTTAGCGCCTATGAGGTGGAGCACGACGGCCGAAAATATATCATCCGGGTGAAAAAACTCTGATCAAAGACAATCGCTCTTTCAAAGGGCGATTGTTTTTTGGCGGACAAAAGGGGAGAACTTTTGATAAGATAAGAGCGGAGGCATCATGGGACTAAAAACAGCACTGACGCTCGTCACCATCCTGGTCACGTTTGGCTTGACCTACTATCTGAAACAGACCTATCGCTTGAGCAAGCAGCAGATGAGGCTGTTTGTTTTGTTGGTCCTATTCTGGTCGATCGTCAATATCATCCGGGCCTATCGAAAATCGTATGCCCTGCAGCCGCTGGCTTTGGGCGGCTTGGAGCTCGGTGCCGTGGCGGCGGCCAATATCGCCGCGGCCTATGGGCTGATCAGCCTGCTGATGCGCTTTCCCAGCTTCTTGATATCCGATGGCCTCAAGTCGCGTAAGCTGATGTTTGGCGGTGTGATCGCGATCTTGGGCCTAAGCAGCCTGTGGGTGGTGATCTCGCCCACCTATACCAGCTTGTATGTCTCGAGTCTGGCGATGGGCCTTGGCGCCAGTATGCTCTCGTTATTCAATGTCACCTTCTCGGAGAGCTTTGATGAGAAGCAGGCGCTGATGAGTGTGTCGATCCTGTCGGTCGCTCCGCTGATGGCCGAGTTTTTGATGTCGCCTTTTCAGTATCTCACGACGGCCGAGGAGGTGAAGAACTATCCTCGGATGTGGCTGATCAGTGTCGGATTATCGCTGATCACCTTTCTGTTTTTAAGGCAGATCGAGGAGCCCAAGAAGATCAAGCGCACCATGACGAGCTCGGCGTTTAAGCGGGTGGCGTCTCAGCGCACCATTTGGGTGCTGAGCATCGTCGGAGTCTTGGTCAGCTTTGCCCGCTTTGGGCTGACCGGCTCGAATTTTATCACCTATGGCCAAAGCATCGGTATGAGTCCGCTGATGGTGGCCTATGTTGAACTGGTGTATTCGATCTTTCAGTTGGCGGCCGGGGTCTTGGCCGGTCTCTGGTTTGCCCGGCGGATCGGAGCCAAGTATACCTTGCTACTCGGTCTTGGTCTTAGCATCGTCTTTAATATCATCCTGATCTACTCAGACAGCCCGCTGATGTTGTTTTTGGCCAATGGCCTATCGGGCTTTGGCTACGGTCTGACGTATAACAGCCTGATCGGTCTGGCCATGCAGCCGTTTGGGCGAGAGCTCAGAGAAATGAGCATGGCGATCTTTCAGACCTTCTTTGGGCTCGGGATCTTCTTTGGTGATAAGGTCTATGCCTGGATGAAGCAGCTCCTGCCGCCGCAGCTGAGTCAGTATCAGGTGGATCAGGCGACCTTTCGGGTGGTCCTTTTGGTCACGATCATCACGGCCCTGGGCTTTTGGCTGTTGGCGCCAAAAGACGACGCGATAGCCGATTGAATCAAGGCAAAAGAAAAAAACCGGCGATCCCGGTTTTTTATTTTTCATAGTTTAGGCGTCGATGCTTGGTCTAGCTCCGGCTCGAGTCAGGGCCTTGGTCTTCCATTTGCCCTTGGCATAGGCGATGGCGTTTAGGATGGCTCCGAGGATCCAGGTGATGACCAGAGATAAGAACAGGGCGATCGGTTTACCGTGGGGCCACTCGGGCGTCTTTGTCAGGTGGGCGATCAGGTAGGCTAGGGGGACGCGCACGATGACGGTATTGAAGATGGCGATATACATCGGGGTCACCGTATCCCCGGCGCCGCGTTGGATGCCGCCAAGCACCTGGGTGACGGTAAAGGCCAGATAGCCGATCGTCAGGACCAGCATCATATTGTAGGCCAGATCGACGAGGGCCTCGGTGCTGGAGAACAGATACATCAGATTCTTGCCAAAGACTACGATCAGTCCGGTGATGATGGTGGTGGTGATCAGGGCCAGGATGAGCCCTTGCTTTCGGCCCTCGACGACGCGGTCGATCCGACCGGCCCCGATATTTTGACCGGTGAAGGTGGCCATGGCGATCCCGAAGCTGAAGTTGGGTTGCATGGCAAAGCCGTCGACGCGCATGACGATGCCGGTAACGGCCGCCACATCGATCAGGTTGGTCAGGCTCTGAGTAAAGACCATCGCCATCGAGAAGATCATTTGCGTCAGACCGGTCGGCAGGCCAAGCATGAGAAGCTGTTTGACGAATTTCGGCTTGAGCTTGAGATATTCGAACTTGAGGTCGAACTCGTCGTATTTTCTTAAGCGCCACAGCGTCAGCAGGGCGGATATCGCCTGAGCGATCAGGGTCGCGATCGCTACCCCCGGCACGCCCATATGAAAGACGGCCACAAAAATCAGATCGAGGACGATATTGATGATGGTCGCGATCACGATAAACAGCAGTGACGACGAGGAATCACCCAGACCTCTGAGGATCCCGGCCAGGATATTGTAGTAGGCAAAGCCCATGATACCAAACAGAATGATCTGCAGATATGCGACCGACCAGTCGAAATAGCGCGGCTGAGTCTGCATCAGACGCAGGATCCCCGGGGCGACCAGGGGCCCGACGATCATGATAAAGACCGATGCGATGAAGGTGAGGCTGAGCGTCACCCCGATCGAGCGCGACAGATCCTCGCGCTGTCTGGCCCCGAAGTACTGGGATACCATGACGCTTGAGCCCGAGCTGATCGAGACAAAAAACACCATCAGCATCATGATGATCGGCATCGAGGCATTGACACTGGCGATGGCATCATCGCCGATAAATCGGCCGACCACGATGCTATCAACTGTCGAATATAATTGCTGAGCGATATTGCTCAGCAACAGAGGAATACTAAAGATCAGGATCTTATGCCATGGTTTGCCGATGGTCATATCCTGTGATTGAAAGAGTTGTTTTATGTTCATTGTGCCTGCTTATGGTAGGAATGGAGGTTGTCTCCGGAGTAGGACCGGCCTTTTTTCGGCTTAAATGAGGTCGTAAAAAAGCGGTCGAGAGCTATTGTATCACTTTTTATGAACCTTGCCAATGGAATCAGTCGTCATTTGGCAAGGCTTCTTGGCCGGCTTGAAAGGATTTTTGCGAGCTGACGACACTGATGATGATAACCAGGGTGATCACACCGCCGATCATGCCGAGGATGCCGCCGACGGTAAAGCCGATATAGAGCACCAACAGAGTCAGTAGCGGATTGATCCCGATCTGCTGTCCCAGGATCTTTGGCTCGATCATCTGACGGGTAAAGGTCATGATGCCATAGAGGATCAAATGATAGATGGCCAGTCGGATATTGCCAAACAACAGGTGATAGCCAAACAGCGGCAAAAGCACCGCCCCTGAGCCAAAGATCGGCAGCGCATCAAAGAAGGCCAGGATGACCCCCATCAGCAGCCACTGATTATAGCCGATGATGGCAAAGCCGACCGAGGCGATGATGGCCAGGGCTCCCATTACGATGGCTTGAGCCTTTAGCCACGAGCTCAGCCCGTGGATGGCCGACAGGCGAAACCGGATGGCAAACCGGTGGGCCTGAGGATAGCGGGCGACGGTGCGTCTGAGCCAGCGCAGCACCTTATCGTATTCCTGGGAGATATAATAGCTCGAGATCAGGCTGATGATCAAAAAGAAGGCGGTCGAGGGCAGACGCCTGGCCACACCGAACAACCAGCCGCCCAGAAACAGCGTCCCATCGCCGATGGTCGATTCAAACCGGGGCGACAGGTTGTTGACAAACTCTCGCCAGGAGATCTGGATCACCTGAGGGAAGCGCTCGCGCAGTGCATTGTACGTCTGCTCGGCGTAGCGGATGGCTGATTCACCCAGGTCTCTGAGGGTGTCGGATAGGTTGGCGACTTGGCCTTTGGTCAGACTGAAGATGCCATAGATCAGGCTGCCTAAGACGAACAGGACGATCAGGACTCCGAATAGCGAAGCCAGCGCCCGGGGAAAGCGGGCGTTTTCGCGCAGTCTTTTCACCAGCGGATTGGCCAGGGTGGCAATGATGAAACCGATGACAAACGGCATCAGGATATTCAGCAGATAGATGCTGAAGCGCAACGCTAAGAAGGCAAGAATCAGCGCTATGACGATCATCAAGACCTTGTTGACTAACGGGTTATTCATTCATGCCTCCTAAAAACCATTATACATGAAACAACTGTACCTTTTCCTTAAAATATGATTAAATTGAACCACGGAGGTGAGTATGGATTTTCGAAGTGATACCGTAACCAAACCGACGGAGCGGATGCGTCAGGCCATGCTTGAAGCCCTGGTGGGCGACGATGTCTATGGTGATGATCCGACCGTCAATCGACTCGAAGCGATGATGGCTGAAATGATGGGCAAGGCGGCCGGTCTGTTCGTACCGAGCGGCCATTTCTCGAACCAATGCGCCATCATGACCCATACCCGCCGCGGGGATGAGATCATTGTGTTGGAGGATTGTCATATCGTGCTGCATGAATGCGGCGCGCCGGGACTCCTAAGTGGCGTCAATACCCGCTTGGCCCGGAGCGATCTGGGCGAATATGATGTCGAAGAGGTCAAGCGATTGATCCGAGGCGATGATATCCATGAGCCAAGGACCGCCCTCATCTGTCTGGAGAATGCCCACGGCAATGGCCGGGCCATTCCGCTGGTGGCGATGAAGGAGATTTGGGAGCTGGCGAAAGAATATGATATCCCGGTCCATCTCGATGGGGCCAGGATCTTCAATGCCGCCACGGCACTCGAGTGTAATGTGAGAGACATCGCCCGCTACGCCGATTCGGTCAGCATCTGTCTCTCAAAGGGCCTATCGGCACCGATCGGTTCGGTCCTGGTCGGATCGGCCGACTTTATCGCCCGGGCCAGACGTAACCGCAAGATCATGGGAGGCGGTATGCGCCAGGTCGGCGTGATCGCCGCCGCCGGCATCGTCGCCCTCGAAGACATGGTCGATCGCTTAGACGACGATCATATCCTGGCCAATTATCTGGGCATCCAGCTTGATGATATCGGCGGCATCCAGGTGGCCTGGGATCGCCTCGACATCAATATGGTCTTTTTCACCCTGGAACAAGACATCGATCTGGCGGCAAAGCTTGAAGATGCCGATATCCTGATCAATGGTGCGGAGTTTGGTGAATACCGGATCGTGATCAATAAAGACGTCAACAAAGAGGATGTCGATCGGTTGATCATCGCCATCCGTGAGATCCTCGGTGCGGCCTAAGTGGTTCTAAAAGCCAGCTCTGATAAAGAGATCAAGCTGAAGGCCTTTCTACAGCAGCGCTGGAGGATCTCAGGCCGCCTGTTGAGTGATCTAAAAAAAGAGCGAGTCATCTTTGTCAACGGTCGCCGGCGAACGGTCGATTATCGGCTGCGGCCGGGGGATGAGGTGATCGTTCGGCTCGATACCGAACAGAACACCTATGAGGGCTATGCCTATGATCTCGAGGTCATCTATGAGGATGAGCATCTGCTGGTGGTCAATAAAGACGCCCATCTGACGGTCCATCCCACCCGGGGCAGTGCCGAGGGCACGCTGCTTCATGCCATCAGCTACTATCAATCGCTTCATCACGAGGACTATAAGATCCGGTTTGCCCACCGGCTCGATCATGATACCTCCGGGGTGATCGTCATCGCCAAGAACAAATACGCTCATCACCAGCTGTCGGAGCAGTTTGTGGCGCGAACGGTCGAAAAGACGTATTGGGCACTGTGTCACGGCCGGACGCCAGACACCTTCTTTATCGAAGGCGATATGGGCCGGACCGATAGCTTTGCTCGGACGATGGTCGATGAGGGCAAATACTCCCGGACCGACTTTACCCGATTGGAGGGCGGTCGGGACTGGAGCTTGGTGGAGTGTCGACCCAAGACCGGACGGACCCATCAGATCAGACTCCATCTAAAGGAAGCCGGCTATCCGATCATCGGCGATGAGCTCTATGGCCGAGGGGACGGTCCAAGACACTTCCTCCACGCCCGGGCCATCACGATCGATCATCCGGTCGAGCCCGAGCGACTGAGCTTCACCGCTGAGCTAAAGGCCGATATGCAGGCACTCTATCATTCCTTATCGCAGACTGATCCACCCCGCTAAGCCCGGGGTGGTTGTTTTTCTCATGAGATTCTCAGACAGACTTAACCTGCCCTTAAATCTTTATTCAGTCGTTTCCATTACAATAGGGTAAACAACCGACCAATAGGAAGTGAGAAGATACGTGAGAACCGTCATGAAAGCAATTCTTTTGATTCTGGGGATCAGTCTGGTGATCGGATTGGTTTTTCTGGGCTTTAAATACTGGCAGATCGATCGCGCCCGAAAGGCCGCCTCGCGTGGCTATGCCATCAGCGAGCTGAGACAGCTCGAGCTTGGCGGCATACCGCAGACGATCTTGATCGAAGGCAATAAAAAAACCGACCCCATCATCGTCTATCTGCACGGCGGACCGGGTTCGCCTGTGCCGTATAATGTCGGCTCCCGAGGCGCTTTGCCTCAGATCACCGATCACAATATCATGGTGCTGTGGGATCAATACGGCAGCGGCATCAATCACGGACCGATCGCGCCGGATATGTCCTCACGCGCCTTTGTCACGATGACCATCGATCTGCTCGAAGCCCTGCGGGCGGAATTTCCCGACAATCATCTGACACTGTTTGGGGTCTCCTGGGGCTCCTATCTGTCGGCGATGGTGGCCGATGAGCGACCGGATCTGATCGATGATGTCGTCGTCTATGGCCAGATCACCCATGAACTTTTTATGAATGAGGAGACCTTTCAGGCGCTGGATGAGGCCGATATGAAGCCGAAGGATCGTCAGGCGTATGAGCGGATCAAGGCCAAAGCAGTCTATGATGAGCCCGATGTCGAGCAGGTCTCGAACTGGCTGGGAAAATATACCGAAGGCTACTTTGCCAAGGGCAGCGGCCTGATCGACTATCTCGATGATATCTTGGCCTCGGTCTTTAGCCCGGACTATCGGTTTCAGGATGTCAGAGCTCTCTTCTCTAATGACTACCGGGAGAATCAATCACTCATCAACGAGCTGATCGCGGCCGATATCCGGCCGGTGTTGGAGCGGATCAGTCGGCCCTATACGATCATTCAGGGCGAGAAGGATCTGGTGACCTCGACCAAGGAGGTGGAGCGGCTGATGGAGACGACGACCAATCCAAACCTTAGGCTCATCATCCTCCCGAACAGTGCTCATATGCCATCGCCTGAGAGTCTGGATGAGATCCTGGATTTTTCGAACTATCGCTAAGTGCTAAAGCTAAAACGAGTGAGCCCGGTCGGCTCACTCGTTTCGCTAGCTTCTTTACTTACTCATCGAGCGATCGCAGGATCTCTTCGGCCCGGTCTCGCTCTGATTTCATTTCATTATACAAGACATCGTTTCGGCGCTCTTCGACCGTATCGAGATCGATCAGTCGATAGTCGATCTGGCCGTCACCTCGCTCCACCTGGTGATTGTAGACCAGCTTGTGGCGGACGTCGGTGATCGAGGTGAGGCCGGCTTCACGGGCGACATCGATCGCCAGCATCAGGCCGGTCTTGGTGCGTCCCATTAGGAAGGCCGAGTAGAAATTTCCCAGGGAATAGGCCTGGACCATCGTCTTTTGGCGGCCCTCGAACTCGATCGTCTTTACCACCAGCGGCTGGATGACATGAGGATGAGAGCCCAGGACGATATCGACGCCCAGGCGCTCTAACAGATCCATCAGCTCTGTTTGTTCGGCATTGGGGTGATCGGCGTACTCGTCGCCCCAGTACATATTGACGCTGATGATCTCGGCTCCTTGCGAGCGAAGCTTGGTGATATCCTGTTCGATCGTTTGCGGGTCAGCCATCGAGACGGCGTAGCTGACATTGCCCAGCGGCTGATTGAGCAGGCTGGTGTAGCTGGCAAGACCGACCTTGATGCCGCCGACATCGAGGATGAGCGGTTGGTCGGCTTGTTCTTGATTGGCGGCCGTGCCGAAGGCTCTCAGGCCGATCTCTTGGATATTGTTGAGATTGGAGTTGACGGCTCTGGCCCCCAGATCGAAGGCGTAGCGATTGGCGGTGCTCAGGGCATCGATCCCGATGTCGGCGATCGCCTGGACCAGTTCTCGCGGGGCATTGTAGCGCGGATAGCCGCTATAGCCGTAGTCGGCGCCGGCGATCGGGCTGACAAGGTTGGCGATGGTCAGATCATGTGAGAGAAACATCTCTCTTAGCTCACGAAACTGTCCCGAGAACTCATAGACATCACCGGTTTTGACCGACTGATAATTTTCCGTCGAGCCGATGATATCGCCCACGGCGCTGATGGTGATCTTGGCGTCGGGTTCGGTCGTTTCGGGCTGGACCGCTTCTTCCTCGGTCTCCGCCTGGGGCAGCTCCGTCGATTCTTTTGCCGGGACGGGCGAGGGTGGCCTAAGTACCGTATGAATGGGATCATCCCCGGTCTCGATCCGGAGACATCCGCTGATAAAGAGTGCGATCAAACATAGCACGATGAGATACTTTTTCATTCATAGCTCCTTGTGTGATATTATAGCACGTGGTGGGACTTTTGTTGTTTTTTCATTGCCCCGGTTTAAATATCGTCTGATTTAGGAGAGAAGCGTATGGACCATCTGATCATTGGTGATCACCCGTTGACCATTGAAGAAGTTATTCGTGTTGCCCGGGGGCAGGCCCGGGTCGGCTTGTCCGAGGCCGCCCGCCAACGGATCGAGCATTCGGCCGAGACGGTGGCCGAGTTTGTGTCGCAGGGGCGAACGATCTATGGCATCACGACCGGCTTTGGTAAGTTTTCCGATGTCTTGATCTCACCCGAGGAATTGGCTGAGCTTCAGCACAATCTGATCATTTCACATTCTACCGGTGTCGGTGAGGGGCTGGCCGATGATGAGATCCGGGCGATCATCTTGCTTCGGATCAATGCCCTGTCCTTCGGTTATTCGGGGATCCGTCTCGAAACGATCGAGCATCTGATGGGTCTGCTAAATGACAATATCCTGCCCTGGATCCCGCAGCGAGGCTCACTGGGGGCCAGCGGTGATCTGGCACCCCTGGCGCATATGGTGGCGGTGCTCCTAGGTGAGGGCCGGTGTAAGTATCAGGGCGAGTGGATCGAGGCTAAGGCGATGCTCGAGGCGACCGGACGCGAGCCCTATCAACTGGCGGCCAAGGAGGGCCTGGCGCTGATCAATGGCACCCAGGTGATGACTGCCGTCGGTCTTTTGGCCTACTATGATGCTGAGAGACTGTTTCATAATCACCTCCGGATCGCCGGGATCACGCTGGAGAGCCTTCGTGCCATCCGGGACGTCTTCGATGAAAGACTCCATCGCATCAGACCGCATGCCGGACAGATGGCGGTGGCACAGTCTTTTCGGGAGATGCTTCAGGATTCTGATCTGATGAGTGCTCAAGGCGAGCTTCGGGTCCAGGACGCTTATTCACTGCGGTGTATCCCGCAGGTGTTGGGGGCGACGCTCGATACGCTGGATTTTGTAAGGAGCAAGCTTGAGATCGAGATCAATTCGGTGACCGATAATCCGATCATATTTGAAGAGGATATGATCGCCATCTCGGGCGGAAACTTCCACGGTCAGCCGATGGCACTGGTGTTCGATTATCTCGCGATCGCGATGAGTGAGTTGGCCAACCTGGCCGAACGACGGATCGAGCGATTGGTCAACCCCGCCCTGAGCGGCCTGCCGGCCTTTTTGACCGAGCACGGCGGACTTCATTCCGGCTTTATGATCGCCCAGTATTCGGCCGCGGCCTTGGTGTCGGAGAATAAGGTGTTGGCTCATCCGGCCTCGGTCGATTCGATCCCCTCGAGCGCCAATCAGGAGGACCACGTCTCGATGGGAACGATCGCCGCCCGCAAGGCCAGAGATATCATCCGCAATGCCGAATACGTCGTTGCGATCGAATTTTTGTGTTCTTGCCAAGCAATTGACATAATTGAGGGTAATAATAAGATGTCGGGAGCAACCAGGCAGGTCTATGACAAGCTAAGAGGTGCTGTGCCCCGACTGGTGAGGGATCGGTTCCTGGCGAGTGATATCGAGAAAGCGAGGGAGCTGGTCCGCCAAGGAAGGTTTTAATGGATAAACAACTACTGGATAGGATCAATCGCTTAGCCCATAAACAAAAGACGATCGGGCTGACGCTCGAGGAGCTGGCTGAGCAAAAAAAGCTACGCGAGGAATACCTGCGCTTGTTTCGTAAAGCCTTCCGAAAGAGATTGGAAAATATCGATATCGAATACATCGATTAGGAGGTCCTCATGAAACACATATTGCAACGCTTTATTTTGATGATGCTGATGGCAGTCGTGATCGGGATCACGTTTGCCTTGGTATTTGATTGGCTTCAACCTGAGCCTGTGGCCGAGACACCGGCCCCTCA
Source organism: Tissierellia bacterium (assembly GCA_012838225.1). Taxonomy (GTDB): domain Bacteria; phylum Bacillota; class Clostridia; order Peptostreptococcales; family Acidaminobacteraceae; genus DUPT01. The sequence goes on from DUPT01000028.1 coordinate 25,131, forward strand.
GGCCCCGATCACACCGGTCGTCGAATCCGACACCGTCGCTCCGCTCCCGCCGGCCGAGTCACGCGATGATCTGACCGGCGATGAGGAAACGGTGGTCGAGATCGTCGATCGCTTGAAGCATGCCATCGTGTCGGTCAATACCTTTGGCAACTTCCGAGGCCAACATCAGCTCCTGGGGGCGGGCTCGGGCGTCGCCTTTGAGCAGGACGAGGATTATGTCTATATCATGACCAATAATCACGTGGTGGCTGATGGCAATGCCTGGAGCATCGATCTGCTCGATGGCGGAGAGATCCCGGCCGAGGTGGTCGGAACCGATGCCGATACCGAGATCGCCGTCATGCGACTCAATAAAAACGAGATCACCGGTGAGCTCGATCTGGCGCCGCTGGCCGACAGCTCGTCACTGGTGGTGGGGGAGAATGTCTTGGCGATCGGCAATGCCCTCGGCTATGGCCAATCGGTCACCCGCGGCATCATCAGTGCGATCGATCGCACCTTCGAAGACTATCGGGGAAGCTATGCCTATAAGCTGATCCAGACCGATGCTGCCATCAATCCGGGAAACTCGGGCGGTGCGCTCGTCAATATGAAGGGTGAGGTCATCGGGATCAATACCCTAAAAATCGGGGGAGACCGGGTCGAGGGGATGGGCTTTGCCATCCCGATCCAACCGGCCAGAGAGATCTCGAGTAAGCTGATGGAGCTGGGCTATCTGCCCAAGACCTTTATCGGGGTGGCCTCACAATATATCGACCCCTTTACCCTCAAGCAAAATGATCTGCCCCTAGGCACACTCGTATGGTCGGTCTCTCCCGGATCACCGGCCGAGCAGGCCGGCATCCGGCGCGAGGATATCATCATCAAGGTCGATGACACACCGACGCCGGACCCCGAGACTTTGGGATCGGTCATTCGGTCGCATCAGCCGGGTGATGAGGTGATCGTGACGATCTTTCGGGCCGGTCAAACGATGGAGCTGCCGGTGACACTGGCAGAAACTACGCAGTAGTCAGAGACTGACTGCTTCCGAATGGAGACTACATTTGAATTACGAAAAATACCTCTATATCGACTATGAGAATGTCCAAGACGTCCAGACTGATGCCATCAGTCAGGATATGAAGGTCATGATCGTAGTGGGGGTCAATCAATCGAAGGTCCCGCTGCAACTTGTCCAACAGACCCAACCCTTTGGCGAAGGCGTCCAATGGGTCCAGGTCGGTGGACAGGGCCGAGATGCCCTCGACTTCTTTATTGCCTACTATATCGGTCGTGATGTCTGCTTGCGTCCCGACAAGGAATATCTCATCTATTCCAAGGACGCCGGCTATGACCCGCTGATCGATCATTTGACCAAGGAACAGATCAAGATCAAGCGGATCGTCAGCTTCCAGGAGCTGATGCCTCGGATTGAGAGCGTGATCGATTGGTCACTGCTCGATAAGACCATCCAAAACCTGACGAAGGTAGCGTCGAATAAACGGCCGAAGAAGCGTCATACGCTGACCAAGCATGTGGCGGCCCTGTTTCCCAGCAAACCGATCGAGGAGATCGAGGGACTGATCGAGCAGTTGTTTATCGACAAGCATGTCTATGAACAGAGCGGTCTGGTACGCTATGATCTGGAGAAAAAGCCAGTCAACGGCAAAAAGAAAAAATAGCCATCCGGCTGGATAAAAATCAATTGTCGGACTGATTGCACAGTCCGGCTAATTCTGTTACAATAAGCAAGTACCTGCCGGCGTGATGGAATGGCAGACATGATGGACTCAAAATCCATTGGTGGCAACACCGTATCGGTTCAAATCCGATCGCCGGTACCACTTGAAAAGGGCATGAAGATGTCCTTTTTTTATTGCCTAAAGCCAGTCTTTTTTAAGTCGCCACAATCCGGCTTGGATCCCCCGGACACCGGAGTGGTCACCGGCCTTGAGGGCGTCATTATGCCGAAACAGCCGCTGCCAGCTGTCCTCGATCTCACGCTTCAGGTCCGGATAGAAAGAGCCGGTCATGATATCGCTCGAGTGGCGGATGCCGTAGTCTTTGATCTTTTGGCGAAAGCGAATCTCTTCGGCTTCGGTTTCACCCAGGTATTCCAGTCGCATCAGCTTGACCCAGTCGTAGAGGTCAAACAACACGACCTCCTCCAGCGGGACCTCGAGGATGAGTAGCGACGAGTCACCGCCGGCTTCGACGCTGTAGCGATCGACAAACCCCCAGTAGGGATACTCGGCTGAGGCGGGCTTTTTAACATAGCGGGGGAGTTGTCTCACAAACCAGCCATAGACCGTTTGGAAGATGATGGCGCTCTCTTGATATTTTGCCTTGACGAAGCGTTCTTTTGAATAGATTTCGCCCTCACGCCTCAGGCGATCACTCACCGCAAGACTCTGGGCGGAGTAGAGTGTTATGGTTTTAGTCACAAGCGACCTCCTGATCGTCTTTAGAACGAATGATGCGCCGGATCCAGTCTCGGTCGATCTCCCAGATGAGGCCGTAGTAGGCGTCACCTCCGAGGCTGATGGTGGGGTCGAATAAGCGGCGCCAGCTGTCGATGATCTTCTGTTTGAGCTCGGGGTAGAACCGGCTCATCACGATCTTGGCATCGCTTAGGCCGTAGCGATCGATCAGGTCGCGGTGGCGTCTCTCATCCGCCTCATCGAGCGGAATATACGAGAAGTTTAGGATGGCGCCCCATTTGTTGATATTGATCGGAGTGATGAGCTCGGCATCGATGACCAGCTCCAGGATGGGGTGGGTGGGTGATGGGATCATGGTGGCCGCTTCAGTGGGTGATAGCCAGATGGGATAATCGGCATCCTTTGGCTTTTTATCAGCCGGCACCTGTTCTCTGAGCCAGTCATAGGCGATCAATACCAGGTCGTGGTGATCGATATCCTTCAAGATCCGCTGTCTGGTCGGCACGTAGCGGCCGGTCTGTTCGAGGTCTTCTATAACACTGATATGCTGTCTGGTCCAAACCATGACGTCCATCGCTGGCTCCTTTCTTCGATCTTTTTTTACCGCGGTCTGATCGGCTTAAGCAAACAGAGCACCACTTCGGGTGCTCCGGATCATTTGGTCGTCTTTAAAGAGAAGAACTGATCGAGTTGTCGGCTGATGAGATGGCGTTCTTTGGCCGTCAGTCGGCGAGGAACCTCGAAGCATTCCTTGATGGACGATTCATCCGCTTCGTCCTCATCGGTCCAAAACATCAGGTATGCTGGAGTCGTTTCCAGGATCTTGGCGATCTGGATCAGCCGCCCGACCGGCATCTTTTCGATGGCACCGCTTTCATAGCGATAGATGGTCGATTTGGCGACGCCTAAGCGGCGGGCCATATCCGGCGCGCTGACACCGCGTTCGATTCGTTTTTGGACTATTCTGGATGCATCCATATCTCACCTCGAGCTACAGTATACACTTTTTGTAGCAATTGTGCAACTTCTTTGATGAATAACTTGACATTATTTAATAATGGTGGACAATAACAGTAGCATAAATGCAACCGGGAGGCCTTATGAATATCCTTAAGATCAGAGGACTTATGGCCGAGCAGATGATCACCCAGCGAGCCATGGCGGAAATGCTCGGTATCAGTTTGTCGTCTTTTCATCGTAAACTAAAATCAGGCGGGAATCGATTCACGCTCGAAGAGCTCGTCAAAATGAAGGAAGCGCTTCATCTGTCCGACGAGGAAGCGTCCGAGATTTTCTTCGACTAACCGACCTTCGAACTACTGTTAGGGGGACACTATGCCTTGGAGGCGGTGTTCCTTTTTGTTCGAGAGTCTGTTTTTAGGTAGGCGGTTTCGGGCATAATCGTTTTAGACAGAACCGGGAGGAAGACATGGATAAACAGACAATGAAGCAGGCCGCCCTCAAGCAGCTAACACGTCACAGCCGGGAAGCAAAGAAGCTTCTCAAGAGCCCTGTCAAAGCGTATCGTCTGCTGAGTCGGGCCAGGCAAAAGAGCGCCAAGATCGATATCGGGTCGTTTCTGGAGCTGCGAGCTGATTTTCTGGTCATGATCGAGCTGGCCAAGGCCTATATCAAACGAGACTATCGGCAGGTGCCGGTCCGAACGATCCTGGCGGTCTTGGGATCAGCCCTCTATGTCCTCAATCCGATCGATATCATTCCAGATGTGATCCCGGTCATCGGCTATCTCGATGATGCCTTTGTCATCGGCTTTGTCCTCAAGCAGATCCGGCATGACCTGGCGGCCTTCAAGGACTGGCAGGCCGGAGCCGAGGCCCCCTACTATGAAGAAGAGGCAGACTGGGACGAACTCGATGATGTCTATGTTGAGCCTTAAGATCGACTGAGGTCTAGTAGTTTGAATGACAACTGAAAGCTTAGATTAAAACGCTTCTCCCAGAGGCCGAGGTCACCGGCTAAGGAGAAGCGTTTAGGGTTTGGTTTTGTCGTTGGCTACCGCTGGGTGTACATATACTTACTGACGGCGATCGGTCCGTCGAGGACGCGCCGATCGACCTGAAGCAGCCCCTTCGGATTGGGCCAGATGCGCCATTCCACTAAGGAGATGGTGCCACCGACGATCTCGATCGCGGTGATGACCCTTGGGCGAACGGCACTGCCGGCATTGAAATAGGGCAGCTCATTCGGCTGAGAAAACTTCGGTCGATGGGTGTGACCGACCACCATGAACTGATCATTGCGCTCGATCCAGCGGCGATACTGCCGCTCGATCTTATGACGTTTGATGATGCTCTTGGCCGGTGAGGCCGGGTTTCGAAAGCCGATGATGTGAAGATACTTCCAGACGAAACGCATCATAAAATGAGCGAACCGCCAAAAGGTGTCATTCATGGCATCGCCTTGATGACCGTGGACGATAAAGATATCCTTGCCGAAGTCTTCATAGCGCAGCCGAACACTCTCATGCACCTCGATCCCGGGCATGAACTCGACCCATTGGTCGGTATAGGGATCATGGGCTTTATCAAAGGTCCGTCGGACGATCTGAGGATACTTCAGCTGGATATTGTGATTGCCGTAGATGATATGGAGCCGGCCCTTTTCATGAAACTTCTGATAGACGCTGAAGACATCCTGGTGGGCATAGTAGATATACTCAAATTTTGAGTGTTCCCACAGCTCATCGCCGTCGCCGTTTTCGATCAGCTCAAACCCGTTTTCATAATAGTGATTGGCGGCGTGCAAAAAGATATTCTGATTGGGCGCAAATTCATCAGAAAACGAGTTGTCCCCTCGGTGCATATCGCTCATGATGACGAAGCGAGAGGCATCGTTGAAGGGGATCACTTTGGCGTTGTCGTAGGCCTGACGGAGCTTCTTGAATGTAAACACGTTTTACCTGTTGATCGGTTTGATAAACCAAATCTCCCTTGCATAGTCGGCAATGGTCCGATCGGAGCTGAAGATGCCAGAATGGATCATATTCTGGATACCCATCTGGGCATACTTTATCGGATCGGCAAAGGCCTGATCGACGAGGCGATGCGCCTCACGGTAGCTCTCAAAGTCGGCCAGGACCATATAGGCGTCGGGGCCGTCCCAGCCGTTTGGCTCAAGCAGTGAGTTATACACCTGGCGGAAGGTCTCGGGCGGGGCGAAGCTGCCATCGATCAGTGAGTCGACGGCCGCCTTTAGGCCCTCGACCGACTCATAGTAGTCTCGGGGCCGATAGTTCGGCCGCAGGCTGTTGACCTCATCGACGCTCAGGCCGAAGATAAAGTTGTTCTCCATCCCGCTGGCTTCGACGATCTCGACATTGGCGCCGTCCATCGTGCCGATGGTCGGGGCGCCGTTTAGCATAAACTTCATATTGCCGGTGCCTGAGGCCTCCTTGCCGGCAGTCGAGATCTGCTCGGACAGATCGGCGGCCGGGACCAGTTTTTCAGCATAGGTGACATTGTAGTTTTCGACGAATACCACCTTCAACCGATCCTTCGTCTCCGGATCGTGATTGACCTTTTCCTGGATGGCCAGGATAAAGGCGATGATCCGCTTGGCCAGGTAGTAGCCGGGGGCGGATTTGGCGCCGAAGAAGTAGGTCCGGGGCTGGAAGTCGGGCAGCTGACCGCTTTTGAGCTTATAGTAGGTATCGACGATCAGGAGCGCATTCATCAGCTGACGCTTGTATTCATGCAATCGCTTGATCTGGATATCGAATAGACTGGTCGGATCGATCTCGATGCCCTCGTGCTCACGGATATAATCAGCCAACTGATTCTTCTTTTGTTGCTTGACGGCCCGGAAGGCCGCGATAAATTCCGGATCATTCTCATACAGACTCAGTCGCTCCAATTCGTCCAATTCTCTGATCCATTCATCATCACCGAGCGTCTCGGTGATGAGCTCTGAGAGCTCGGGATTGCTTAAAAGGAGCCAGCGGCGCTGCGTGATGCCGTTGGTCTTGTTCTGGAATTTCTCCGGCCAGACATCATAGAAATGCTTTAGCTCCTGAGAGATCAGGATCTGGGTGTGCAGGGCGGCGACGCCATTGACAAATTTGGACCCATAGATCGACAGGTGGGCCATCCGGATGCGGCCATCGCGGATGATCCTGAGATCATTGATCCGATCTTCTGAGAGCCCCTTGTTTTGAAGGTCCTTGATCATCACCTGATCGATCTGACAGATGATATCATAGATCCGAGGCAGGATCCGCCGATACAGATCCTCATCCCACGACTCGAGGGCCTCACTCATGATGGTGTGATTGGTATAGCTGAAGGTTTGCTGGGCCAGCTTGAGGGCGTCTTCGAACGAGAAGTCCTCCTGATCGATCAGGAGGCGGATGATCTCAGCGATGGCGACCGCCGGGTGGGTATCGTTTAGCTGCAGGGCATTGCGCTCGGCGAAATCGTCGAGCCGTTGGGTCTTTTGCTTATGCTTGGCCAACAGGTCCTGGATCGAGGCCGACACGAAAAAGTACTGCTGCTTCAGCCGCAGGATCTTGCCTTCTAACCGGTCATCATTTGGGTAGAGGACCCGGGAGATATCCTCGGCCCGGTTCTTTTCGTACATGGCGGCGTCATAGTCCTGATTATTGAACAGCTCGAAATTGAACTCTTCGATCGGCTCGGAGCGCCACAGCCGTAAGGTATTGATGATATTGGAGTTGTACCCGACGATCGGGGTGTCGTAGGGCACGGCATAGACGGTCTGGTCGGCGTAGTGGACCTTGACCCGCTCTGACTCGCGCCGGATCGACCAGGGATCACCGTAGCGCAGCCAGTCATCGGCCTTTTCCACCTGGCGGCCATCCTCCCATTTCTGTTTGAAGATGCCGTATTCGTAGCGGATGCCGTAGCCGTGGAGCGGATAGCCGTGGGTGGCGGCGGAGTCTAGGAAGCAGGCCGCCAGACGGCCGAGGCCGCCGTTACCGAGCCCGGCGTCTCGCTCGACGTCCTCGATGGCGTTGAGGTTGAGGCCGACCTCCTCCAGGGCGTCCTTGACATCGCGATAGATCGTCAGGTTGGTGAGGTTGTTACTGAGGGCTCGGCCCATCAGGTATTCACTCGAGAGATAATAGGCCGAGCGGTGCGTGTGCTTGGCCGGCTCCGGTTCCCAGTACTGAGACAGGATGCGCATGATGACCTTCGAGACCGAGTTATAGATCTCATAGTCCTCGGCTTGGTCGAGACCGACGCCGTAGTTTGATCGCAGGGTGGTTTTTACATTGAATATAAAGTCTTCTTTACTGAATAAGTTCATCGGGATGTCTCCTGTAGGTTTTGGTAAGGTTTGCCAGATAGTTCGGCTCCAGCCGCTCAAGATAATCGGGCGGCAGCCGATAGGTCCAATTGCCCATGGTGTTGGGTTCATTGATGCGGGCGGCATTGTCCTGGCCTAAAAGATCCTGCATGGTGGTCAGCGTGATGCGGGCGCCACTGCGATAGAGCGTGCGAAGCATGGCATCGACGATCTCATCACCGTCAAAATCAAGGTAGTCTCTGACATAGGCCTGTTGCTCGGGGGAGAGCTTTTGCCACCAGCCGATGACGGTATCATTGTCATGCGTGCCGGTATAGGCGATGGTGTCGAGGGTGTAGTGGTGCGGGGCGTTTTCACTATCGCCCGTCGGATCGAAGCCAAACATCAGCACCCGCATGCTGGGCAGGCCGGCGGCTTGGCGCATGGCGGTGACGGCCTTGGTCACGATCCCCAGGTCCTCGGCGATCAGGTGGAGCTCGGGTCTGGCCTGGAGCACCGTCAGGAAGAAATCACTGCCCGGGCCGTATTGCCATTTGCCTCGGGTGGCGTCGCTATCGCCATAAGGGATCATCCAGAAGCGGTGGAAGCCGATGAAGTGATCGAGCCGAACGATGTGGTAGAGCCTCATCTGATGGACCAGCCGGTGTTGCCACCAGAGGTAGTCGTCTTGTTTCATTTTGGACCAATCGAACAGGGGATTGCCCCACAGCTGGCCGGCGCTCGAAAAATCATCCGGCGGATAGCCGGCGACGGCGATCGGCAAACGGTCCTCATCCAACAAAAACAGCTCCGGTGAGGTCCAGACATCGACGGAATCCTGGGCAACATAAAGCGGGATATCGCCGATGATCTCGATACCGTTGTCTTCGGCATAGGTTCGTAGCGCGTGCCACTGGGAAAAGAATAAATATTGAACAAAATACCAGAAGTACAATTCCGTTTGGTGGTTGGCTTTGATCTCATGAAGACGCTCGTCGTGTCTGAATTTGTCGGCCTCGGGCCAGACATACCAGGCGGCGCCGTCATGGAGGTCCTTCATCGTCATGAACAGGGCATAGTCCTCGAGCCAGTCCTCCTCGGCGGCAAAGGCCAATACCGCACTCATCATTTTGTCATCGCAGCGCTGATAAGCCAGCTTCAAGCGATCGATCCGGGTCTGATAGATCAGACCGTAGTCGATTCTCTCGGCATCATGCTCCGGTAGGGCGACCTCCTGGGGGGTCAGGAGCCCGGCTTCGATCAGCGGAGCCAGATCGATCAGGTAGGGGTTACCGGCATAGGTGGAGAAGCTTTGATAGGGGCTATCACCGATGCTGGTGGGACCTAGCGGCAGGATCTGCCAGTAGGCTTGCTCATTGGCTGTCAAATAATCAATAAACTCATAGGCAGCCCGGCCAAGATTGCCGATCCCGTAGGGACCGGGCAGGCTGCTGATGGGCAAAAGAATGCCGCTGGATCGTCCGTTCATAAGGCCTCCGTTTCATGTGCCATTATACCCTAAATCAGTGGCAGATTGGTTTCGGATTTGTTATATAATGGGATGGGAGGTCGCTATGAAAGTGAATTTAAATTTTTCCGGACTCGATCCGGCCGGTCTGAGTGCATACCAAGACCAGGTCAGTCAGGCCCACCAGAAGCTCCACGACAAGACAGGCGAGGGCGGTGATTATCTGGGTTGGGTCGACTATGTCACCAAGCTGTCACCGGACTTGATCACTCAGATCAAACAAACCGCTCAGCGCATCCGCCAAGAGGCGGACGTCTTCGTCGTCATCGGCATCGGCGGGTCCTATTTGGGGGCGAAGGCCGTCATCGAGGCCCTGGCGCCAAGCTTCGATCGAAAACCTGAGATCCTATTTGCCGGCAACGCCATGAGCTCACTCGATCTGAGTGAATTATTGGACTATATCCGGGATAAAAGTGTCTTCCTCAATGTGATCTCAAAGAGCGGCACCACCCTGGAGCCGGCGATGGCTTTTCGGGTGCTGCGCCAATTCGTCGAACAAAAATACGGCGACGACGCCGGCCGGCGCATCATCGCCACGACCGATGAGCATAAGGGGGCACTGCTCGAGCTGGCCTTGGAAAAGGGCTATCAGCGCTATATCGTACCCGATGATATCGGCGGGCG
>DUPT01000029.1 GCA_012838225.1 Tissierellia bacterium
GGGTCTCCAGAGCTAAGAGAATATGCCAAGAAGATGGCTAAAGAGCATCTTATGAATAAACCCGTATAACGATCACTACCGGAGCGACACAATTGTCAACTAATATTGTGATTCTAGGATACGAGAGATAGGCAATTATCTTTAGAAACCTATCTCTCGCTATTCCGATTGGAACGAAGCTCCGGCCCTAGAAATTCATAGTATTCACAGACCGCTGTCAGACGGGTGAAGATATCGTCTTGATAGCGGTGTTTTAGTTCCTTTAGTGTCAGGTTGGTGGATATCAGGAAGGCCTTATTCATTCGTACCCGGTGATTGATCAGGTTGAAGAGATTGCTTCTGACATAGTCTGTCAGGGCTTCCTTACCTAGATCGTCGATGATCAGCATATCAGCCTCGAGAAGAAATCGTTTGTGTGATTGGCGCTGCTGATAGTCGACATCAAACAGATCCGGGGCGGTCTGATAGATGACGACCAGGCCTTGTTCGGCCAGGGTGCCGGCCAGGGCGGTCGAGAGATATGTTTTCCCAACGCCGGGGACACCTTGGAAGATGATGCTTTGTCCCGGGTGATCGACCAGGTCTGAGACATACTCGAGCATCGCTTGGTGGATGGTCTCGGCATTGTCTTTTTGTTGGTCGGTAAATATATCGCTGGTCCAGGTGGCCAGGCTGCGGCCGGCTTCGAGCAGGCTCTGTTCCCTATAGACTGCTTGGGCCAAGGCCTGCTTAAAGCAGGCACAATCCTCGGCACCAATCCGGCCGGTGTCTTGGCACTCAGCGCAGCGATAACCCGGCTCGAGATAGTCGGCCGGCAGTCCGTGTTTTTCTAGAAGCCTGGCTCTCGTGTCGTAGTAGGCTTCGTGGCGAGACGCCAACTCAAGATCGATCGCTTCATCGACCAATCCGGCATCGAGTGCGGCTTGGATCAATTCCTCGATCACCTCCCGGTGGGTTCGTTCCAGCTCTAAGAACTGCTCGTCGAGTTGATAGATCTCGGCTTTTCGCCGACGGATCTCGACTTCTCTGGCCAGTCGGGTTTGATCATATGCTTGGCGCAGTCGGTTTTTAGCACTCATCGTCTTTTCCTAAATAATTCATCGAGCGCAGTATCGTCTTGGCCGGGCTGCTCCGCTCCTTCAAATTCGTTTTTGAAGACGGCGTTCAGGTAGGCCATACTGGGGTTACGTTTGCGCAGGGTGATGTCTGTCAGCTTGCTAAGGATCTCATCGATCGTAAAACCGTATTCATCGAGCCAGCGGTCGATGCTTTTTTTATCGCCGGCGGTCGGTTGATCATACGGTTTACCAAGTGAGCTCAGCACCTGTTTGTAGTGCATGGCTCGGAGATTGAGGCGTTCTTTTAGCTCTAGTACCTGATCGATCGTCTCGGCACCGTGGGAGATCCAGTAGCTTAGGCTGTTGATGGCTTTGGTGGCTCGGTTTCTGGCCTTACGGGCCTCATCAAAGGCCATGGCCACCATCTCGGGAGCGACCGGATGGTTTTGCAGAAACGGGATCAGCTGCTGGCGCTCAGACTCCGAGAGGATGACCGGCAGTGTCTGATCGACCTCGTGAAAGACCTCGAGCAGGTAGGGGTTGGCGTCTAGGGAGGTCGGCAGGCTCTTTCGAATGAAGTTACTCTCAAGATAGACATTTCGGATCGACAGATAGAAGATGTCGGGCTCCAGCTCATCCTCGATCAGCTTGATGATGCCTTGGTTCTCCCAGTAGCGATAGCTATCAAGGATATCATCGGGATCGAGCGACAGCCGGCGAGCCAGCGATTGGATCGTCGGTGCCTTTTCTTCAAGCACGAGCTTAAGCCCCAGCAGGTAGACCTTGATATCCTGGCCGGTGGCATAAGGCATAAATTCTTCGATAAATAAATTTTCAATGGCAGTCATGCCCAGATCGAACTGGGCAGTCGAGATTTGAATACTCATGTTTTTCTCCTAAATCTATTATAACTGAAAACCGGACTGGTGAAAGAGGGTCTACTGGCTCAGGCGTTACGAAAAAATAACAGCTGGCAAGTTCAAGTGCTTCGTCTCATTTTTTCGGGGAGGCAGCTTACGATGACATTAAACTAAGCGAGGGAGTCAAAGAGCCGTGAATTCAAGCCGGATGACCAATCTATCACAATAGTTAATCCTGTCTATTATTGTAAAGACTATGTTAACGAGCTGCTTAATCAGTCGAAACACAGTTTTCCAAAAGATGCTATACTCCCGATTCGGAGGAAAAATGAAACTAAGACATCGATTCGTTCTCACACTCGGTCTCTTGGTGTTGGGGGTGAGCCTACTGACACCGGCAAGCTTTGCCGATACCAAAGAGCCGATCACTGACTGGATGGAAAAGATTGAAGCGTCTTATCTTGACCAAACCTACATAGACATGGATGGAGCGTATCTCGGACAATGCGTCGATTTGATCTTCTTCTATGCCTCAGAGATATTCCCGGAGGAAAATTTTCGTCAAACCATTCGACTGGGAAATGCCGACGCCACCTTCTTTGGTGCCAACGAAGACTACTTTGAAGCCATCCCATTTGATGGGAGCGCGCCTCAGGTGGGAGACATCATCTGCTGGCCCTACTGGTACCTGGGTCATGTGGCCGTGGTGACTGAGGTCAAAGGAGATACCATCACCTACTACGAGCAAAACTCAAACTCGACCGGGACAGCTCCGGTGACTCAAGGCACAACTAAGGCTCCGCTGTTTGATTATTATGGCTTCCAGCCGTTTGGCTACCTCAGACCGATCCTGTCGGATAAGACGGAGGTTCCCCCGGTCTCGAACATGATCGAGCAGCAACACTAGCAACTTCGGTTGCTTTTTTTTATGGTCGTGTTACCATATTTCCAGGAGAATTATGATCGAATATTGCTCGCTGGCCAGCGGAAGCTGCGGTAACAGCCATTATATAAAAGCCGGACAATTGGATATCTTGGTCGATGTAGGCATGAGCGCCAAATACATCCGAGAAGCGCTGGGGCAGATCGGGGAGTCGATGGCGGACATCGATGCCGTGTTTATCACCCATGAGCACTCAGACCATATCAAAGGCTTGGCAGTCCTTGCCAAGCGGTTTGACTTTCGTATCTTTATGTCGCACTCGATCTATCGGCTCCTTCAAGAACAACTGAGCCATATCGCACCGGAGCGCTTCGTCTTCATTGAAGATGGTGTGCTGGAGCTGGGTGATCTAAAGATCGAGATCTTTTCGGTCTCTCACGATGCCACCCAGACCTTTGGCTTCACTTTCGAGCAGGCGTCTAAGAAGATCGGGATCGCAACCGATATCGGTTTTATCAGCCCAATCGCCAGAGCGGCCTTAAGTGATTGTGACTTCTTAGTCCTTGAATCGAATCACGATGAGCATCTGGTCGAGGTGGGCAGGTATCCCTATATCCTAAAGCAACGCATCCTGAGTGAGCGGGGGCATCTCTCGAACAAGTCGGCCGGTGAGTTTATCGCCGACCTGTTCCATCAGTCGGGCCGGCTGAAGTATATCGTGTTGGCCCACTTATCTCAGGAGAACAACTATCCCGAGCTGGCGTATCTGAGCGTCGAGCAGGTGCTGGCCAAACGGGAGATCAAGGTCGGCCGAGATGTCATGGTCTCAGTGGCTTTAAGAAAACAGATCAGTGAACGATTTCGGATTGTGTAGGTAGGTATGATCAATTGGGACACCGTTAAGAATTCAATCGAACAGGCGACTCCAAAGTTACTGGGGGCGCTTGTCATCCTTATCATCGGGCTGATCGTCATCCGGGTCTTTACCGTATGGCTGGAGAGGTATTTTGCCCGAAAGAAAGCGGATGAGACGAGGCTTCGCTTTTTATTCACCTTCTTACGCTTTAGTCTGACCGTTGTCCTGATCCTATCGCTCCTAGAACACCTGGGAAGCTTTACGACAACAGTCACCACGATCGTAGGGGCGATCACCTTAAGCATCGGTCTTGCCATGCAGGGCGCCCTCAGCAATCTGGCGGGCGGTATCATCATCGTCGCCAGTCGTCCGTTTGTCTTGGGAGATCTCATCGAAACGGTCGAGTTTGACGGTACGGTGACCGATATCGGTATCCTTACGACGACACTGACAACGCCGGATAATAAGAAGATCATCGTACCAAATGGTAAGCTCTCGGCTGATTATATCGTGAATCATACCGCCTATGATATCCGAAGAGTCGATGTTCCAATCCGGTTTGAGACGGTAGAGGATCTTGAGGTCGCCAAACAGACGCTGCTTGATCTGGCAGTCAGTGACGAACGGGTGTTGGATAATCCAAAGCCCGACATCACCTCGATGGCGACGGAGGATTATCGGAGTGCGCTGCTCCTAAAGGCCTGGGTCAAGACCGATGACTATTGGCCGGTATTCTTTAAGCTCCACGAAGAGACCAGAAAAGTACTCGTCAGCCAGCAGGTGGGGACAGCCATACCGACGATGAATGTGATCTTGAATCAAGTGAAACAACCAACTCCGCCACAGCACTATATAGAATAAGAACAAAATCAAACGTTACGCCCATCCGGCTGATCAGCAATCGGATGGGCATTGTTATTTCTAAACATAACCACAGCCCCTAACGATGCGTTAATATCCTAGGAAGACTAATCGGATGGGGCTACTATTGTTGATGTCAGTAATCGGGGTCGAACGTGTTTAACATAAGTTAATATATAATTTAATTGTCTTGACCATGATTAAAAATCCTGTTCGCATTGAGGTGATTTTACAGCCTGGTTAGACACATATAAGCAAAAAAATACGATTTCTTTACAACTTAATCCGTCTTTGTATGTTATAGAGTGTTTTTTAATCAGCAAGCTGCTGATGGCTGTAATTTTTCAGAATGGATAAAACTCCGTTAGATGTAGGCTTTATTCTATCATTCCATAGGTATTGGAATAAGACTGTAGGCAGAGTAACGTTATCGCTTGTCAATATTTCTCGAACCATACTGTTTTTACCTAAACCCGAAATGAAGGAGTAGTTCATGTCTTATTCGAAACAGAATGCAGTCCGAAAAATGATAGCTTTGGTGCTGTCACTGATTATGTTGTTCGGTGTTGTAGCACCAAGCTTATCTTATGCGGAAAATACCGAACCAAGCGGTTCCACTTTGGAGGAATCGACTTCTGTTATTGCTGATCCTATGAAGGAGGAAGGGGAGGAGCCAACGCTTGAACCACCGATTGATCAGGCTCCTACTTTAGCTGATTGGGAGCAAGCAGGCATCCATATGGAGCAGTTTGCCTATGATGGCATGGTCGAGACCGCTGTTCTGAAAGATTTGGAGGAACTGGGTTATGCGGATGTAATCATCCGTTTAAACGAGCAGCCGGAGATGGAGCAACTGTCTGCTGCGGCAGCGACTATTACGAATCGAGTTGATCGCATCGAGATGGTCGTTGATCAGCTTCAACAAGTGGCAGAATCGGCCCGGACATCTATTGAGCCGATGATTCGGGAATTGGAAGCGAGGATTAAGCGTAGGACGCTTTGCCGGAGATGATCGTTATCAGACATCACTTCGGATCGCCAAGGAGCTGAGAAAGATCACTGACAGCGATCAGGTCTTTATCGTCAGCGGTGAGAACTTCCCGGACGCTCTGGCGGCAGCACCATTTGCGGCGAAGTCGCATAGTCCGATACTGCTCTCCCCATCGGCAGCGCTACCGGAAGCTACTAAAGACTATGTGGCGGCCCTTGAGCCGACGAAGTCTTGGATCATCGGCGGCTTGTTGGTGCTGAGCCCAACGATCGAGACCGAGGCTGTGAATCCCGAGCGGATCGCCGGGGACGATCGGTATGAAACCGCCCGTCTGTTGCTGGATGAGTTCCTACCGACCGATCAAGACTTCATATACCTGGCTACCGGCGAGAACTATCCGGATGCACTGGTAGCCGCACCGTTGGCGGCTCGCAATGACACGGGCATTCTCCTGATCGATGGAGAACAAACGCAGTTGCCTGATTGGTGGCCTGAGGTGATAGACAGTCATTCACTACAGCGATTCTGCCTGCTTGGCGGACCGCTGGCCATATCGACTGAGATAGAGGAGGCCATCCGGCTTGAGTTGAACTGACCCATGAGCGAATAAAAGCTCTTTAACAATGTGGATGTCCTTGGTAGAATCCCCAGCAATGGGGATTCTACCTTGGGGATCTTTGCTTAATGTTTGATTGGCGGAGCAAAAGGCAAGTGTATTCGAAACGATCTATCGTGTGGCGGGAAACCTGTCAGAGTCAGATGTGGTGGCGACTACGCTTCATGAACTTGAATCTCAAAGCGGGGATATCGAAGTGCTTAAACACCATTTATTTCTTTGCATAGTATTCAGCCTCTCACTGAGTATTAATTCATTGCACTTTTTCTATCAATATTCTGGCTAACAATCGTCTTTATAGAACAAATATGTAATCACATAGCAAATGTTTCTGATATTGCATTAACAAGACATGTTTTTTCCGTTATAATAAAGGCATCAAAGTTCCAGGAGGAAAAAGGTGTCAAATTCAGTCTTGAGCACAGAACATTTGGACAAGACGAAGCTAGCCGAACTGGATAAGTATATTGCCGGCTTGGAGAATAAGCAAGAGGCGATCATACATATCCTGCACAGAGGTCAGGAAATTTTCGGATATCTGCCTAAAGAACTACAGCTCTATATTGCCCGAAAAGCTGATTTACCGGCTGCCAAAGTCAACGGAATCGTCAGTTTTTACTCGTTCTTCTCACAAGAACCCAGTGGACAGTACCAGATCAGTATTTGTCTGGGGACCGCCTGCTTTGTTAAAGGTGCCGATGCGATCATCAAAGAATTTCGCTCGCAGCTAGACATGGCCGACAAGCGTGTCTCGGATGATGGCAGATTTTCGATCCGCGACGTGCGGTGTGTCGGAGCCTGCGGTCTGGCACCGGTGGTTGTGATCAATGAGAAGATCTACGGTCATGTCGGTACTGACGATGTCGCCGGCATCATCGAACAGTACCGGGGAGCGGAGGGTTAAATGAGAATCGATAGTCTACAATCTCTGGCCGAGCTTCGTGAATCGGCTCAACAATACGTCCATCTGCGCCGTGATGATGTCAAAGAACATCCGGCCGATGCGAAAATCAAACATCAACTGATGGTTTGCGGCGGGACGGGCTGTGTTGCCTCCCGATCGGACGAAATCATCGAAGCGATACATAAGGCGCTCGAGGAGCACCAGGTCGATGATGTGGAAGTCATCAAGACCGGTTGTTTCGGCTTCTGCGGACAAGGCCCCATCATCAAGGTCCAACCGGATGACTTGTTCTATGTCAGAGTCCAACCGGAAGATGTCTCGGAATTGATCGAAAGCCACGTCAAACGAGGCGAAGCGTTGGAGCGACTGCTCTACGTTGACCCGAGGAATCAAAAAGTCGTACATAACCATCATGAAATGGATTTCTACGAGAAGCAAGAACGGGCGGCACTGCGTAAGTGCGGCCTGATCGATCCGATGAATATTAAGGAAAGCATTGCCTTCGATGGCTTCCATGCCCTGGGTAAAGTCCTGACGGACATGACACCCCAGGATGTGATCGACATCATCAAGACCAGCGGTCTGCGCGGTCGTGGCGGCGGGGGCTTCCCGACCGGCCTCAAATGGGAATTCACCCGCAAATCCGTCGGTGACAAAAAGTATGTCATCTGTAATGCCGACGAAGGTGACCCGGGGGCGTTCATGGACCGTTCGATCCTCGAGGGCGACTCCTTCAGTGTGGTCGAGGCCATGGCCATCTGCGGCTATGCTGTTGGCTCGGATCACGGGATCGTCTATATTCGGGCTGAGTATCCCCCGGCTATCCAGCGTCTGACGGCGGCCATGGATCAAGCGCGCGAATACGGTTTCCTAGGTGAGAATATCTTTAACTCCGGCTTCAATTTCGATATCGAGATCCGTCTGGGCGCCGGCGCCTTTGTCTGCGGTGAAGAGACGGCCCTCATTTCATCGGTTGAAGGTGGACGGGGCGAGCCCACCAGAAAACCGCCCTTCCCGGCCGAATCAGGCTATAACGGCAAGCCCACGGTCGTCAATAATGTCGAGACCCTGGCCAATATCCCTGACATCATCCTAAACGGTGGTGAGTGGTTTGCCTCCATGGGAACCGAAAAATCAAAAGGAACCAAAGTCTTTGCTCTGGCCGGTAAAGTCAATAATATCGGTCTGGTCGAGGTGCCGATGGGAACCACCCTGCGCGAGATCATCTTCGATATCGGCGGTGGGATCCCGGGCGGTAAGAAGTTCAAGGCGGTTCAGACCGGCGGACCCTCCGGCGGTGTCATCACCGACCGTGACCTCGATACGCCGATCGACTATGAATCGCTCAAGTCCATCGGTTCGATGATGGGCTCGGGCGGAATGATCGTCATGGACGAAGACAATGACATGGTCGAGATCGCCAAGTTCTATCTCGAGTTCACGACCGATGAGTCGTGCGGCAAGTGTACGCCTTGTCGGATCGGGACCAAGCGGGTCAAGGAGCTCCTAGAGCAGCTCATCAACCTAGAAGGCGATGAAGAAACGCTTGAGAAGCTTGACACCCTGTGTAATAATATTCGTTCGACAGCCCTGTGTGCCCTAGGTCAAACAGCACCCAATCCGGTCCTGTCGACCATGAAATATTTCCCGGAAGAGTATATGCGCTATGCTCGCCGGGAGGTCAAGAAAACCTACTCGATCGATCCGGAGAAATGTATCGGTTGTACCCGCTGTGCCCGAGTCTGTCCGGTCAGCTGTATTGCCGGGGAAGTCAAGAAACCTCACGTGATCGATGAGGAACTATGCATCAGCTGCGGCGCCTGTTTTGACGCTTGTAAGTTTGATGCGGTGCTTCGGCCCTAGACGAGGAGAAGAATATGGAAATGATTAACTGTACCATAAATGGCGTCCCGGTCCAGGTGTCTAAAGGCACCAGTGTCCTACACGCTGCCAAAAAAGTCGGGGCGGATGTACCGACGCTGTGTTACTTAAACCTGCATGGGTTTGATATCCTAAACGAAGTCTCATCGTGTCGTGTCTGTATGGTTGAGGTGGAAGGTCGCCCCAATCTGGTCACGGCCTGCTCGGAAAAAGTCACCGAAGGCATGAACATTCGGACCGACTCCAACCGGGCCATCATGGCTCGCCGAGCCAATCTTGAGCTGCTTTTGTCCAATCACCCCAAAGAGTGTCTGACATGTGCCATGAACCTCGATTGTGAGCTTCAGGCCCTGGCCGCCAAGATGAGAGTCCGTGAGATCCACTACGAAGGCGAAGCGATGAACTATCCGGTCGATCAGTCGTCCAAAGCCATTCAAAAGGATCCGAATAAATGTATCATGTGTCGTCGCTGTGAGATGATGTGTAATGAAGTCCAGACCGTCGGTGTCCTGAGTGCTCTGGGAAGAGGCTTTGATGCCGTCGTGGCACCCGCCTTCAACCTCGACATGATCGATACCAGCTGCACCTTCTGTGGTCAGTGTGTCGCAGTCTGTCCGACCGGTGCCCTGGTCGAGATGGATGATACCGCCAGTGTCTGGCGCGCTCTGAATAATCCCGATAAACACGTCATCGTGCAGGTGGCTCCGGCCATCCGGGTGGCGATCGGTGAAATGTTTGGCCTTGAGCCGGGTACCATCACGACCGGTAAGCTCCCGACAGCCCTAAGAAGAATGGGCTTTGATGCCGTGTTTGATACGGACTGGGCGGCTGACCTGACGATCATGGAAGAGGCGAGTGAGCTGGTTCATCGGATCCAGCATGGCGGAACCCTGCCGATCCTGACCTCCTGCTGTCCGGCTTGGGTGCAGTTCTTTGAGCACCACTTCCCGGATATGCTTGATATTCCCTCTAGCTGTAAATCACCTCAGATCATGTTTGGGGCGATGGCTAAGACCTACTATGCTAGTGAGAAGGGGATCGATCCGAAAGATATCGTGGTTGTTTCGATCATGCCCTGTGTCGCCAAGAAAGCCGA
>DUPT01000030.1 GCA_012838225.1 Tissierellia bacterium
TAATGGGACCTGGAAGATTATCAGGGTTATCACCGATAAGTTCAACCAACACCTCGTCATCATGGGGTTCACTTGAATTTAGCTCGTCTTCTTCAACCGGTTCTTGCTCAAGCACAGGTGCCTGTTCCTTAGGTTCGGTTTCCTGTACCGGTTCCTCTTCAAGTATAGGTTCCTCAGGAACAACCTCTATGACATCTTCTGGAACTTCTTCAGAAGGTGTCAATTCCTCATCTCCTTCGGTTGCCACCGATTCTTCTGCGGGGGGAGTTTCTTCCGCATCACTAATAGCCGGTTGTTCACCGACTACAACGGATTCGACAATCAGTTCTTCGGCCGAGCTGAACGGAATGTTGCTGAACAGCATGACGAAGATCATTACTAATGCGAATCTCTTCTTGAACATGGTTGTACTCATTTAGATCTCCTTGACTATTGGGTGCCAGAGTGGGGATTTCATTCTCAAACGAGAAATAAGATAGGTAGTAGTCCGACAAGGATCTAGATAACATGTTGACAAAAATATATCAATATAAAGGGAGAACTAGGTCCATAGTTAGAATTATTATAGGTGAGCGTTATACTACTTTCATCACCCTTTTTGACTAGACACATCTATCACTTGTTAAAATGAAGTAAAATTCTTCGATTAATTTCATATCTTTGGTAATTGGCATAGAAATAGGAATTCAAGGAAATTGGTATATACCAGTGGAGTAAGTCTTTGACTCTGATCTATTCAAGTCATAACCCAGTTCGATCAACAATCAGATATCATATTCGACGCCGCCCAGATTTCCATTAACCTCACGGATGGTATAGCTGTGAGTACCGACATCGTCTAAGGTATATTCGATCGAGGGTTGGAAGGTGACTTTGCCCGTGGCATCGTTTCTGCCGGTGCTGATAACCTCATCACCTTCACGTACTTCAAAGCTGAACTCACCGTCACGGAGTGCCCGGCCGGTCAGGACCTTCGTCACCTCCGGCGTCCACGAGCCTGTGGCGGAATAACTGTTCGAAAACGTTTTGTGATCCGGCTCATACGTAGCGGTCACAGTCAGAGTCGGACTGCCTTCCGTCGGACCGACGACAACCGTAACAAAGATTTCTGTTTCCGAGTACTCAACGCCACCGAGTCCGCCACTGACTTCGACGATGACGTATTCGTGAGTACCGATATCTTCCGGTGTGTATACGATCTGCTCAAACGTGATTGTACCATCCGCATTGTTAGTTGCTGTTCCAACACGGACTCGTTCTCCGTCAATGATCTCATAGATCTCGAAGGAGAATTCGCCCGCTATTAGCTCACGCCCGGTCAACACCTTCGCTGCGGTCGGTGTCCAGTAGCCTCTGGGAGCATACTCATTGGTCATTTCATAGTTGGCCGGAGTATAGCTTCCCAATAGGAACTGCGCCCAGGTCGATTCGCCCTGATAATTGATCTCCGAGTAAGCAACCGTTCCATCCGGATTGTACTGGATATCAATCGTGATTTGACCTGCCTTGGAATCATCAGGGAAAATATCCACATCGACCTGCGGGCCTTCCAGCCAAATGATCGGATCATTGATGCTCAGCGAGCCGAACGGTCCTAGGTCACCACCGGCCGCCAAGACCATCGCGATAAAAGCCGCCCGATCGGCTTCCGGGGTGTGATCCAAGGTCCAGATGACCCAGGGACCATTTTGGGTCACTTTGGTGATGATATAGTCGGGTGTCTGGAGCGGCCAATGAGTCGAGTTGTTCGGTGTCACGCGAATATTTGTATTGGCATAACGTGGAGTAATATTTGGTCCGGTCGTACTATAACCTTCCAGGTCCGTTTCGCGGACCGAATAGGTTATCGGTGTTCTGACACCACCGACCATCTTAAAGGTATCCACCCCATGCCAGATGTGGGTCTGAGTGCTATCACCGGGTTGAGTCGGACTGAGATAGACTTCTTTAACGACGGTCCCGGGATCGTCTACATCATACAAAACCAAATGGGCTGTCGGATAGGGTAGACCCTCCGGAACACCGATCCAGTGCTTCGTGACCTGGATCGAGGTCGCGCCATCGGTCGGAGTATACGGTGGGATATAAGGGGCCGCCATCAACTCGGGGCTCTCCTCTTCCTGAGTCTCCGTCTCATCTACCGTCACCGGCCCTTCTTCGATGGCCGGATCTTCCATTGGTGCTTCTTCTTCATCCACCGGCTCATCTGCCACCGGCGGTTCTTCGTCGATCGGAGGCTCCTCTTCAGTGATCGGCTACTCGATCGGCTCTTCAATCACCGGTTCAGGCTCCGGCACCGGCTCTGTGGTTTCTTCAATAATAGGTTCCTGGGGAGGTTCCTCAGTTATTTCAGCAGGTGGTTCTGACTCATTTTCTTCGTTGGATGGTAGGACCTCTTCTTCAATGTCTTCGGTGGCACCGTCCGCCCATGCAATCGCAGCTGCATAGGGAACGACGCTTGAAAAGACAAGCAGAAGGATCAGCAACATCACTAGTGGTTTTCTCATTATTCCCCCTTTATCGTGACTTACTTTAAGTGTCTTCCTCCATTGTGGGTTACTTATACCCGCTATAGATATGGCCTATCTCACCTTTGTGGGTGAGTCAACACATTATTAACACAGTTAAGTTTGGTAAAATCGATAGAAAATACCGCTTATCCATGGTATATCAATACAAATCTCGTCATTTTCTTGTATAATGAAGGCATACAAGGGGGAATCATGAAGAAGATATTACTGGTCGAAGATCAGGCTTTAGTTCGTGACGCATTATTCCGTGCCTTGATCGATTCCGGACAATTTGAAGTAACCCACTCGATCGCCGATTCTTCGCTGGCCGTCCGCTACATTCAAGACACCTTACCCGACCTGGTCCTGATGGATATATCGACTTTGGATCACCACAGCGGCATCGATGCGACCGCCGATATCAAACGGCTCTATCCGGACGTCAAGGTGATGCTCATGACCGGACTGCCCGAGGTGACCTTTATTGAAAGAGCCCGCAAGGCCGGGGCCGACAGCTTCGTCTACAAAGACGTCTCCATGACCCAGCTGTTCGAAGCCATCGACGCCACCATCAATGGGCAAAGCGTCTACCCGCATGAATCGGCCCAACAGAGCTTTCCCGACTATTTCAACCTGACCGATCGGGAACGCGAGATCCTGCTGCTCGTCTGCGACGGCTATACCCGACTCGAGATCGCTGATCACTTCGGGCTGACCGAAAACACCGTGAAGACACACTTCAGCAATCTCATGAGCAAGACCGGCTTTCCCAGTATCTCAAAGCTGGCCATCTATGCGGTGACCTCCGGTTTCATCAATCCAAAAATCAAATGAGTGGAGCATCGCCATGCCCAGTCTGTTCATCTTTACTGACCAATACCGTCTGATCATTGCTTTTCTTCGTGGTGTCATCCTCATCGCGTCGGCAATGGGACTGACCTATTGGGCACTGAATCTGTTCAACCGCACCATCAGTCAAAAACAACGCCTGATCGTATCGCATTTTGCGCTGGTCGTGGCGATCTTTCTGGTCACCTTATTTATCGATGTCCTCTACCCCGACATCCGCTATAGCTTCAGCTATCCCACGTTTCTTTCGCTGGCGATCGTTCTGGCCAATCTCTTCCTGGTGGCCATCATCGCCTCCTTGGTCGAGGACCGGATCTATAAAAACGTTGTCCGGCTGACAGCTTCCCTATCGCTTCTGATCACCGTGTTCCTGATCACGACCCCGCTGCACCGCACCATCACACTGATCCCGCCCGGCTGGAGCGGTTCGACCCATTGGCTGATCAATATCTTCATATATTATGGTATCGCCTGTCTGTTGATCGGCTTTTTTATGTTCTTCACCTATCCTCAGCGCGCCCCGGAGTGGCGTAACGGAATCATTGCCCTGATCCTGACCTCGGTCCTGATCATCATCATCGGATACACCCAGAACCGATTGCTCGATTGGGATCTGTTCTACTTTATGTATGTCGTCTTGATCTATTTTGTCATGATCTTCAATCTGATCCATCGACCCAAACGAGGCCCGTTCTATCTAAAGAACCTGCCGATCTTTGAGCGGGCCGATATCATGATGAGTATCGTAGCCGCCGATGGCACGATCCGCTACGCCTCTCACGGGATTGCTAAGCAGATTGAGATTGTCAATGACCTTGAGCGCGACACCATCCTTCAGGCCGATGGCAGCCTCCACGTTCTAGATAAGGACGATGTCATCTACCAGTGGTCATCTCACCCCATCAACAGCAACTATCTCATCACGATCGAAAACATCACCGACCTGATGGTCGAGCTGCGCCATAAAGAAAGTCAGCGCGATGAGCTGGAGCGCCAACAGATCGTCATGGGCACCCAGAGCTCGATCGATCAGGAGATTGAACGGATCGAGTATCGTCTACAGCTCCTAGCCGATGTCGAGGCCGAGACCAAATCCGGTGTCGACGCCCTTCGCATGATCATCTCTCAGCTGAGCGGACCGATCACTCCGCTGACCATCGCCCTGGTCAAGCTCATGGCCCGGTTCGTCAAGCGGCGCTCGCTTATCATGCTTGAATCCGACCAGCGCTTCTCGGCCAAATGGATCAACCTGGCCGCCCAGGAGCTTTTGGAGATCAGCTTTGAGAAAAACTACGCCGTCCACATCCATCCCGAGCTTGAGCTGACCCTCGAGCAGATGAAGATCTTTCAAGACGAGATCCTCCAGGTCGCGCTCCAGTTTCCTGAGGAGACCGAGCTTCTCTTAACGATCCGACAAAAACGACCCGAACCCGAAATGGTCCTGCTCTTTCGCTCATCTCAAACCAATCACTGGCGGCGGATGCTTTTGACGATGTATCAAGGCAGACGGATCGACCAAGAGGATGACTCCTTGACGGTCGTGATCGGATTGGGGGCCAACTGATGGATCTGTATGTACTCCCCAATATCGTCCGAGTGATCCTGGCAGTGGTCTATTTCACCGGCGTCATCCGTTCGGTCAGTAACTTCAACCTCATGAGCTACCGCTGGCGCCGGATGTACTGGCGTCTCTGGATGGTCTATTTCATCCTCAATCTGAGCTTTAACACCCTGATGGCCGCCGGTCTGTTGGTCATCCAGATCCAGGCGACAAGCTTTACCCACCCCGGCGTGATATTTGATATCAACTGGCTGTTTATCCTCCCGATCTTCAGCCATATCATCATCATGATCTCACGCTTTCTGAAAAAACACAGCTTCCAGGTGAGTCAGGTCTTTATCCTCCTGCGGGTCATCCTGATGATCCTGCTGCTGCCGGTCCCGGGAAACTACCTCTGGTCTGTCCCGGTGTTTAACGGTCTGTTCATCCTGTTTACCGCCCTCTGGGTGGTCATGGGCTACTACTATCTCTTTACCACCCGCCGCTATCTGTCGACTCACTTCACTGACTACACCAAGCTCAAGGCCTATGAGGTCTTCCCCCACGGTATCGTCGTCTCCAGCCCCGAGGGACGGGTTCTAAGCATCAATCCCAAAGCCCTCGACATCCTCTCCAACCTGGCAGGTGGCGATGACGCCCTCATTCTCGATGCCCTCGAGTCGTATGATGGCCTGTATCGCAACGGCCCCGACAGCTACCGGATCAACCACTACTCCATGGTCGAGCTCAACCACCGCTACAATGTCTGGGAGCTCGTCAAGGTGACGGAGCTGATCGATATCCAGACCGAGATCGATAAAAACACGGCCACCATCCGAAGCGCCTGGCAGATCGTGCGAAATATCCTCGATCAGCTAAAGGCCTCGGTCCACCTGGAGGAGCAGGTCCGCCTGCAGCAATACCTCCACGATGTCATGGGCGAGACCTTCTCGGTGCTTAGCTACTCGCTTCAGGCCATGGAGGGCCGTGAAATCACTGACGATGAACGCCAGCGACTGCTCCACCTGCTCTCTCAAATGTATCCCAAACTAGAAGACCGTACCGCCGGCGGCTCCGACAGCTCCTTTCTGGCCATGCAGCGATCCTTCAAGCGGATCGGCCTCGAGCTCTTCTTCCACGGAGAGTATCCGATCAACTATCATCACCGCCATCTGACGTATCAGATCCTGCGGGAGGCCTCAAACAACTCCCTCAAGCACGGTGGTGCCACCGAGGTCCACCTCAACATGAAGACCAACCCTGAGTCCTATCAATTCACCATCACCAATAACGGTCAACTCAGTGCCCGCCACAATGAAGAGGGACTTGGTCTTAAGGGGATGTATCGTTTGGTCCAGGACTGGCAGGGCGAGATCCATATTGACCCGTCCGATCACTACCGGATCGATGTCCGGCTGCCGATCAAGTAGTGTTTTCAGCACAAAAAAAAGAGCCGATCGGCTCTTGGATAAGACCGCCGTGCACCAGCTCTGTCTATGCCTCCCAGACGTTACTCCGGTAGTTCTCTCAGAACAAGCTACCCGATGGCACATGATGGGTCCTCCTTAGCGCTGCTTCCTTCCGGATCTGGCGCGGTTCGCAGGTCACCATTGCACCGGACTCATTCGTCATCGGCACTTGCCGCAGGCTGCTCCACAAGGACACATCCTCGGCTGGCGTTCGACCCTGCTATAGCGGCTTGCAGGTTACAGGGCACCGCTGACTCCCCGTCTAGCACGGCATAGCCTATTATAACCGCAATCGATCCATTTAGCAATACCACCGGCTTGCTGGCCGGTGGTTTCTTCTTTATATGAACCCTCAACTTCAGCCGCTTCCGTCTCATCCATTCACCGGATAAGCCCTAAGATCTGGGCCTTCGTCATAGATTTTAGCCTGAGCCATCTCGGTACTCATCAGCCAGTCCTCGATCTCCTCCGGCTCTAAAATGATCGGCATCCGATCATGATACGGTGCGACCGATGGATTGGCTTCCCTGGTCAAAATGACAAACCGGCTCTCACCGGAAAACATCCGCCACAACCCGGCCAAGAAAAGATCCGTCTGGCCCGCCGGTAGAAACAACAGCTTCTGCTTCTTGCCTTGAGCGGTCTTTTTATGCTGATCCCACTCATAGAAGCCGCTGGTCGGAATGACACAGCGCGTCTCGGCAAAGGCCCGGCGAAACATCACCTTCTCCTGAGCCGTCTCGCTCCGGGCATTGATCACCGTGCCTTTGGGCGTTCGAAAGTTAGGAAAGCCCCAGGTACTGATCTCGATTCTTTTGGGAGCTGTGATTATCGGCACCTGATTGGTCGGAAAGATCTCGCCCTTTTTATAGTCTTGATCGATCTGTCGAAGCAGCGCATCCCACTCGATATGCGATAGCTCCTCTAGATAATATCGGCCACACATCGAAGTCGCCTAACACTTGAGCATGATGCGCAAGATCTCGCGGTCGGTCTCTTTCATCCCGCGTCTGGCCAGCTCACCCACATTGATGATGGTATCCTCAACACCCTTTGACACGATCCCATCACCGCCAAAAAACTGCTGACCGTTTTGATACATATGATAGCCGACGATCCCGGCATCGACCGCCGCTGAAATCTTGGCGGCACACGACGCCTTCGCCCCGTCACACACGATGCCTGAGGTGATGGCCAAGGCATTGACGATGGTATGGGCGATCTCATCCAGCCCGCCGCCGTGGAGATAGGCGATACCGGCTCCGCTGCCACAGCCGGCACTGACGACCCCGCAATAGGCCGAGAGACGGCCGATGCCGGTCTTCATATGGATGGTGACAAGGTTTGAGATGATCAGTGCTCTTAGGAGGTCCTCATGAGTGCTTCCGAGCTCCTTGGCATAGGCGATCACCGGCACCGAGGCCGTGATGCCTTGATTACCGCTGCCGGAATTGATCACCACCGGCAGCTCACAGCCGTTCATCCGAGCGTCACTGCCGGCGGCCGCCAAGGCCCGGGCCCTGATCTTGATATCCTTTGTGCCATAGGCCCCGAGCATGACCTTACCGATATTGGCGCCATAGTCGCCTCGCAGTCCCTCTTGAGCGATCGCCATATTATAGGCGATCTGTCGCTCGAGGACCTTACTCACCTCGGCTGGATCGACCGTCCGGGCAAAATCAAGAATGTCCGAGATCGTCATAAAGGAGCGATCACTGGCCCCCGTTCGGACCGTCTCGGCCTCGATCACCTCAATCGGTTGACCGTCTTTTGTGATCTCGACTACATTGGTGTGAAAATCAACGATCCGGACAAAGGCCGAGTGGTCACGGTTTGTCAGCTCAACGCCGATATCAAAGATAAACTCGGTCTCCGCATGCTCGATCGTGATCGGCACCCGGTCTAAAAAGACCGGGATCTGCTCGATCGCCTCAGGCGACGCCCCGGATATCACTCTTAGCTCCTTTGACGGATCGCCCGCCACGACCCCGGCCGCTGCCGAAACCGCCAGCCCCCGAAGCCCGCCGGTATTCGGCACGACCACGCTCTTGACATTTTTTATGATATTGCCGCTGACCGACAGCCGGAGTGCACTCGGCTCACCCTCCAGGTATGACCTAGCCAGGGCGGCCGCATAAGCGATCGCGATCGGCTCGGTACACCCTAGGGCCGGCTGCAGCTCTTCTTCCAGTATCCGGATATACTTCTGATGGTTCTCGTCTGTAAGCATCCCAATCCTCCCTCCGGTGATATATACAACTATACAATAGATAAGGCCTGATGCGGTAAAAAGCGATCGATTGATTCAAAAAAACGTATCAACTCGGCACAGTTAGACGGTGGATATATTTCGTTTTTGTCCCAATAGCCTAATCATGTTGAAATATTCATAGTTTCACGTTATAAGATATAATAAAGCTAACGAGTGTAAATTCATTCTCTACCAGTGACTACTACAAAGGAGGAGTCCAATGGGCAAAACGTCGACAAGACGAGACCACCGGTATCGTTGCCACCATCGGCTCCGGCGAGCCCTGTATCCTGCTGCGGGCCGATATGGACGCCCTGCCACTCCAGGAAACGACCGATCTGCCCTTTGCCTCCACTATCCCCGGCCGGATGCATGCCTGCGGCCATGACAGCCACACGGCCATGCTCCTTACCGCCGCTCGGATCCTAAAGGATATGGAGAGCGAGCTTAAGGGCACCGTCAAGCTGATGTTTCAGACCGGTGAAGAGATGGGCTATGGCTCAAAGCTTATGATCGATGACGGCCTGCTGGAAGATCCTAAGGTCGATGCCGCCATGGCCATCCACATCATGTCTGATGTCGAGGTGGGCGAAGTCCATTATATTGAGGATATCGTCTCGTCTTCGATGGACACCTGGATGATCGAGATCCAGGGCAAGGGCGGCCACAGCTCGATGCCGCATCAGGCGATCGATCCGGTCGTCATTGCCATCCAGCTCTCCAATGCCCTCAACATGTTAGTCGGTCGAGAAGCCCCGCCTTCGGCGACGGTCTCGATGACCGTGGGGTCGATCCAAGTGGGGACAGCCCCCAATATCATTCCCGATAAGGCCTCGGTCAAGGCCAGCATGCGTTGCCTGGACATTCCGGTCCGCGACAACCTGGCCGCCCGGGTCGAAACACTGATCGAACATATCGTGACCGCCTGGCGAGGCAAGTATCACTTCACCAAGTTCTATACGCCCTCGACCTATGCTGATCCCGACTTGGTCCGATCGGTCCTGCCCTATCTCAAAGAAATCGTACCGGAGGAGAAGCTGCTGCTAAAGGGTCCGATCTCCGGATCGGAGGACTTCGGCTATGTCACCCGAGAGGTCCCCGGATTTTTCCTGATCCTCGGTGGCGGATCGCCCTCCGCCTTTCCGATGCATAACCCCAATATGGTGCTCGATGAATCGGTCTTCCATATGGGAAGCGCTCTCTATGCCCATGTCGCCAAACGCTGGCTTGAGGACAATCAGCGCTAAGAACCCTCCAACCCTGACTCCGATGAGTCGGGGTTATTTTTTTCACAATAAATAGCTTAAACCGACCCTTTAACGCTGGAAAAGATAAATCATTCTTCACAAGAAATGAGCATTAGCGACCATCGTTCAAATTTGGCTTCCTATATTGTTATATATATAGGTTGTATTTATGTTGCACTTTTGTTAGAATAAGAGATAATTCAAGGAGGTTAAGTTTATTGTGTAGGAAATTCAAGCGATCCTGCTTCATCCCACACCAAATAAGTTTACAATTATTTAATAGGAGGCTTTGTCTATGGATTTTATTTTAAAAATAAACAGCTTCGTTAATGATATCGTATGGGGTCCTCCCATATTGATCTTGATCGTTGGAGCCGGACTGTACTTGTCAGTCTTCACGAAGTTCTTCTCGATCACTAAGCTGGGCTATATCCTCAAAAACACCTTCCTCAAAATGTTCGATAAAGAGCAACGAGGCGAAGGGGAAGTCACCGCCTTCCAGGCCGTGGCAACCGCTCTGGCAGCGACTGTCGGTACCGGTAATATCGCCGGTGTGGCAACCGCGATCGCTATGGGTGGCCCGGGGGCAGTCTTTTGGATGTGGCTGGCGGCAATCTTTGGTATGACGACCAAATTTGCTGAGGTCGTTCTGGCCGTCAACTTCCGCGAAAAGACAGAGGATGGCCGCTTTGTCGGCGGACCCATGTACTATATTCAAAACGGTCTGAAATGGAAATGGTTAGCTATTATTTTTGCAGTATTTGGTTTCCTGGCCGCGTTTGGTATCGGTAATATGGTGCAAGCCAACTCGGTAGCAGCTGCGCTGCAGACCACCTTCAACATTCGCCCCCTCTACACCGGAATTGCCCTGGCGCTGATCACAGCCGTTGTTATCATCGGCGGTATCAAGCGGATCGGTGCTTTCACTGAGAAGCTGGTCCCCTTCATGGCGATCATCTATATCGTCGGTGGTCTGGTCATTATCATCACCAATGCCGCTCATATTCCGGAAGCTTTTGGTTTGATCTTCGGTAATGCCTTTACCGGCCACGCCGCCGTCGGTGGCTTCGCCGGTGCTACGCTGGCTCGTTCGATCCGCTACGGGGTCGCTCGTGGTGTTTTCACCAATGAAGCCGGTCTCGGTAGTGCACCGATCGCTCACGCCGCTGCCACGACTGACCACCCGGTCCGCCAAGGTCTGTGGGGCGTGTTCGAAGTCTTTGCCGATACGCTGGTCATTTGTACCATTACCGCACTGACGATCATGGTATCCGGTCTGTGGAGCACCGGTCTGACCGGTGCTGAACTGACGACCGCTGCCTTTAACGAAGGTCTCCCGGGCTTTGGCGGCATCATCGTCTCGATCGGCATCATGCTGTTTGCCTACTCGACCATCATCGGTTGGGAATACTATGGTGAGCGTTGTGCTGAGTTCGTCTTTGGCCCCAAAGTCATCCCGATCTATCGCGTCATCTGGATCCCGTTTGTCGTCATCGGCGCCATCGGTGGTCTCGAAGCGATCTGGGCTCTGGCTGATACCCTAAACGGTTTGATGGCGATCCCGAACTTGATCGGTGTACTGCTCCTCAGCGGTACCGTCTTCAAACTGACCAAGGAATTCTTTGCTGATAAATCTCGTCTCCCCGGTTAAACACCTGCACTTAAAAACCGGAGCCAATACAAAGGCTCCGGTTTTATAGTGTGAGGATTATAGAGTGGATCGTGGCGGTTTTCGGTTGGGATTTTTCTGCTCGAATGCGTAGGCTAGTTCAAATAGCAGATCCTCTCGATTCGGTCGAGCGACAAACTCCAATCCGATTGGGACACCGAGAGGAGCCGATTCGTCCGGCAGCGAATAACCTGCCGGAACACAAATCGATGGGAATGCCAAAATCGACGCAATGATGCCATTTCGACCAGCTTGGGAAAAACTGTCGATTTCTTCGACCAAAATTTGTTGGTGCGGGTATGTCAGAGCGTCCAAATCGTATTCATCCATAATCGCCAGTACTGTTTCCCGATTTCGATCGATATGAGCTAGCTTTTGCAGATAGTCCGGATGGTCTTTCGGATTCACCAACTTGGCTGAACCAGCCATCAATTTGACGATATGCGGATATAGCTTCCCGGTGTCAACGATTTCTTTAAAAGTTTCAAACGGTGCCTCCGGGTGATCTTTAAGATATTGATCCACCTGATCATTGAATTCATATAGTTGGACATCACATTCCCGGCTGATTCGACTGACTTCAAGTTCGGGGATATCAATTTCTATCACTTCAGA
>DUPT01000031.1 GCA_012838225.1 Tissierellia bacterium
ATGCTCCTGCTGCTTCTAATGAGCACCGGCCAGGCCAGCATCAGCATCGATGGCGAGGCCATCACCGGCTTTCCCCGGGTCCTCGGACTGATGCTGACGCTGATGAACGCCTTGATCTGCCTGCTGGCCATCGGCCTAAGCTGCGCTACCATCGCCAATGAATATAAACGGGGCAGCGCGCACCTCGTCTGGGTCCGAAACATCTCACAGCCGACGTATCATATCGGCTTGACGCTCGGCAATTGCCTGGCCTCGGTCCTGGCCTCAGGCCTGCTCCACCTGGTGCTGGCGATCTTTCTGATCCTCCAGGGTCAAGCCGACCTCCTCCCGAGAGTCCTACCGGCCTTTGGCCTGAGCCTGATCAGCCTGCTTGCCAGTGCGACCCTTACTTCAGTCCTAGGCCTGTTTCTGCCACCGCTGGCCGGTGCCATCACCGCCCTCCTCCTCATCGGAGCCGGACTGGCTCATCAGACACTCGAGACGCTGTCTTTTTTTTCAGACGGCAGCTCATCAAGACTCCTTCGTCTGATCCTCAGCCTGGCCCCCAACCTATCAGGCGTCACTCGTCAGATCCATCAGCTGATGCTTGGGCGGGAGCTCGATCCATTTCCGCTGATCCAGGTCCTGTTTTGGACCTATCTCATCAGCTGGGTGCTACTACTCTATCGAAAGAAGGCGGCTTGATATGTCCAAACGACTGCTCTACCTGATACCGGGACTGATGCTGTTTATCAGCCTGATGCTCCTAACAAACCACGGTCTTCCCCCGGCCGACCGGGCGATCTATCAGACGGCGATCGACCAGCAGGCACTGGTCACGGCCTTTGGCGACTACCGGCTAAGCGATTATCCGGTCCGCTTCTTTGATGGCCGGTATGACCACGTCATCTATCAGGGCGAGATCCGCCGCGAGAGGCCGCACCTGAGGACCCTGGCTGCCACCGCCGTTATGATCGATGGCCGCTATCAGCTGATCGTCCCGACCATCCAGCGGATGAGTAATACCCTGGGTCTCATCGGGCTGGCTCAAACGACACCGATCGACGTTTCACCCTCGGCCCTCCAAGCGGCGATGCTTTGGCATGAGGGCTTCCACTGCTATCAGCTGAGCCGGTTTGACGAGGCCATCACCGCCCAGCTGCCTGATCCGCCGTCTGATCCGGAAGGCTTTGTCGCTCGGGAGATCGACCGACGTGACGAGCTGATCAAGCAGTATCAAGCAGCCGAAGGCCTGCTTGATCGGTTGATCAAAAGTCAAGACGATAAAGAGATCCACCAACTCGGCCGGGAATTTCTAAAGCAATATCACGCCCGGCGACAACAATTAACACAATCAGCCAAGCTTTTTGAGTCGTTCTATGAGATGATGGAGGGAACAGCCCAGTATGTCGAGAGCCTGGCCTACCGGGCCATTGCCGGTCCGTCGGCCTATGAAGCCTACTACGACGCTCCGATTTCCGGGAGTGATCGGGGGATGGCCAAATACTACCGGCTGGGCCGAAAACTCTGTCTGGCGCTCGATAAGCTCCAAGTCGATTGGAGCCAAAGCTATCACTTCGATCAGAGCCTCGTCTCTGTTCTAGAGCATGTCCTAGAGGAAACAAAATGACCTATCGTGTATTAGCGGCCGATGATGAAACCGAACTGCTCGATGCACTCGAGCTCTTCTTCGCCCAAGAAAACATCGAACTGATCAAGGCCAAGGACGGCCGGGAGGCCCTGGAGAAATTCTAGACCTATCGGCCGCAGCTGGTGCTGCTCGATATCATGATGCCCGAGCTCGACGGCTTCCAGGTCCTAAAACGGATCCGGCAGCACTCGAAGGTGCCGGCCCTGATGCTGACGGCCCGAGACCAGGACTATGATAAGATCCTGGGACTGGAGCTGGGGGCCGACGACTATGTCACCAAGCCCTATCATCCGCTGGAGCTCGTCGCCCGAGTCAAGGCCCAGCTTCGAAGAAGCTATGACTATCTGCCGAACGAGTCGAAGCGTGAGGTCTTAAGCCACCACGATCTGCGGCTCGATCTTACGGCCGCCAGCTTATGTAAGGCCGATCAAGCCATCCACCTGACCCGGAGCGAATACCTGATCCTGGAGCTATTGATGAAAAATGTCGGTCGAGTGCTCACCAAGCAGCAGCTGTTCGAATACGCTCGCCAGGACACCTACCTGGGGGATGAGAACACCGTCATGATGCACATCAGCAATCTTAGGGCCAAGATCGAAGACGATCCGAAGGCCCCGCGCTATATCCGGACCATCAAGGGCCTGGGCTACCGGTTTGAAAGTGAGACCTAGATGAACGATCGCCAAAAGTCTCACCGAGGGCTTCGCCTGTTTCCCCGGCTGGCCCTGTCCTATCTCGGCTTTGCCGCCGCCATCTCACTCGCTTTTGGGCTGTCACTGATCCTGGCCGGCCTCTATGCCACCGGCGGCGACCTCGATGGCATCATCCCCGATCACTTAGTCGATGCTACCGGCCAGCTCCAAAGCCTGGAGCCGATCTACCGGGTCGGCGGCTGGGTCGAGCAGCTCGATCAGGACTTTAAAGTCACCCAGGTCCACGGGGATAAACAAACACCCCAGATGGCCTATACGCCGGAGGATATCCTCGGGCTGACCAGTCCGCTCCGACACGACCTTGACTATTTTGCCTTCAGCTATCCCGATGAGCCCTCCGGCCAGCACCTGCTGATCTATGATCGGTCCGACATCCTCATCCAGAGTTCGTTCAATATCTCCAGCACCAATAACCGCTCCTTGGCCAGGATGTTTTTGCTGATCTTTGGACTGCTGTTTGGTCTGATCAGCCTGGCCATGAGCTACCTGCTGGTCCGACAGATCAAGCGACCGATCGAAGCCATGCGCCGCGGGATGCGGGCTGTCGAAGCCGGCCAAGGAGAGGTAAGGCTTGACTTTAAGGCCTCACCCGATCTCTTGGAGCTCAGAGACTCCTTCAATCGGATGAGCCATGAACTCGAGACGAGAAGGACCGAAAAAGCCGAGCTCGAGGAGAAAAAGAACCGGCTGCTGCTTGAGCTATCACACGACCTTAGAACACCGATCGCCACCATCAAAAGCTTTGCCACTGCCCTATCGGAGGACGTCGTGCCGGAGTCTGAGAAAAAACGCTACTATGCTACCATTTGTCTAAAGGCCGACAAAGTGACGACCCTGGCGAGCGACCTGTTCACCATGCTTCGCCTGAGTGAAGCCGATCAGCCGATCAGCCAAGTCCCATTCGATCTGAGCGAATACCTGCGCCGCCTGGCGGCCGGCTTCTACCCTGAGATCGAAGCCTCGAATAAGACGCTGACGCTCGAGCTGCCGCAAGAGCAGCTAACCCTGATAGCCGATCCGTCCCTGCTTGAGCGAGCCCTCTCCAATCTGCTGGCCAATGCCATCAAATACAATCAGACCGGCCAGCGGATCGGGCTGAGTGCTTGGACCGAAGACGAGACCGTGGTGATCGAGGTCAGCGACGACGGGCAAGCCATTGCCTCTGACGAGATCGATCAGCTGTTCGACCCGTTTCACCGGATCGATCAGACCCGCCGATCAAGCGAGGGCACCGGGCTTGGCCTATCGATCAGCCGGGCCATCACCGAGCGCCACGGCGGCCATCTGAGCTATCACTACGATGCCGGCCTGAACCGGTTTCAGCTCCGTCTGCCAACGACCTAGCCATCAAAACAGCCGCCTTCTTTGGGCGGCTGTTACCTATTTTATTCAATTCCTCATCACTCGGGTTAGAGCTGGATGAGTGATGCGATCAACGGAATCGTCAGGACCGAGAGCAGCGATGTCACAAACACCAGGTGGGAGGCCATCTTGTCATCATTTCCCAGCTCGGCCGAAAACATCGCCACATAGGCGGCCGTCGGCATGGCAAATTTCAGGACCGGGATCGCTTGGAGCATCCCGCTCAGTCCCAGCGAGCGCAGCAGAAGCAGCAGCAGGAGCGGTGTGACGAGCAGCTTGATGGCGGCCGAGACATAGACCGTCTTTTGACTGAGGACCTCCTTCATCTTCGAGCGCGACAGCATAAGGCCCACCACGATCATGGCGAGAGGCGAGGTAGCACCGCTTAGCATCCGCATGGTCGAATAGATCGGCTCCGGGATCCTAAGCTGCGTGATAAACAGGACCAGCCCGATGGCGATACTGATCACCCCGGGATTACACAGCGCCTGACGCAGACTGCCGCTTCTGGCCAGACTACCCGTCCGACCGATGATCATTCGTCCCAGGATCCAAGCGACGATCTCAAACACCAGCCCACCGGTGATGACGGCATAAAACAGGCCCTCTTCGCCCAGCAGCGCCAGCACGATCGGATAGCCCATAAACGAGGTATTGCCCAGCATCAAGCCGACCATATGGACGTCCTGCTGATTGGGCTTTAGCGGATAACGTCGGGTCACAAAAAAGGCTCCCAGCGTGATCACGCCGTAGCATAGGATCATGATCAAGATGATCTGAAGCATCGTCTCGATCCGCTCGACCTCGAGCGTTTGTTGCATCGCCAAAATGATCGTCGCCGGCATCAAGACCTTGAGCACCAGCTGGGTCAGCTGCTTCTGCGAGCGTTCGCCGATCATGTCCCGGCGACCGATCACGATGCCGATCAGGATGAGCAGAAACAACACCGAGACATTCTGCAGTGTCAGAAAAAAATCCATCGCTTCCCTCAAAAAAAAGACGACTAGTCGTTTAGCTTGGTGATCCGCTCCACCTGGCTAATACCGGCCGGATAGCTCTCCGTGACCTCTCCGCGGTATAGGACCATGATCAGATCGCCATCGGAGAGATCACTCCGTTCGAGCGGCTCGCCCCGCCACCGGAGCTCCGTCTTGTCACTTAGCTGGAGTGAAAACTGTGACCGGTGATTGATATCATTTGTCTCCAGACCGCTGACGATCAGTCCCTGCTGGCTGATCTCATCGATCCTGGCACTGAAGCTCTCCAGCGCTTGAAGCTTTTGGCCACCGGCTTGGTAGCCCACGGCGTAGCCGATCAGGGCCGCCACCAATAGACCGACCACGACCAGGCTGATCAGGGCGGTATGAGGCCCCGGCATTCGCCCGGGCGGTGTCCCTTTCGGGTCTAAATCTGGATATTCCACATCGTCCTCCTGCTAAACAGTATAGCCTAAACCGGCCGGCTTGTCGCCTCCCCCTCCTCTTTTCGCCTTGAGTCAAGCCGACCTTTTCTATAGAATGGAATCTAAGAGGAGGAGATCGCGTGACTAAAAACTATCTTTTGCCTGATCCGGCCCATTGGAGCGGCCGTCAGGATTCAACCACCGACTATGATTCGTTTCGCTGGCACCAGTGGATCGAGTGTCTTGATCTGAGCCGAGCCCAAGCGCCGTTTGAGGGAAGACTGGGCATTGCCATCCTCGGCTTTCGATCCGATAAAGGCATCGCGAAAAACCTGGGACGGACCGGAGCCGGGGCCGGTCCGGCTGCCATTCGACAGGAGCTGGCCAACCTCCCCTGTGCCTTCGATCAGCAGGTGAAGCTGTTTGATGCCGGCGATATCACGAGTGAGCCGACGGCGCTGGCTGAGGCCCAAGACGCGCTGGCCGAGGCCATCACGAAGCTCTTATCCCTCGGCCTGTTTCCGGTCGTGCTCGGCGGCGGCCATGACATCGCCTACGGTCATTTCAAAGGAGTGTTCGATCACTTCCAAGGGCTTGAGCCCGACGCCAAGCTCGGCATCATCAACTTCGATGCCCACTTCGATAACCGGCCCTATCACGACGGTCCCTCCAGCGGCACGATGTTTCGCCAGATCGAGGACCTGTTGGCCGGCGCCGGTAGAGCCAATCAATACTTTGTCCTGGGCATCCAAGAAAGCGCCAACACGGCGAGTCTGTTCAAGCACGCTCAGGCCGCCGGGACCGAGTATATCCTGGCCAAGGACATCGCTCACGGCGATATCTTTTCCTTGTTTGAGCGACTCGATCAGTTTCTATATGGGCTCGATGGCGTCTATGTCACGATCGATGCCGATGTGTTCTCCTCGAGTATCGCCCCGGGGGTGAGCTCGCCTCAGCCACTCGGCCTCCAACCGGAGATCGTGATCGCTCTCCTAAAATACATCCTGGCCTCGAATAAGGTCGTCAGCCTCGATGTGGCCGAGGTGTCCCCTCGCTTCGATCACGACTCCTCGACGGCTACCCTGGCCGCCAGCCTGATCTTTTCGGCCATTACAAAGCTGGCCGGTCTGAGCCGGTAGCCACACCATAGCACACTAAAAAAAGAGGCGATCGCCTCTTTTTTTGATTTTTGATCTCCCAACAATCGGCCGTCAGCTACTTTTTAGTATACAGGGCAAAGAAGCCGGTGGCGCAGGTGGCCGTCAAAATGGCTAGCGGACTGAAGAACTCCCCGAGAAGGCTGCTAGAAACCAAGCGACCACAAAAACGATAACAAAGGATGTGTTTTTCATATGAACCTTTTTTCAGCCTGATTATACCAGATATTACACAAAAAGAAGAGAGTCGGCTGACTCTCTCCCCTATCGTATCAACAATCGACGTGCAGGTTGGTAGGATAGCCACCCTCCAGCAGCGCCTTCATGGCCGCATCGATCCGCTCTTCATTGATCAAAACGATCGGACCGGTACAGCCCATGCCGCTTTGGGCATAGATGCCGGCTCGCCACAGCACCTGGACCGCATCCTCAAGCTCCATGATATCGATGCCTGAGATCTGGGCGGTGGTGACTTCCTTGGGCGGCTCGACTACCGGTGCTTCCTTCTCGGCCGGTGCATCGGCTTCGATCAGCTCGGCGACCAGTTTTTTCAGGCCGGCTTTATTGGCCGCCTCGTATTGCTCCTTGGCCACATCATTTAGCTGATGGCGAACGAGCTCACTCGCATAGGCCAATGCATTGGCCACGACCGGAATACCTGACACCCGGCTGAGGATGAGGACATTTCTGTCATAGCCCTCGCCGATCCCCGGGCCATAGCCATAGCCGGACGACTCATACGTTCCGCCGGTGGTGGCACTCGAGAACATCTTCATCAGGATATTGCCGGTCAGGGTATCGGTCACCAGGACATCGGGTGTGCCCAGGAGGACATCGTTGCCTCGCATGACGGCTCCGCCATCGGCTCGCTCGGAAGTGACCCAGTCAAAGTCAAAGCCATTGTCCTTCAGCTTTTGAAGGGATTGCTCGACCTTCCTGGCGCCATCGACATTGAGGATGCCAAGCGTCGGTCGATCGATCCCAAGACTCTTGGCGGCAATGATGCCGGCGATCGCGTTTTGGACCATGGCGACCACTCGGTGCGCAGCGGCCGTGCCGGTGGTGGTGGCCACGATCATCTCCTTGCCCCGTCCCGGTGTGATGACCCGTCCGACGGTGGCGACACCGATCGGGAAGGTATAGTGCTGCGTGACACAGGCCTGGATGCGACCGGAATCGAGCAGCTCCTCCATCACCTTGTGCTGCTCGGACTCCGAATGAGCCTCGGCCAGCGACAGGTTTGGCAGCTCCTCGAGCAGCTCCTCGCCGATACAGACGACATCGACGCCCGGGTTTTGTTTGGCAAAGCGGTAGGCACCCTGGAAGAGATTGTCCGGGGCCAATTCGCTCCCGAGAAGCGTCACGCCCACGCTGACCTTGGCGCCGAAATGACCGGTTTCCAGACCTTCGGCGATTTCAGTAAAAACTTCTTGAATTTGTGCCTTGATCTTATTCATGCTTCCCACCTACTCCGTCAGCGAAGCGGCAAAGGAGCGCATGGCTTCTGCGACCATTTGGCGAACTTCTTCCTTCGAGACGCCCGTGTCGGCTTCGACTTCTCCGGGATTGGTTTCGATCACGATCGACACCCCATCAAACTGATTGGTCAATCGTCCCAGGAAAAGCGAGCCCTTACCGACGATCATGGCCCGGTGGATCTTGCCGGCCATGATGTCCTTGGTGGCAAAGCCGAGATAGGGAACGCCCGAGGGGATATGGCCCTGCGTCGGCGCCCAGCCGACCATGCCGTGCTTCGAGGCAAAGCCCGGGATATCGCCCCGTTCCATTTCCTTACGCATCACGCCAAGCGCTGCGATCATCTTATAGTTGGCCATCGGGACATCGCCCGCGCCGGCCGGTTTTGTAACGTCGGGGTTTTGCATCTCGACGGAATACTTATCGATATCGGTGATCTTTAGATCGCCCCGATCGAGCGGTGCGGTGATCAGCGAGGAGATGACGGCCTGAGGGCTTGAGCCCGTTCCGACCATATGCTTACCGACCAGGTCGGTCCGAAGCACCGGATGGACACCATCATTTTCACTGATGAGAGCGGCAAAGCCACCGACGGCGTCTTCGAGGATCGGCAGACCCTTTTTGAGGTGATCCTTACCGTTCATCCCGAGCTTGGCGGTCGAGCCGCCGGCCAGGATGATGACATTCTTATGGATGCCTGATTGGGCTAGGGCGGCGGCATTGATCAAGGCATGCGTCGGTGCGGCACAGAAGCTTCTCGTATCGGAGCCGGTGGCGTGGATCAGTCCGGCCATCTCAGCGATCGATTTGGCGAAGTTTCCGCCACCGCGTTGGTTCATATCGCCACAGGCCTCCTCCGAGCACTCGATGACATAGTCGATCGATTCGGGATCGATATCCCAGCGCTCGATCAGTGTGACTAAGGCCATGGCGGCACTGGCC
The DNA here is from genome assembly GCA_012838225.1 of Tissierellia bacterium. Taxonomy (GTDB): domain Bacteria; phylum Bacillota; class Clostridia; order Peptostreptococcales; family Acidaminobacteraceae; genus DUPT01. The sequence goes on from DUPT01000031.1 coordinate 8,683, forward strand.
TTTGAAACCAGGTTTTCAAAGATGACATGGGCATTGAGGTTGGCATCGATATCGTGGGCCCGTTTGACACAGCCCACCGTCTGACCGTCGTGGATCAGGGCCTCAGCCCCCTTGTCGGCGATCTCTTTTTCGATCCGTTCGGCCGAGACACCCTCGCTAAGAGCCGTCCGGAAGTTGTCGGCCAGACCGGTTCGACCCTCGATCTTGGCTCGGATCGAGTCGGTAAAGTCCTTCTCTAGCAGGACCAGGTCGAACACATCGGAGATCTTGATCCAGCCGATGAATTCATCTTGAGCAAAGATTTCACCCATTTCACCGATGGCTGCCCCACCCTCGACCGACTTGTCGTACCAAGGCATTTCGATCTCAGCCAGCTCATCCGGTGATAGATTGCCGATATAGGTCTGGTTCGGCGGATAGCTGACAAACTGCTCCAATGAGCGTAGGTTCTTAGGCACCTGCTTGAGATAGTCACTGTCGGGATTGACTGTGCGCTCGGTGGTTTGAGTAGTACCATTGTGCAGCACCATGTCCGGCGTGTGGGCCAGGATATAGGCTGCTCCCTTGATTACAGGAAACATTAACCCTCCTTTTGTTTGAAAAAGGTGATAGTTTTTGGCTATCACCTTTCTTGTGATCTAGTCTTCGAAGACGGTTTGGTCACTGACTTCGGTCTCGAGGGCCTTGAGGGCCCGTTCGACCAGCTTTCGTCTCAGTGTCACTTCGTCTTTCTTCTCGATCGCCGGATTGCCCAGCGGGTGAGGAATGGCGACCGTCGGAATGATCCGGTTGGCGCCAACCGTCAGCGAGATCGGAACGACGGTACACATGTGTACCACCGGCAGGCCGGTCCGTTCGATTTCTTTAACCATCGTTGCACCGCAACGAGTACAGGTGCCTCAGGTGGAGGTCAGGATCACGGCATCGACGCCATCAGCCACCAATTCGGCTCCGATCTCTTTGGCGAAGCCCTTGGAGCTGGCAACGGCGGTCCCGTTTCCAACGGTGGTGTAGAAGTAGCGGTGAAGCTCACCGATCTTACCGTCTTTTTCCATTTGACGCAGCACATCGACCGGCAGAACGCGGTCGGCATCCTGATTGGCATAGACCGGGTCATAGCCGCCGTGGGCGGTCTCGGCATTGTCTTCGGTCAGATCGGTCCAACCATCGATATCATATTTACCGTATTTCGAAGCCGATGAGGATTCGATCCGGTCGGGATTGCCCTTGGGCACGATCCCGCCGCTGGTGACCAGGGCGATCTTGGCCTTGGTGATATCCTTGATGGCCGGCGAGGGCTCGACGCGGTCAAATTCGGGCATCGGGAATTCGGTCTCGAATTCTTCGCCAGCCAGTTTTTTGATCAGCATATCGACGGCTCGCTTCGATCCGCGATCATCACGGAACAGATTCTTACGAACGCCCCGGGCCATATAGCCTTCGTCTTCGGGCGATCCCAGCTCTTCACCGGCCAGAAGCTTCTTGGCCAGCGGAGCCATTTTCTTGACAGCATCGCGCATACCGGCGGCGCTATCGCGGGTGGAAACCATCAGGACGTCTTTTTTGAACATATCCGCCCCGGGGTTTTCGACATACATACCGCTTAGGGCAGGGATGCCCAGCTCTTCTTGGACGGCGGCAGCGATCGTGCCGGCGGCCACGCCGTAGCGACCGGCATTGAAGGCCGGTCCGGCTATAAATAGGTCAGGATCATGTTGCTTGACCATCTCGAGGATGGTAGCCTTCGCTTCATCGATGTTTTCGTTGAAGTATGAGTCACCGCAGATGATAGTAGCGACGATTTCGGCTTCCGGCTTGAGGGCGGCTTGCAGAGCCATCCCCGGACCGACAACGCCTTCTCGCATTTCAGGCTTTACATCCGCTTTCTCTTCTCCACCGATGCCAGCAAAGAATTGGTTGATATAATGAACAACTTTCACTATAACCAGTCTCCTTTTCAAAAGCCTTTAGTTGAATTGGCCGTGTTCTTCGCGGATACCTTTCATTTCCTCGACGATCTCGTCGACGTCGAGTACCATTTCCATCATGCCTAATTGCTCCTCATACACCTCAGGATCTAATTCATCCTTGATCTCGGGTTCAAAGACATGAAACACACGGAGTCCCAACGAGACTCCCGCTAAGGGCCCGGCATAAGTCGGGTCACCGGCTGTGACGGTTTCGGCTGCCAGTCCGGCAGCTTCCGCTTCAGCAGCACCGAGAATGATCAACATATTCTCAGCGCCGAATTCTTCTGTGAATTCCAGGACGCGTCTTTGGTTTTCCAGGTCCATAGCACCGGCAGCCGTTCAGACGAAGCACTCTGTTGAAGAGAACACGATGTCAGCTGAGGTGTCTTTGAGACACTCTTCAATGGCGGGTGCCGGGATACCGTCACGGTCGCCAATGATTATGATCTTTTTATCATCGAAAAAGCTCATTATCTTCTTCCTTTCCTTTGTTTGCTTAGTTAATAGTTTTTTATTGGGTCTTGGCACTCAAACGGTTGAAGCCAAGCTCATTGGTGGCACCGGTAATGGTCTGTAGTTCGACCATGATGGTACCGTCTTCACGCAAGCTGCCATCAAATCCGCCAGCGATCCGGTCAACGACCGAGATATCACCGATGATTTTGTCGAGCTTGGGCAGTTCGATCACTTCATTGGCATTGCCGCCAGTAACGACTGCGTCTGCCAGTGGGTCAGCATCAGCCAGCGATTGGCTTGCTCCGTCACGTCCGGCGTACTCGTCGGTAATAATGACGGTCTTAATGCCTTTTTGTTCGATCTTTTTGGTATTCATGATCAGGTCGGTGTCGGGATTGCCGAAGCCTTCCTGAGAGATGATGACGCC
>DUPT01000032.1 GCA_012838225.1 Tissierellia bacterium
AAATAAAAAAAGCCGATAACATCTTACCAATGTTTTCAGGCTTTATATAATGGTGGAGATGATCAGATTCGAACTGACTGCCTCTTGAATGCCATTCAAGCGCTCTCCCAAGTGAGCTACACCCCCAAATAGTAACGAATTGAATTGTAACCCATTTAGATTTGAATGTCAACCCCTGAAAACGCACATGATATTGTCATCTGACCCGTCATCTGAAACGCACGTGATATTGTCCTATCCCTTTGGGTAAACATAGATAGGTTTTACGGGGTTGCTCCAACACAACGCAGTGCTGATGCACCAGTCGAGCTAAGGGGCGGGTAGAATGGTTGTGTTCTTTATTGACGTGTGTGAATACTAATGAACGACGAAAAGGGATCTGATCCCTTTTTTTGTTACTTAGTTCGTGATGATCAGATTCCACCGATGAGAAAGGTAATTCGAAGTTTTTTATTATTTCATTCTTGTTACGATGTCGATAAGATATTGAAATCTTCTTTGCAATATGTATATAATGTAACTACATACCGAAACGTGCCAAGGGAATCGTCTCTTGTCACACCGAAATGGAGGACTATATGAAAAAAAACAAGCTAGCGCTAGTCTTGGTGTTCGTGTTGTTGGTCAGTCTCTTGGCAGGATGTCAACCGGCAGCACCGGCCGGCGATGAATCTGATGCCCCGGCCCCCTCCGGCGGAGCGACCTTCATCAATGTTGCCACCGGTGGTACCGGCGGTACATACTACCCGCTCGGTGGTGCCATGGCCAAGATCTTCAACGACAACATCGAAGGTGTCACGGCTAATGCCCAAGCCACCGGCGCATCCGTTGAAAATATCGGTCTGGTATCGACCGGTGAGACGGAAGTCGCCTTCGTCCAAAATGATGTTACCTACTATGCTTGGACCGGAACGGAATCCTTCGCTGAGAGTGAGCCGATCAAAAACATTCGTGGTATGGCCATGCTCTATCCGGAAGTCGTCCAGATTATTGCCAATGCCGATGCCGGTATTGCTTCGATCGAAGACCTGGCCGGTAAGAAAGTGGCGGTTGGTGCACCGGGCTCCGGTACGGAAGTCAACGCTCGCCAACTGCTCGAGATCCATGGCATGACCTATGATGACCTCGGAAAGACCGACTATCTCTCTTTCAATGAAGCCGCCAATAACCTAAAAGACAAAAACATCGACGCTGCCTTCGTTACCGGCGCTATCCCCACCTCGGCCGTTACCGAAGTCACACAAACCTCCGATATCGTTGTCATCCCGGTCGACTCGGCTAAGATCACCGAGCTGATCGCGAAGTACCCCTTCTATACCGAAGTGGTCATCCCGGGCGGCGAATATCGCGGAAATGACACTGACGTTATCACTCCGGCCGTTATGGCCATGCTGGTCGTTCCGGAAGATCTCGATGAAGAACTGGCCTATCAAATGACCAAGTTCCTCTTCGAACAACGTCAAGTGATTGTTGAGACACATGACAGAGGAAATGACATCAAGCTTGAAACGGCTCTCGAAGGGATGCCGATCGATGTCCATCCGGGCTCTCAGCGCTACTATGATGAGCAGGGAATCGAATAATACCAAGTCTTTCGGGAAAGGCAGGCCTGCCTTTCCCGCTTTTCCCATCTTGATGATCCTGATCCTCCTGGCAGTCCTGCTGTTGCCTGTCAAACTGTTGGCGGCCAGTAATCACGGATCAGACCAACTGCTTCGCTTGTGGCTGATCCCCGGCGATGACCAGTTCAGTGTATCGTACACTCATTCGGTGGAATTGACCGAGGTTGTCGAAATCTACCGGATCGAACATACTCAAATCTATCTCCAGGAAACGATCTTTTCATCCTATGGTGCCGGACTCCCGGCAACGACAGACTATCCCTTTGAGGTCACTGATCAAGGCTTTCGGATTTATGATATGAATCAATTGGTTGATCCGCTGGTCTATCGGACCGGTGCAGTACGAGCCGACCATCAGTTGATCCTGGAAGACAAACAGATGGCTTTTCTGGATTTTAGCCAACCGGCAGAAGGTGTCCGCTTTGAGATCAAGCGCCTCCCTCTGCTCTACTATCTCTATAAGGAGGTCTTTCAATGACAGAAGACCATCTCAACAACGACCCCACCCCGATGGTTGATCCTGAGCAGCCGGATCCCCCGGTGATCGATGAACCCGTCACGCTGACTGAATCAGCCGAGGCAATGGACGTTGATGAACTGCTCGAAACCTATGACAAGGAAACCAGCAGCCTCAGAAAGCTGACCGGTATCATTGCTCCGATCGCGACTCTCATCGCCATCGCCATGTCGGCCTTCCACTTCTATACGGCCGGCTTTGGTGTCCTGCTGGCGTCTCGCCAACGGGCGCTACATATCATCTTTGCCTTTGTCCTGGGCTTTTTATTCTATCCCCGATCGGATAAGAGCCGCAAAGACAAGCCCGAGATCATCGACTATGTCCTGATCCTTTTGACCGTCGTCGTCTTTGGCTATCTCTTCATGTTCCCCGAGCAGATCGCGAGAAAAGCCGGAGCGGTTTCTCAAAACGATTTGATCCTTGGGATCACGGCGATTCTTTTGACCCTGATCATTACCCGGCGAGTCGTGGGGATGGCACTACCGATCGTTGCCATCGTGTTTCTGCTCTACGCTTACTTTGGTCCCTATATGCCGGGACTATTGGCTCACCGGGGCTTTAGCATCAACCGGATCGTCTCTCATATGTACCTCGGTCTCGAAGGGATCCTGGGCATACCACTGGGGGTATCGGCCACCTTTGTCTTCATGTTCATCCTGTTTGGCGCGGTGCTCGATAAGACGGGCGTCGGTAAATTCTTTATCGACATTGCCTTTGCCGCCACCGGCTTCTTCCGCAGCGGACCGGCGATGACCGCCGTCTTGGCCAGCGGTCTGATGGGTTCGATCTCGGGCAGCTCCGTGGCCAATACCGTGACCACCGGTGCCTTTACGATCCCGCTCATGAAAAAGACCGGCTATAAGCCCTACTTTGCCGGGGCGGTCGAAGCGACGGCCTCGACCGGAGGACAGATCATGCCGCCGGTTATGGGAGCAGCCGCCTTTATCATGGCCGAGTTTACCGGCATCAGCTATGGTCAGATCATTATTGCCGCCGCTATTCCGGCGATCCTGTACTATTTTGCCGTCGGCATCATGGTTCACTTTGAGGCATCCAAGCTCGGTATCCAGGGTATCCCCAGAGATCAGCTTCCCAGCGCTCGAAAGATCATGCGCCGCGAGGGCTATCTGTTGATCCCGCTGCTAAGCATCATCTACTTCCTAGTGGCCGGCTATACGCCGACCAAGGCCGCCTTCTATGCGATCGTGTTGAGTCTGGCGATCGCAGTGGTCGTGGGCCTGATCCGAAACCGAAATAAATTCGGCATCAAGGAGCTCCTCGGCGCCATGGAATCAGGTGCCAAGGGAGCGGTTGGTGTGGCCTGCGCCTGTGCCTGCGCCGGCATGATCGTCGGTGTCGTGACACTGACCGGCCTCGGCCTTCGGATCGCTGAGCTCATCGTGACGATGGCCGGCGGAAATCTACTGCTGACACTGTTTTTTACGATGATCGCATCGATCATCCTGGGCATGGGACTGCCGACGACGGCCAAGTATATCGTACTGGCCACCATGGCCGTACCGGCTCTGCTGCGACTCGATGTCAATCTGGTAGCGGCTCACCTGTTCATCCTCTACTTCGGGGTTGTGGCTGATATCACTCCGCCGGTGGCTTTGGCCGCCTATGCCGGAGCCGGTATCGCCGGAGCATCACCCATGAAAACCGGCTTCCAGGCGGTGAAGCTGGCCTTGGCCGCCTTTATCGTCCCCTACCTGTTTGCCGTCGATCCCTCTCTCATTCTGGTCGAGGCAGTCAATGGCGGAGTGATCGACTTCCTCCCCATCTGGCAGTCGGTACCGATCGTCATATCGGCGGTCCTAGGCATCATTTGTCTGGCCGCCGCCGTCGAGGGCTATCTGATCGATCATACCAAAATCTGGGAACGGATCCCGCTGGCGATCGCCGCCCTGCTGCTGCTGAAGCCCGGACTGATCACCGATGCCATCGGACTGACGGTCCTGATCGTCGTCTACTTCCTTCAACGCTCCCGCCGCTCAAAACCGGCGGCTGTGGCCTAAGTCTGCCAGGCATCACCTTTCACGGGTGGTGCCTTTTTTCTTGGCCAATGGCAACGAAAGATTTGCCAGGCTGCACTTTATCATCTATACTGACAGTAGAATTTGTTGGTTTTTTGTTAGCTTGTCACGTAGATAGGGCTTTGCCGGACAGCTGTTGTTCGGCTTTTCTATTGGAAAAATATCCGGAAGGGAGATGTGTCTATCAATCGCCGAAATATTCTTCGGACGGCCTTTTTGCCCGGTATCTTTGGTCTATTGGGTACCAGCCTATACGTGCTGGGAGATACCCTGATCGTCGGTCAGGCTTTAGGCCGGGACGGTTTGGCCAGCTTAAACCTGGCCATCCCGATGATCAATCTGATGCAGGGACTGGACTTGATGCTTGGCTTTGGCGGCGCCACTGCGATGAGTCGCTCGTTGGGTCGAGGCGATCGACTTCGAGCCAAGGAGATGGCTGAGCTGACCATCAGTTGGTCGATCATCATCGGACTCTTGCTCCTGCTGGCTCTTCAGCTCAGCTTTACGCCGCTATTGCAGTTTTTGACCGGCGGTGGTCCGGCCTTAGCCGGCTCTCGTGAATACCTCGGTATCCTGCTATGGTTCAGTCCGGTCTATGTCGTATTTCAGAGCCTGGTCGTTCTGGTCCGAAATGACGGCGGTGCCAAACGGGCCATGACGGCGCTGCTGATCGCCTCCGGGCTAAATGTCGTACTCGATGCCTTATTCGTGTTCGGCTTTGACTGGGGCATGTTTGGCGCGGGTCTGGCGACCGGTATCGCTCAGGTGGTCGGTCTTGGGATGCTCCTAAGCCGTCTAGCGCCGAGCAGCTTGTTGCGCGGGGTGCGTTTTCGATTGGCTTCGCCGCTACGCTTGATGGGCAAGGGCCTAGCCAGTCTGATCATGGAGCTCAGTCAAGGCGTGGTCATCTTTACCTTCAATGCCGTACTGCTAAGGCTGGCCGGTGAGATCGGGGTATCGAGCTATGCCATCATCGCCAATCTGTCACTGATGTTTACAGCCATCTTCTTGGGTCTGGCCCAGGGCGCCCAGCCGCTGTTTGCCCGGGCCAAGGGTGCCGGTGATCAGGCGAGCTATCGATCGGTCCTTCAGTTTTCCCACCGGGTCAGTCTGGTGCTGTCGCTTTGTGTGGTAGCCCTTTGTCTGGCCGTTCCGGGGCTGTTAGCGGCTATCTTTATTTCAGGTGACCCGACCGTCCTTCAGATGACGCTTCAGGGACTGCGTCTGTAAAGCCTGGGCTTTCTATTCCTCGGCTACAACCTGATCGGCACCCTGGCCCTCCAAAGCTCCAACCGCGCCATGGAGGCCTTTGTGTTTGCCCTGGCTCGGGGGATGGGCTTTTTGATCCTGGCGATGCTGATCCTTCAGGGACTGTTTGGCATCACCGGCGTCTGGTTGTCCTTCCTGGCGGCTGAGTTCTCGGGCTTTCTCTGGATGCGTCATACCTTGAAAAAACCTGATCCGGCAGTCCCCTTGTTGCTACTGAGCGCGCCACCGGTTACGACCGAAGCCGGACAGAGCGATGAGACGACACCGCCCAAGAAGCTTCGGCTCTCACCCGTGAGGGAGACCGCTTCAGACACTGTCTCCAAAAGCTAACAGCGAGCCGATGCTCGCTGTTATTTTTCTGCCCCATCGACCTTGGGCAAATTTTTCATAAAATAGATCAAAAACGGAATGGCGGCGATCGCACTGAGGACATCGGCGATCGGCTGTGAGATCTGGATCCCTCGGATGCCAAATAGCGGCGGCAGGACCAAAAGCAGCGGAATAAAGAACAGTCCTTGTCTGGTGGCGGCTAAGAAGCTAGACGCCTTGATATGTCCCGTGGTTTGAAGGAGCATATTGGTGCTGGTGAGCATCGGCTGAGCGATCAGCGACAGGCTGATGTAGCGCAGCATCGTCGAGCCGATCGATACCACCATGGCATCACTGCGAAAGGCTCGGATGATCGAGGGCGAATTGATGAAGATGATGGCACCGGTGATCGACACCAGGACCGTCATCGCGATATAGGTCACCCGCCAGGCCTCACGGACCCGGGAATACATCTTGGCTCCGTAGTTATATCCGGCGATCGGCTGAAAGCCCTGACCGATCCCGATGATGACCGAAAACATGATCATCGAGACCCGGCCGACGATGACGATCGCGGCAATCGCCTCATCCCCAAACGGACGGGCGGCATTATTGAGGAGAATGATCGCGATCGATGCCAGACCTTGGCGCAAAAAAGAGCTGATGCCGGTGCCGACGATCGTGGCATAGGTCTGGATACGCGAGCTGATATTGCGGAGTGAAATCTCAAGGATCGACTTATTTCGGACCATCCAGTACAGAATGGCCCAGCTGACCATTTGACTCAGGATCGTCGCCATGGCTGCACCCTTGATGCCTAGACCAAAGGTAAAGATAAAGATCGGGTCGAGGATGATATTGAGGATCCCGCCGATCATCAGACCCACCATCGACAGATTGTTCTTGCCCTGGAACCGAAGCTGGAGGTTTAGCACAAACTGGCTGATGCTGATCGGTGCTCCAAACAGGATCCAACGGGCATAGTCCTTGGCATAGGGCAGGATCGTTTCGGTCGCCCCGAACAGGCGAAGCAGGTTGTCGAGCTGCCACTGTCCAAAGAGCGTGATCAGGATACCTGAGATAATTGCGATCGCCATGGCGGAGCTGCCGTATTGATTGGCTTCTTCGACCTTTCTGGCCCCGAGAAGCTGAGCCACCTGTGTCCCGGCTCCGACGGCATACGTAAAGCCGATGCCCTGGGTCAGGGCCATCATCGGAAGCACGATCCCCACCGCACCGGAGGCGGCAGTCGATATTTGGGACACAAAATAAGCGTCAGCTGTATTGTAGATCGAGGTGATGATCATGCTGACGATCGAGGGCAGAGATAACAGAAAGACCAGCTTAGGTATCGGTGTTCCTGTCATCTTCGTATACTGTTGTTGTTCGTGATCGGGATTGATTTCTTTTCTAGGCATGACTATATCATACCATAATGAGATTTTTTTCCGGGTCCAGCAACACTTAAATCACTTTTTTTTATCGTTAAATCTCTGTTTAAGTCTTGTCTGATACCGACCCAACCGGTTCATCTTCCTGACCGACCCGGTAGATCAGTTCAGCCAGCCAGTCGCCAAGCTTATCGGCTTGCGCCGGATCACCACTAAAGAACTTCATCACACTATCGGGATTGACCCCCGGAAGGGTGGTTGCCTTGGTGAGCTCCGAATCATCGTCTTGTCTGAGCCCGAGCGAGAACAATCCGACGACCGCCTGACGCTCGATGATCTCATCAAGGTTTTGCAGGAGCAGCTGTGAGAGCTGGCCCATATAGACCGACGAGCCAAACAGCATCAGATCATACTCACCTTCTATCACCGGCACATGAGGGCCGGCCACCGTCCGGTCGACCGAGAACCCGGCCGAAAGCAGCCGGTCCGTCATGCGCTCGATCAATCGATCCATCGCTTTGCCAAGAGCCGACGGCTGATACACCAGCAGGGCCACTTTTCCGCCGTTGGCTTTGGCCGGAAAGTGATCGACCCGGCTGCCGCGAGCCTGTTCATTGCGCCGAGAAACAATATAAAGAAAAGCCATCGCTACCAGAAAAATGCCAAAAACAGCCATCAAAATAGTTCCAACCATCACCATACTCCTTTGTCTTAATGGACCTATCATACCCCAATAATATGAAGACTGTGTTATGTCAAAAAAATTCCTCACATCGTTTGCGAGGATTTTTGGCTAAGGAGCCTGTATTTTTAGTTAGGGTAGGATTAAAGATTATCACCAACCTGCAGTCATCGTCACTTCAAAAATAAAAAAAGTCCTCTCAGCCCCGGACATCGTCTCGCAGGTTTTGAAGCTTGCACATTGTTCAACAAAACTATATGATTAGCCTATGGATATAAAGAAACAATTAACGCAACACGGCTACAAACTGACCAAGCCCCGTCAGCTGATCATCGATGTCCTGCAGGACAATCACGATCGGCTGCTGAGCGTGGAATCACTCTATGAAGCCCTCGATCGGGCGATCGATCTCTCGACCGTCTACCGAAACCTGGAGGTGCTCGATGCCTGTGGTCTGATCTACCGGGTCCAATCAGGCGATAAGTCGCTCTTCAAACTCATCTGCCAGACCGATCATCATCACCACCTGATCTGCCTCCAATGCGGGAGCACCCAAGTGATCGACTATTGTCCGCTGCCTGAGCTGGGGCAGATCGCTCGCCAACACGATTTTGAGGTGGCCGCTCACACCCTGGAGGTGTTTGGCTACTGCCGGGATTGCCGAACTAGGCCCTGATCCGCCGGATCACAAAGGCCAACAAGAAAAACACCGCATTGACCAGCACGATGCTGGCTCCGGTCGGAAGATTATAGATATAGCTTAAGCTGATACCGATGACCACACTGACCAGCGCCACGACCGAGGAGTAGACAAAGGTCAACCGAAAGCTCCCGGCCAACTGAAGGGCTGTCACGGCCGGAAAAATGATCATCGAAGAGATCAGCATCGTCCCTACGATCCGGATGCCCAAAACGATCGTGACCGCTGTCAACGTCGAGATGAAGTAATTCAATCGTCGCGTTGGCAGTTTTTGTGTTATGGCATATTCTTCATCATAGGTCAAGGCAAACAGGTCGCGGTAGAAGGCTGCGATCAACACCAGCATGATCAGCGTCAGGCCGATCGTCAGCCAGACCTCTTCTTGCTTAATGACCAGGATCGAGCCGAACAGATAGCTATAGAGATCGACCGAGAAGCCCTTGCCCAGAGACGCCAGCAGCACCCCCAAGGCGACAGCAAACGAGCTCATCAGACCGATCGCCGCATCGCCATAGACATCGGCTGTCTCGCTTAAGCGAAGAATGCCAAAGCTCGCCAGGATCACCAGCGGGATCGAAAAGATCAGCGGCTGAGCCCCCAACAAAAGCGCAATCGATACACTGGCGAAGCTGACATGAGCCAGCCCATCGCCGATCATGGCATAGCGCCTCAGGACCAAAAACGGGCCCAGCAAAGCGGCCGAGATACCGATCAGGCTGCCGACCAGGAGGGCTCGCACCATAAAGCCATGCTGCAACATATCAATCACAATCCACCTCACAATCAACATGCTCATGCACATGACCAAAATAAGCCGTCATCTTATCCGAATGAGCAAACACCTCATAATCACCAAAGAAGATCAGCTCCCGGTCGAGATACATCACCTTATTGACGAGTGAGCCGATCGAAGCGATATCGTGTGTCACAAATAGGATCGTCATGCCCTGGCGGTTGAGCTCGGCCAGCAGTTGAAAATAGCTGTCTCGGATCGAAGGATCGAGGGCACTGGTCGGCTCATCCAGGATCAGGATATCAGGCCGGGATACGAGTGAGCGGGCCAGGAGAACGCGTTGCTGCTGACCACCCGAGAGATCCCCGATGCGACGGTGCTTGAGGTTTTCGATCTCCATCTCGGCCAGGGTCGAACGGATCAGCGCCTTGTCCTTTCGACTGATGTGTTTGGGGAATTTCTTATCACCTAACAGGCCCAGAGCTACGATCTCGTAGACACTGGCCGGAAAGGTCCGATCACGCCGAGCATTGAGTTGTGGCAGATAGCCTAAACGTATCCCTTCACTTAGCGTGATCGATCCTCCGGCTGCCGGATGCAGCCCGAGGATCGTCTTAATCAATGTCGTCTTGCCGGAGCCATTGGGACCAACGATCCCGACAAAGTCGCCTTTTTCAATCGTGAAGCTGATGTCTCGAAGGACCGTATAGCGTCCGTAGTTGACACTCAACTCCTCAACCGTTAATTGTTTCATTCAAGTCCTTTACGCAGGGCGTCCAAATTCTCCCGGAAGATATCGACATAGCTTATGCCGGCTGCCAGATCCTCCTTCGAGACATTATGAGCGCCATTGAGCAGCATCATCTCCGCCCCGGTCGCATCCCGAATGACCTCTGCCACCTTGGGCTCGATCAATTCCTCATAGTAGATCACCTTGGAGTCAGCCTCAGCCATCTTCTCCATCAACTCAGTGATGGAACGGGGGCTTGGCTCGGCATCCGGCGAGTAACCGCTATAGGGCGAGTGAAAGTGTAGTCCGTAGCGATGAGCAAAGTAGCCGAAAGCATTATGCCCGGCAAAGAAGATATCGACCTCCTCCTGCTCATCAAATAGGTTTTCAAAGTCGTGATCCAATTGCTCCAACTGAGCGATATAGCTCGAAGCATTGTCTACAAAGGTCGCTTCATGCTCCGGTGCGATCTCGATCAGAGCATCTCGGATCGCCTCGACCATCAGTATGGCATTTTTCGGATCGGTCCAAATGTGAGGGTCGATCCCATCGTGGTCGTGATCGTGATGATCATCAGCGTCCTCATCATGCTCGTGCTCATGATCAGCGTCCTCATCATGCTCATGCTCATGATCAGCGTCATCATCATGCTCGTGCTCATGATCAGCGTCATCATCATGCTCGTGCTCATGATCAGCGTCATCATCATGCTCGTGTTCATGATCGGCGTCCTCATCGTGCTCATGGTCATCATCGGCGTCCTCATCGTGCTCATGCTCGTGATCGTGAGCCTCGCCTTCGATCATTTGGACCGACTGCGACAGATCGAGGGCAGTGACATCACCGGTCCCATCGATCAAGCGATGGGCCCAGGGCTCCATATGCTCTCCGGTATACAAGAACAGATCCGATGCTTCGATCGAAACGATCTCCTTCGGGGTCGGTTCATAGGAATGGGCCTCTACCCCCGGTGGCAGCAGCAGTGTCACATCCACCACATCGCCCCCCACCTGGCGGGCAAAATCATATTGGGGATAGAGACTGGCCATGACGGTGAGCTTGTCGTTGTCCGGTGCCGCCTGATCGGCCTGACAGCCGCTAAACAGCAAAATGGCAATCAGTAATAGACTGATGTATTTCATAACTCCTCCTAGTTGCAAATCATTTGCATCTAGTATACAGAAACATCAGTGGCCCGTCAAGACGTTTTGAGTGCCTCAGCTCGGACCGCCCAGTCCGGCATATGATAGGCCAATAATTCATAGAATGCCCGGTCGTGACCGCCCTCTTGCAGGTGGCACAGCTCATGCACAATGACATAATCGATCAGACGGGGATCCTTTTCAGCCAGCAGCAAGCTAAACCATAGCCTCTTATCCGTTTGATTGCAGCTACCCCATCGGGTCTTCATCTTCTTGATGCGCCACTCCTTTGGGCGAAGTCCGGTCAGTGCCGCATAGCCCGGCACGCTCGTATCGAGATACTGTTTGAGCTCGGTGCGATAGAGCTTCTCAAGCTTGGCCTGCATCGGCGTCGGATTATCCTGTGTCATGATGATCATATCACCTTCGATCCGCGGCAGGCTCAGTCTTTCATCCGTCAGTCGCAGCCGATACGTTTGGCCCAGGAGACGGATCGTTTCACCCTCAAGCCATCGTCTGGCTTCTACCGGCGGGCGAAGGCTCAGCTTTTGTCTGATCCAATCCCGCTTCGATCGCAGGAAGTCATCGATCATCTCATCTGTCATTCTTTTAGGCACCCTTAGACGAATGCTACCTTCGCGAGTGATCGACAGATAGATATGCTTGATCGGTCTTTTATCCAATTCGATGGCATAGTCTTCAAATGAGTAGATCAATCCATCGCCTCCGTCAGCGAATCGACCGTATCTCTGATCGATTCGATCATTGGCCTGGGCGAATAGCCCAGCTCTCGTGACGCCTTGATATGCGAATAGAGCTCAAACGATTCCAGGACTTCGATCATATAGCTTGTTAACAGTGGCTTCTTTCCGAGAAGCTCCGCTCCTGTCTCGACCAGCCAAGCGATGGGGCTTAGGATGGCCGAGGGCAGGTAGCCGCTCGGACTTTTTTGGCCGGCCACTTCTGCCACCATATCGATCACCTCGCGGAAGGTGTGGTAGTCACCGCTTAGGATATAGCCTTCACCGGATTGGCCCTTTTCGAGGGCTGCCATCACGCCTTGAGCGACATCTCTCACATCGACAAAATCATGGCCGCCCGATAGATAGAATGGAAGCCAACCGGCTAGAAACGCCCGGATAAGCGGTGTCGTCTGACCCTGACCGAGACTGCCCGGTCCAACGATCCCGCTCGGATAGACCACGACGGCATCGAGACCGCCCCTTGCCCGATTTAGCACCAGCTGGGTAGCCAGTGCTTTCGACTTAGCATACTGCCCCGTGACCTGAGCCGGTGAGAAACGATCGATCTCCTGTTTGACCCGTCCCGGTGTACTCGGCAACGCGTGGACACTCGACACATAGACCAGTCGACCGACCGGAAACTGCCGGCATAGATCGAGAATGAGCTGCGTGCCATCGACATTGGTCTCACGTAGACCCGGTACTTCTTTTCGCTCGATCGTGATCAGACCGTCACTATGGATCACCCTGGCACCGGGTGAAAGCTGTGAAAAAGCCCGCTCCAGATCAGGCCTTCGTCGGATATCACCCTGGACATAGGTTATTTCTATGCCGTCGATTCTGGGAGGCTTCGACCGAGCAAAGATGATCGGCTGATAGCCTCCTTTTAGCGCCTCACGCACCACGGCCTGACCCAAATAGCCGGTGCCCCCAATGACCAATACTTGCTTCATGTTTTTCTCCTAAGCTTTGTTGTGTGACGCTGCCAAAACTGCAATAGAAACGAACCCGATATGACCAAAAGTAATCCCACCACGATTTGGATCGTCATCGGCTCGTTCAAAACGATGGCACTGAGCAAGGTACCAAACACCGGGATAAACAACCGATAAAAGCTCATCTCCACCACCGATTGGACAGTGATGACACTATACCAAAGGGTAAATGCCGCCCCTGATAAGAAGGCGCCATAGCCCACGAGTGATAGCCCATACCAGCTCAGCGGAAACCCCGGTGTCGCCAATAGGCCAAACACCAATAGCGGAATCGACCCCAAGATCATCTGCCAGGCGGCAAAGAAAAACGGACTGGCCGATGACCCCCGCTGTTTGACCAGAAGCGTCGTCAGCGCCACCGTCAGAGAAGACCCTAGCAAGAGCCCCTCCCCCGTCAGCCGAAAATCAAAATCTAAGCCGCCACTGCTGAGGTTGGCGACCAGTATCCCGCCAAAGCCCAGCAGCATACTGAGCACATGGATCAGCCGAAGCTTCTCGATCCGAAGGATCATTGTCGAGATCACCAGGATCATAAAGATCGATGACGATTGGATGATGGCACTCTTGGACGCCGAGGTATTGCCCACCCCGATATAGAAGAAAGAATATTGGATCGTGACACCCAAAAACCCCAGCAGGGCCGCTAACCGCCAATCCCGAAGCGTCTGCTTAGAGCGGGGGATGCGAAACAATCGCTTGAGTAGCAGCACGATCAGCCCCGCCCCCATAAAGCGAAGCCCGGCGAGTAAGAGCTTTGTCGCCACATCAGACGGCGCGACCTCAAACACCTGATACGTCACCTTGAGGAGTGGATAAGCACTCCCCCAAAAAAACGAGGCCAGGATAGCCGCCGCGATCGCAATGGGTTTTCGTTTGAACAGGTCCATTGGACCCTCACTTTCCCGGTCCTATCCGATCTGCCAGACAAAGCTGACCGGTTGAGACCCGTGATCCTCCAGGTATTTGACATTGCCTACAAAGCGATAGGGACTGGTGATCCCGCTGGGGAGTGCTTTGTGCTCCCGGACAAACAGCAGGATATCGTGATCATTCTCCCGGTGTGTCCGGTAGCGCATCGCCGTATCACTGTCATCTCGGACCTTGTTTTGACTCTGCCAGTGGAATTTCTCCTCCGAGATATAATAGTCCTCATAGCGCGTCGCCTCAGAGTAGTCCTTCTGCGACTTCTGGATCGTGACAAAAAATAGGTCGGTCTGAGCATCCTTTAGATGAAGCACCCCTTCACGAAAGGCCGGTGCTCGGTCGCCATTAAAATAGCCGACAGCTGCCAGGACCTGAGATAAGGTATAGCTGGCACCGACCTCGAGCGGTGCACCGGAGTTTAGGATCACTGGCTGCGACACAAAACCGACGTGCCCGTGCTTATATTCGAGGATCGTCACGATCTCGCGATTCTCCGCCCTCCGTCGACGGATCGTTTCCAGCCCATCATGCATCGATAAAAAGCCGGCCCGCTTAGGTGGCTGATCATAAAACGAGTAGTAATAGATCGCCAACTGTCTATCATCTTCAAAAGCCTTTCCGTCCCGGAAAAAATCGATCCCGGCGCTCAGCAGCTGATAGCCATCGAGGGTGATCAGATTCTTTAGCCGCCGATTGATCGTCGGATCAAGCTTCTCCCGGAGATATAGCTCGGAAAAGGAGCGGTCGCGACCGTAAAAGTCAGTGATCGGCATCGCGTAGTAGTCAAGAAAATTGGCCAGTGTCGTGGCTTGCTCCGTCGCGGCTGAAAAGGCCTCCAGGCGCCGCACCAAGAGACGCTTATCGATGATGGCCTGGCGGATATTGTCCAAAATGATCGTTTGGGCCATCTTCTCCATCCGGAAATGACAGCCGGCCGGCAAGGCCAGATTGTTGTCTTTGAGACTCTCATAGAGTGAGCGCGGCGAGCGATAGAGCAAGGCGCGAAACTTATCTTCATAGTGATACTTCTCATGCGCCTGAGCTACAAAATCAAGTACCGTCAGTTGCTCCTTACCGGGAGCCGTTCGAAGCCCCCGCCCCAGCTGCTGCAGAAACACCGTCAAGCTCTGAGTCGGTCTCAAAAACAGCACCGTATTGACCAGCGGGATATCAACGCCTTCATTATAGACATCGACCGTAAAGATCACCTTGATCTCACCCGATTCCAGCCTTGACACCGCTTGGGAGCGAGTCGTTCGATCGGTTTGGCCGGTCACACTGATGGCCGGGATCCCCAATTTGTTAAAGGAATCGGCCATGAGCTCGGCATGTTCGACTGTCACACAAAAGCCGAGGGCCTTCATATCAGAGATACTATCCAGATAGTGATCGAGCGAGCGGGCAATCGTCCGGATCCGCCTTTGATTGACTCGCCGGTAGAGATCATACAGTCCAGCCTCACTATAGCCACCGCCGACCCATTCGACCTGTCTTAGATCCACGCTATCATCATCGATGCAAAAGTAGTGAAACGGGACCAACAGCCGCTTCTCGATCGCCTCCGGCAGACGCATCTCACTGGCGATGCGGTGATCGAAGTATTTGAAAATGTCCTTACCGTCCATCCGCTCCGGCGTCGCCGTCAGGCCCAGTAGGATCTTTGGTTGATAATAGGCCAGCAGATCCTGATAGGAATCAGCCGCCGCCCGGTGGAATTCATCGACAATGATATAGTCATAAAAGCCGGGAGAGGTCCGAGCGATCAGGTTTTGTGAGGCGAAGGATTGAATCGTGATAAACAAATGATCGATGGCCTGAGCCTGATCATGACCGGTCTGGAGCTCACCAAAATTTGGATCCTTCAGGATCTCACGAAAGCGTATCAGGCTTTGTCGAAGGATCTCCTGGCGATGGGCCACAAACAGCAATCTGGCCCCGGGTTTTTCCTTTAGAAACCGCTGATAGTCAAAGGCTGAGATGACCGTTTTTCCGACGCCGGTGGCGGCTACCAACAGATTTTTATAGTGACCATGGACCTCCCGCTCCGCTTGGAGCATATCCAGGATGACCTTCTGAAAATCATAGGGCCGAATATCAAAGCCGCTTAGGGTCATATCGAGCGGATCACTCGAGCGTCGGCCTTCTCTGGACAGGGCAATCCCAAGTCTTGTCCGATGTGCTTCGTTGGCCGGATCATAGCTGACAAAGCCGCTATCATTCCAATAACGCTCAAAGGTGTAGCGCATTTTCTTAAAAACGGCCGGGGAGTGCTGCTCCGTCAGTTTGATATTCCACTCCGCCCCATCGGTGAAGGCGGCCTTGGAGAGATTGGAAGAGCCGACATAGGCGGTCGAAAAGCCGCTGTGACGCTCGAAGATATAGGATTTGGCATGCAGTCTTGTCAGGTTTGAATCATAGCTGATCTTGACCTGAGCCGTCGGCAACTTGGCCAACATCTCAATCGCCGAAAAATGAGAGTTTCCCATATAGGTCGTTGTCAGGATATAGATGGGACGCTTCAAGACCTCACTGAAATATTTCAGCTGATCATAGATCAGGACGACGCCGCGCTTCATGATAAAGGATACGATCATATAGATGGCATCGCTCGAGAGGATCTCTTTATGGAATTCACTCATCATGGTGGGCTCACTCGGATCCCCGGTAAAGAGTGAACTTAGGGTCAACGGAAGCTCCGGCCGGATCGGGCGAGCCACCGAGCGATCAAGCTTTGATGTGATCGATTGCAGGAGACGTCCTTGGCGCAGGATCTCGGGTTGGGTGAAATCATGGCCGAGCGTGACATTGATGACATCAATGATCCGGTTGGCCAATCCGATCTGACGCTCGAGCGAGCCAGCCTCGGAGGACCGGTCATCCCGAATGATCTCTAGAGACCGCTCGATGATGCGGCTTAAATAATGCGACAGCAAAGCCGGCGCCTCCATCTGATCGAGATCACTTCGTTCGATCAGCTTCTCATCCTCCAAAGCGCGAAGCTCCAGAAAGATCTCCGAGTTAATGATCTGTTCGTAGATACCATCCTTCATGCGTATCCTCCCTATGCCCATTCTAACGCAGTTAGGCAGGTCCCACAAATAAAAAAGCCCATCCGAAGATGGGCAAAAAAGGGTTATTGTCGTTTGATCGTCAACTGGTCGTTTTCGACCGATACCAGGGCGGTATCGCCCGGGCGAATGGTTTCACTGAGGATGGCTCGAGCCAACAGTGTTTCGAGGTGCCGCTGCAGATAGCGCTGCATCGGACGGGCCCCATAGTTGACATCATAGCTGGCTTCGATCACGAAGTCCTTGGCTTCATCAGTAAATGCCAGACCCACCTGCTGCTCACTCAAACGATCAGCGATATCCTTCACCTGCAGGTCGATGATCTGACGCATATCGGCCTTGGTCAGCGGCTTATACAACACGATCTCATCGAGCCGGTTTAGGAATTCCGGCTTGAAGCGATGTCGTAGCTCACCTTGGATCAAATCGCGCGCTTCCTGGGTGATATTGCCGTCTTCATCGATCCCATCGAGCAGATAGTGAGAGCCCAGGTTGGAGGTCATGATGATGATGGTGTTTTTAAAGTCGACCGTTCGGCCTTGGGCATCGGTGGCTCGGCCGTCATCCAATATCTGCAATAAGACATTGAAGATATCGGAGTGAGCCTTCTCGATCTCATCGAATAAGATGACCGAATACGGTTGACGCCGAACCGCTTCTGTCAGCTGTCCGCCTTCTTCATAACCGACATATCCCGGAGGCGCTCCCAAAAGTCGGGCCACCGTATGCTTCTCCATGTATTCACTCATGTCGATCCGGATCATATTTTTTTCGCTGTCAAAGAGCAGTCGGGCGACACTTCGGGCCAGCTCCGTTTTACCGACACCGGTCGGCCCCAGGAATAAGAAGCTTCCGATCGGTTTATCCGGATCCTTGACCCCGGCGCGTGAGCGCATGATGGCATCGGCCACCCGAGACACGGCTTCATCCTGACCGATCACCTGCTCATGGAGATGGTCCTCGAGGCTTAAGAGCTTGGCTCGTTCGGTCTCGACCAGCTTGTCGAGCGGGATGCCGGTCCAGCGCGACACGATCGTCGCGATCTCTTCTTCGCTCACCCGTTCTTTGACCATGGCCTCATGATCTTTTTCCTTGGCCTGCTCCTCCGCCAATCTCTTCTGCAGCTCCG
Organism: Tissierellia bacterium; assembly: GCA_012838225.1. Taxonomy (GTDB): domain Bacteria; phylum Bacillota; class Clostridia; order Peptostreptococcales; family Acidaminobacteraceae; genus DUPT01. The sequence continues at coordinate 17,991 of DUPT01000032.1, forward strand.
GCAGCTTGCCATAGGTCAGCTCCGCCACCTTGTCGAGCTCATATCGGCTTTGCGCCATCTCGATCTGATGATTCACCTGATCGATCTGCTCTTTTAGTGAGCTGATCTCGCTTGAGGCGGCCTTTTCGGCTTGCCACCGGGCATGGAGGGCATCGAATTCCTCTTGGAGATCGGCCACCTCTCGCCTCACCTCTTCGAGGTGATCAAGGCTTCGATCATCCGTTTCATTCTTGAGTGCCGCGATCTCGATCTCTTTGGTCATGATTTTCCGGCGGATCTCATCGATCTCGGTCGGCATCGACTGCATTTCGGTCTTGATCATGGCACAGGCCTCATCGACCAAGTCGATCGCCTTATCGGGCAGGAAGCGGTCCTGGATATAGCGATCAGACAACGAGGCGGCTGCCACCAAAGCGCCATCGGATATCTCAACGCCGTGATAGATCTCATAGCGCTCTTTTAGGCCTCGCAAGATGGTGATGGCGTCCTCGACCGATGGTTCATTGACCATGACCGGTTGGAACCGGCGCTCCAGGGCGGCGTCTTTTTCGATGTATTGGCGATATTCGTCCAAGGTGGTGGCCCCGATGGTGTTGAGCTCACCTCGAGCCAATAAGGGCTTGAGCATATTGCCGGCATCCATCGCCCCCTCGGTTCGACCGGCCCCCACGATCAGGTGGAGCTCATCGATGAACAGAATGATCCGGCCATCGCTTTTTTTGACTTCCTCTAAAACAGCTTTAAGCCGCTCTTCAAACTCGCCGCGGTATTTGGCACCGGCGACCAAGGCCCCGATATCGAGGGCAAAGATGGTCCGGTCTTTTAGGCTCTCCGGTACATCGCCCTTTACGATCCGCTGAGCCAAGCCTTCTACGACAGCGGTCTTACCGACGCCCGGCTCACCGATCAGGACCGGATTGTTCTTGGTTTTTCTCGACAGGATCCGGACCGCCCGGCGGATCTCTTCGTCTCGACCGATGACCGGATCGAGCAGGTTGTCGCGGGCTCGTTGGACCAGATCATCGCCGTATTTTTTCAGGACATTATAGGTGCCCTCCGGCTCTTGTGAGGTGACACGCTGAGAGCCTCGGATCTCTTTTAGGGCCGCCATCAGTTTTTCTTTGGTCAGACCGCGCTGTTTCAGGATCGAATAGACCCCGCCGCGATCGGTCTCGACCAGGGCGATCAGGATGTGTTCGACGCTTGTGAATTCGTCCTGCATCGCACCGGCCAGCTTCTCGGCCTTCATCAGGATATGATTGGCTTCATTGCCGATATAGAGCTGAGTCGTTCCCTGGACCTTGGGCTTTCGGCCTAAGGCCTGTTCGATATCAGTCCGCAAAGCCGGCACGGAAACATCGGCCTTTTCCAGCAGCTCCTGGACAAAGCCGGATTCTCCACTCAAAAGACCCGCCAGAATATGCTCGGGATCGATGGTGGAATTGCCATACTCATTGGCTATAAAATTGGCTTGATTGAGTGCCTCGATGACACTCGTTGTCATTTTCTCGTAGTTCATGTTTTCCCCCTGTTGTTAGCACTCTATCCTATTGAGTGCTATATATCTATTATACCGTCTTTGGCTCTAATGTCAACGGTTTCCGATAAAAAACCGACGTTTCGTCGGCTGTTACTCGATCGCAAACCGGATCGTCACCGCTCTGGTGATGGCTGTCTCTCCGGCGGGAAATTCCATATCGAAGGCCGCCTGCTTCTCAGCCAGTCGAAGGCTCGGACCACCTGTTTGGGTCGGCATGATGGTTTGGATCATGCCCAAACGGACCCCGTTCAACCGAGCCAATTCCTTTGCCTGATGGTTGGCATCGGCTACCGCCCGCTCCAGGGCGAGCTCCTCGGCCGCCGATGGATCCTTGATCCGAAAGCTTAAATGGAACTCCGGCTTATCACTGAGCTTTGAGAGCTTGTCGAGCAATTGATTGAGCGCTTCATCGTCATGATCGAAGCTCATCATCAGATCGTGGACCAGTCGGTAGCCATCAAAGACGGTCCGATAGATCGGTGATGACGGATCGGGCTCATAGCTTGTGTTCAGCCGGTAATTTCTCGTCTGGATGATCTCTTTATCGAAGCCCAAGGCCTCCAGGGACTGCTGGAGCTCGGTGAGCTGATTGGCCGATTGGGCTAGGGTTGCGGCGTAATCAGGCTGTTTGGCGATCAGGCTCAGGCTGATCACCACCTGATCGGCTCGTTGGGTGGCACTGCCTTGTCCGGTAACTTCCAGGTATCGCTTCATGGGACCTCCTTGTTCGACCAAAAAGGGCTAGCCTGCGCTAACCCTCCTTGCCATAGGTTTCAAAAAAAATCTTATGCTCATACGACCGCTCACGACCGCTTCTCGGCTTCTTCGGATAGCCGATCGACAGAATGCTAAAGGGCATGATTGTCTCAGGTAGTCCCAGGATATCGGCGACATGAGCCATCCGCTCTCGTCTGGGAGCCACGCCCAACCAGACACCCCCCAGCTCCAAGTGGACCGCCTCCAACAGGATATTTTGGGACAGTGCGGCCAAGTCCTGTTGCCAAAATTCCGGTGTCACCAGATCGCTTTTATTGGCCAGGGTAACGATGGCCAAGGGGGACTGCTGCAGACAAATGAAATATTTCGACACATCAGACAACCGGTGGAGCGTGTCCTTGTCCCGGATCACGACGACCTCCCAGGCCTGCTGATTATGGGCACTGGGCGCCTGAAAGCCGGCCTTGATCAGTCGGTCGATCTTGTCTTTTTCGACGGGACGGTCCTGATAGCTCCGAAGCGAATAGCGATCAAAGATCTGTTTCATGAGGATTACTTTCGTCTTCAAACACCATGGTGTCTTCATCGATCAGCTTTTTTCGTATCCGGCGATAGGGCTCGGAGTTGCGATCAGGCCAAGGCTCATTTTGGACCGGTACATAGATCATGATGACCGGCTCCTCGGCGGCATAAAACTTCTCGGAGTAGACCTCGATATCATAGTCCTCGGTCGGGTAGAGCCCCATCTCCGGCAGGATCTCATGATAGATCCGATCGAAGCTTGAGCCGATGGTATTGGCCGGGCCCTCATGCGGATAGGCCAGGTACTGATGGTGAGAAATGAACCAGGCCTGCATGCCGTGGGGCACTTGATTGACCTTCTCGACCTCGACGCCGGCCAGATAGGTGATCCGATCCTCTCCCTGATATAAGGGTTCACACACACCATAGAACTCGGTATCGGTCTTGACTCCCTCGATCTCTTCGATCCGTTCGGCCAACTCCTCCCAGGCAGAGGCGATGGCAGTGTATTCATTGACGCCTTTATGCGGGATTCCCAGTATCATTCTATCGGGCAGATTGACGATTTCCGGCTTCATACTATGTTCTCCTTTTATGGTACTATAGAAATATATACCACAAATCACTCCCCCACCAACAAGAGGAAGTCTATGACAAAACGAATGATGATCGTGACATCGGTCCTGGCCGGCCTGACCGCTCTTTTCTGGGCGTCTTTTCTCGATGAGACACTCAGCCAATGGGTCTATCAGCTGCGCCTGCCGGTGCTGACCAAGCTGATGGAGGCCTTCAGTTGGCTGGGCTATGTCTACTTTTTGGTCCCGATCAATCTGCTGATCCTGATCGTTTTGTTTCGACCGGACCGCCGACTGGCACTGGCCATCCCGCTTGGTACCTTGGCAATCTGGCGTCTGAGCGAATGGCTAAAGACGCTCATCGAGCGGCCCCGGCCCGATCTCTCACCGATCGCCATCGAGACGAGCTATTCCTTTCCCAGCGGTCACGCCATGAGTAATACCGCCTTCTACCTGCTGCTGATGCTGATCGCTCCGACAAATAAGTACTGGCGCCGGTTTTGTATCTCTATGATCGTGATCATCGGATTCTCCCGGGTCTATCTCGGAGTCCACTGGCCAAGCGATGTCTTTGGCGGCACCGCCATTGCCATGATCCTGGTCCACCTGATCTATCAGTTGATCGCTCGGCGGCCCGAGTCGGTCCCGGACAAACCAAGCCTCACGAATTAAAAGCTCAAGGACCGGCTTGTCCTTGAGCTTTCTTCTTGTGGTTCGTTAAGTTTATTTTTTGGCTATAGATTAGTATTAGTCTGTTAACTTTTGTTGGACGAGGCACTCCGCTTCGTCCTCTTCGGGAAATCTGGACAACGCTTTTTTAGAAAAAAGCAGCTCATCCTCCAGGGTGATCTCAAATACGCCGCCCGAGGATGGAATCAGTCGGAGTTCGGCCAGATCATTCTTGTTTTGATCGAGTACCTTTTGAGCCAGGCTCACGGCCTTTGTCAGATAGCCTCAGCCGGTACAGTATTCGATCGACAGGATCTTCTTCATTCAAAACCTCCATAATCGAGTCGTCATATCGCCTGTCTATCTATTTACCCAATTTATGGAATGAATCGATTCAATTTATCTATTGTCGGGCATCGACATAGCCAATCGTCTCTTGGCCATCGATCTGATAGCGGAAGCGATAGATCGGGTGGATCAGTGACGCCTCCTCCGGCCGGGTGTAGCTTAGGTAGCCGGCGGTGATATCGGTCGGACCCAGTCCGCCGACCTGATCGCTTAGACGTTGTTTGGCTTCCTCGAAGCTGATGATCGCCACCTGATCGGTCACCGATAGGGCCAGCTGATGGTCGGCTTCACCCATCGGTCGATGGACCGCATACTCGACGATCGCCGCCGTATAGTTTGATTCGAGCGTTAAGTCGCCTGAGCTCTCCATCTCCGCTTCTTCATATCGTTCCTCCGAGGCGGCTATTTCGTCGAGACCCGGCATAAAGATCGGCAGCGACTCCGGTGTTCGATCAGACTGCCACGGCGTCTGGGCGAGCTCTCGGTCAAACTCCTCATCGGATAGGACAAATCGATCGGGTTGGGCGGCGGCTTCATCGGCGGCCGCCATCGGCGACGCCTCTTCTTCGACGATCTTCTCAGGCATCGCTTCAGGGGCTTGGGCACCCTGAGCCGACCGAAGCTGGGGCAGCAGCTGCCACAGTCCGATCACGATCACCAGACCAACGATGGCCGATGAGACACGCCACAGCCAGCGAAAGCGTTGCTGGGACGTATCCGGTTGAGCCCGGCGAATATTTCGCAGCATGGCCTGCTTTTGCTCCGTCGTCGGGGACAGTTCATGCAGGCTTTGTTTCAATTGATGTTTATTCATGAACCTCCTCCAATTCCAGTTTGAGCAGTTCACGGGCCTTTTGCATCCGTGAGCGCAGGGTCGATTCGTTGAGCTCCAGGTATTGACTGATCTCTCTGGTCGAATAGCCCTCGTAGTAGTACATATAGATGATGGTTTTATATTCATTCGGCAGGTTTAGCACCTGCTCCAAAACGTGATCGGTCTGAGGGTCCTCACTGCTTAGGAGCGGGGCCACGTCCTCAAAGTCGGTCCGTTTCTTTTTATACCAGTGGCTCAGCTGATTTTTGCACAGATTCGAGACCGTGACGATCAGCCAGGCCCTCTCATGTGACTCCGATTCAAACGCAACGGGCTTGTTCATCAGATTGATGAAGGCCTGCTGCGTCATATCCTCAGCGTCGGGTCGGTTTTTCAGGTACATCATCGCCACCCGGTAGACAGTATCCACCTGACGATGATAGATTTGTTCAATATCCACACTCATTCCTGTCTGACTAAGATACAATCTCGGTCGGCTAAATGTCTAAGCTGTTTTTAAGTATACCCCAGAACCTGCCCCAAGTAAAAAAACCCGGTCGCCCGGGTCTAGGTTCGTCGTTTGCCCAGATAGGCCTGCTGGATATCGGGATTTTTGGCCACCATCGGCGCATCTCCCTCCATCACGATCTTGCCTTGCTCGAGGACATAAGCATAATCGGCGATCGATAGCGCCTTATAGGCGTTTTGTTCGACCAGCAGAATGGTCTTTCCCAGGGCTTTAAAATCCAAGATGACATCAAAGATCGTATTGACCAGCATCGGTGCCAACCCCAAGGACGGCTCATCGAGCAAGATCAGTCTGGGATCACTCATCAGTCCTCGCCCCATGGCCAGCATCTGCTGCTCGCCGCCTGAGAGGGTCCCGGCGATCTGATCCTTTCGTTCCAATAGCCGCGGAAAGATCTCATAGACCTTGGCGAAGTCTTCCTCGATGGCGGCCTTGTCATTTCTTAGAAACGCCCCCATCCGAAGGTTTTCCTCGACGCTCAGGTTGACGAAGATCAAGCGTCCCTCCGGCACCTGCGAGATGCCGGCCGAGACGATCCGATTCGGCTTTCGAGGCAGGGGCTGGCCTAAAAACTCGATCGTTCCCTCGGAGCATTTGATGACACCGCTTAAAGCGTTTAGCAGCGTGCTTTTACCGGCCCCGTTCGAGCCGATGATGGTGATGATCTTGCCCTCCTCCACCTGGATATCAACGCCCTTTAGGGCATGGATACCGCCGTAGTGGACGTGGAGGTTTTTAATATCGAGCATCATGGTTGCCTCCCTCGCCCAGGTAGGCCTGGACCACCGCCGGGTCGTTTTGGATCTCGATCGGGCTGCCTTCGGCCAAGACACGGCCAAAGTTTAGCACCATGATCCGATCACACAGATTCATGATCAGGTCCATATGGTGCTCGATGATGAGGACCGTCAGACCAAACTCCCGCTTCACCTGCTTGATCATCTCCAGCAGCTCAAACGTCTCATCCGGATTCATCCCGGCAGCCGGCTCATCCAATAGCAGAAGCGTTGGCTTCAGAGCCACCGCCCGGGCGATCTCTAGGCGTCGTTGGAAGCCATAGGGCAGATTTCCGGCCGAGACATCTCGCCGATCCGTCAGGTTCATGATATCGAGCAGGATCTCGGTCTCCTGCTTGAGCTTCTTTTCGCCCTGATTTCTGGCCGGCAGCCGAAACAGCGCTTCGACTACCGAATACTTCGTATTCATATGACAGGCCGTCAAGACATTGTCATAGACACTCAGATCCTTAAACAAGCGGATATTCTGAAAGGTTCGGGTGATGCCTTTTTGAGCGATCCGAAACGGCGCCAGGCCATCGATCGGCTCCCTCTCAAACAAGATTGTCCCGCCACTTAAGCCATAGATGCCGGTGATCAGATTGAAGAGGGTGGTTTTACCGGCCCCATTGGGACCGATCAGACCGTGGATCGAACCCTGTTCGACCGTGAGGCTGACATCACCGACCGCCACCAATCCCCCGAACTGCTTGGTGACATCACGCAGTTCAAGCAGACTCATTCTTCTCACCTCGCCTTCTCACAAGCCGACGCTTGACCCATCGCAGCAGATCACTGATCTCATAGCCGCCCATCAGGCCCTTCGGCCGAAGCACCATGACCAGCACCACCAGGAACCCGAAGATGACATAGCGCCACTCATTGAAATTACGCAAAAACTCAGGGATAAAGGTCAGCACCACCGTCCCGATGACCGAGCCGCTCAGACTCCCGAGCCCACCCAGGATGACCATGATCGTTAAAAAAGTCGACTTGGTCATATCAAAGTTTCTCGGAATCAGAAAGTGAGTCAGATGAGCCAACATCCCGCCGGCGATCCCAACCAGCACCGCACTGATAAAAAACGACAGCATCTTATAGCGGAAGATATTGATGCCGATCACCTGAGAGGCCATCTCCTCTTCTCGGATAGCCTTGAAGTTTCGGCCATGTCGACTGTTGATGAGATTGGCGATCAGGATCAAGGCGATCAGATTGATGATGATGACATCGCTCAGTGAGGTATAGTGGATCTCACTCGGGATCCGAAACCCCCGCGAGCCGCCGATCGGATCAAACCAATTGAACAGCAGCCTAATCGATTCACCAAAGCCAAGCGTGGCAATGATAAAATAGTCGCCCTTTAGCTTCAGAGTGAGCCGCCCGATGACCAGGCTGATCAGGCCGGCGGCCAGACCCGCGATCAGGAGCGCCAGATAATACGGTACGCCCAGCCAAACGGTCAGGATGGCCGAGGTATAGGCGCCGATCGCCATAAAACCGGCATGACCGAAGCTGAACAGTCCGGTGAAGCCGGTCAGGACCGACAGACCGATAACGGCCAGCAGATTGATGCCGGTCATGATCAAAACAGTCGTGATATATGCCCAACTCATCTTGACCTCCTATGCCTTATCTTCTGTGGCCTTGCCCATGATCCCTGATGGCCGAACCACCAGGATCGTCACGAGCAGAACAAACGCGATCAGATCCCTTAGATTGGAGCTGATATAACCGGTCGCCATGGCCTCGATGATGCCAAGCGATATCGCGCCGACGATGGCACCGGGCAGTGAGCCCAATCCGCCAAACACGGCCGCCACGAAGGCTTTATTGGTGATCAGGCCCATCTGAGGCCAGACCGTATAGCGCAGGCCATACATCACCCCGGCCAGCCCAGCCAATAGGCCCCCCAGACCGAACACGACAAAGATAACAAACTCCGTATTGACACCCATCAGATTGGCGGCCCTTAGGTTGAAGCTGGTGGCCCGGATGGCCAGACCGATCTTGGTCTTTTCGATCAGCCACATCAAACCGAATAGACTGATCGTTCCGACCACCAGGATCAGCACATCCAACTTACCGATCGAGATCCCACCGATATAGAAACCGGACGTTTGAAACAACGGCGGATAATTGCGAAAATCAGCCCCCAGCGTCGCCAAAACGATATTCTCCAAAAAGATTGAGATCCCCATCGCACTGATGATATAGTAGAGCGACGGCGCTTGACGGCGTCTGAGCGGATCATAAGCCAAGCGCTCGATCACCACCGCCAGAAGCGTCGTGCCAGTCATCGCGATCAGCGCCGCCAGCCAAAACGGTGCCTTTAGGATGGTGATGGCAAAGAAGCCGAAATAACTCCCCAGCATGATGACCCCGCCATGGGCAAAGTTTGAGAAGTTCATAATACTGTAGACCAAGGAATAGCCCACCGTCATCAAGGCATAGATGCTGCCGATGGCGATCCCGTTGATCAAAAACTGGATAAATTTTTCCATGACCGATCCCTTCTAAAAAAAGGGGAGCCTAGGCTCCCCTCCGGGAAGTATTACTCGACAGAGTACTTGGTGACGAATTTGTATTCTTCGCCCTCGATCCGAAGGATCGCTGCTTCCTTACCGATCGGATTGTGGGTCTCCGGATCGATCTTGATAAAGCCGGTGATACCCTGGACCTCGATGCCCTCAAGGGCCTTGGTGATATCCTCGGGATCGAGGCTGTTGGCTTTGTTGACGGCCGCTTCAAATACCTTGAAGGCGTCCCAAGCCAAGAAGCCGTTCAGCTCCGGGGGTTTACCGAATTCATCGGTATAGAGCTTGGTATAGTCCTGGACCGCCGGATCGGCATAGTCGAGGTGATTGACAAACAGTCCGCCCTGCATCTCATCCTTGGCAATGTCAAACAGCTGCTCGGATGGCCAGCCATCGCCGCCGATCAGATCGACATCGAGTCCGAGCTCACGGGCCTGCTTGGCCGTCAGACCGACTTCTTTAAAGAAATAAGGCAGGAACAGCACATCCGGCTCGGCCGATTTGATCTTGGTCAGCTGAGTCTTGAATTCCTGGTCGCCGGAGTTGAACGCTTCCTTAGCGACGATCGTTCCGCCCAGCTTCTCAAACTGCTCGATAAAGAACTCTGTCAGGCCGGTCGAATAGTCGAGAGATTGGTCATACAAGACGGCCGCTTTGGTCTTGCCCATTTCGTTGAAGGCATAGGCCGCCGCCACCGAGCCCTGATAGGGATCGATAAAGCAGACCCGGAAGTTATACGGATTGACCTTGCCATTATCGAAGGTGACCTTGGGATTGGTCGCAACGGTCGCGATATCCGGTACGCCGCCGGCTTCGAGGGCCGGGATCGTTCCCAGCGCTTCACCGGATGAGTTCGGCCCCAGGATCGTGATGACACCGTCTTGTTCGATCAAACGACGAGTGACCGTATAGGCCTCCTCCCCCTTGCCCTGGGTATCAAGCGCTACCAGTTCGAGCGTTTTCCCCAGCAGGCCGCCGTTATCATTGACCTCGTCGACCAACATTTGAATGGTGTTTCGCTCACACTGCCCCCAGATCGCTTGGTCACCGGTAAGTGAACCGATCCAGCCAACCTTTACCACTTCCCCGGTATCGCCACCGGTGTCCGCCCCGGGCGCCGCCGGAGTACAGCTGGTAAACAGTCCGATGATCATAATCAGACTAAGTAATAGCGTTAACGCTCTTTTCATTTTCCCCTCCTTCGGAGTTTTATTGAACTTATATTAATAAATTTGGTTGTCTTTGTCAATCAGTCGCCGATGTTTATTGACTGGAATTAATATTAACCCGGAGCAGTCCCTAAAAAGCAAAAAAACAGAGACCCCTAAAAGGTCTCTAATGATCGTTGAGTGGTATCCGTCTACCAGATCTGAAAGTCGAGCATCTTAAAGCGGCCCGCTTCTTCGGTGATCATCCCCTCCTCATTGACATGGATCGTCCGCTCCTCGGTCTCGTCTTGGAACAAAAAGCCGGCATCATCGAGTCGGGTATAGGTCTGCTTGACCGCCCGGTAGCTGCCACCGGCCACATCAAACAGAGCCACATCGAGTGTCTGTGATTCACCCGGCGCCAATTCCAGACGTTTGGTTGCCATGATATGGGTCAAGGGTGTAATATTGAGGTCAAAGTATTCAAAGCCCTTGAACTCCTCGATGATCCGTTTGGCGATGCGATCGACCCACATGCCGTTCATCTTTTGCTGGCAGTGGAACAAACGCTCACCATCGACAGTCAGCTCAAAATCATCGAGCTGCCAATCGACATCGAAGTGGATCGAATAATACATCGAGTCGCTCAGCAGATCGCTTGAGACAAAGATATCTCGTCTCTCGACATCGAGCCTGGCTTCCTCGACATGACGGCTGATTAGATTTTCCCAACGGATGCGATAAGAACCTTGTTTCATTGATTACCCCCATCCCATTATACCAAGAATTCCTACATATATATATAGAATTGAGTTTTTATTCGTAGGCTATGAAGGAGACAACCTGATGATCGTTGAATTTCGCGCTATCAGACAATATGATCCTAGGCTGATCGAGCCGCTGGTGGATGAGCTGCTCGACCCGATCGCCGACAAAATCATCCCTCAAAAAACAGCACTGCTAAAGCCAAATCTACTGATGATGGCCACTCCCGATCGAGCCATCACCACTCACCCAACCATTGTGGAGGCCGTTGCCAAGCACCTGATCGACCGCGGGATGAAGGTGATCATCGCCGATTCGCCCGGCGGTCCCTTTCGGCCGTCTCTGCTCGAGGCGGTTTATCGGGCCACCGGCATGATGGGCGTCGCCGAGCGGACCGGGGCCAAGCTAAACTTCGATCTCAGCTGTTTCTTAGCCGAGCTGACCTCCGCTAAGACCTTGCACCGCTTCGAGGTCTTGAATGTGATCAAGCAGGCCGACCTGATCATCAATCTCCCCAAGTGCAAGACCCATGGCATGATGACCTATACCGGAGCAGTCAAAAATCTGTACGGGGTGATCCCGGGACTGACCAAGGCCAATCATCACTTCCGCCTGCCCGACAGTTCGGCCTTTGGCCACCACCTGGTCGATGTCGCCGAATACGTCGCAGCCGATTATCACCTGATCGATGGCATCGTGTCGATGGAGGGAGACGGTCCCAGCGGCGGTCAGCCGGTCCGATCCGGCTTTCTAGCGGCCGCTCGCTCACCCCACCAGTTAGACCGGGCGGTGCTAAGGCTGATCGGCATCGATGAAGCACTCGTCCCGACGATCCGCTCCGCGATGGGACGTGGTCTTCTCAGTCAGAGCCCGACCATCGCAGGCGATGAGATCACCGTAACGCCCTTTCGGCTGCCGGCCTCCTCACCGGTGACCTTCCTGCCGGCCTGGGTGCCGGGCTCCATCCATCACCGTCTGGCCAAGGCCATCCGCTCAAAGCCGATCTTTCGACACGAGCGATGCATTGGCTGCGCCCGTTGCGCCGAGATTTGTCCGGCTAAAGTCATCACGATGGATCAGAACCGGCGACCGGTCTGTGATTATGATCACTGTATCAGTTGCTTTTGCTGTCATGAGATCTGCCCGGTCAGGGCGATCGATCTGAAGCGCTCATGGCTTGGAAATAGGCTAAAAAAATGAGCCGGCCGAAGCTAGCTCTCAAAGGCGATACTGAGTGCCTCCAGGGGCACTTTTTTGATTGACTGATAGGTCGGATTGGCCTTGACCGCCCGCATGAAGGCCCGGCGATCCGTCACCGGAAAATCGAGCACTTCCTTGGTGGTGACAGGCAGGGCCATTCGAATGACGAAGCAGCCTCGGCTGCCGAAGCAGCGCTCCAGGCGAACATAGCCCTCTCTGACCTCATAGCTCAAACGCTGCTTGTCGCCATAGAAGGGGAGCTTGGCAAAGCGGTTGAAGACGATCAGGATATCGCCGGCATCAGGCTTTGTCCCAAGGCCCTGGATACGGGCCAGCCCGTTCCAGGTCGGGACAGCCTCAAGCCTTGGATCTTGTGGCCGGTCTTTATTTCTCCAAAAGAAAAACATCAATTGCTCCGATAGATCACGATCCCCCGGGGCGGCAAGATGAAATCGACCGCCTGATCCGGGTGTAGAAAATTCGTCAGTCCGGTGATCTCCCAGGTGAGACTGACGGCTTCATTGCCATTGTTCATACCAATGATATATCGGTCTTCCTGCCAGACGATCTCATAGAGGATATAGTCATCGGTTGTGTCTAATAATACCACACGCCCGTTTAGATAAATGTCATCATTTCGTAACTCGATCAGTTTGCTCCAAAGCGGCTCGAGGATATTGTCGGTCCGCTCCCACGGAAACGGACGCCGATTGTCCGGATCCTCTCCCCCCTCTAAGCCGACCTCGGTCCCATAGTAGATCACCGGGATCTGGCGGGTCGTCATGATAAAGGTGATGGCCTGGCGCAGATAGTCCTCGCCCGATGGATCCACCTGTGTCAAAAAGCGCATATTGTCGTGGTTATCGACAAACATTCCGTTGAGATGAGGTGTCGGATCGTTCTTGGCGCGCTCATATACGGCCGAGATGGCCTGCATCGATCCCCCCGGCCGAAAGGCCGCCTGGATGGCCCGATACATCGGGTAGTTCAGCATCCCGTCGATCCCCACCTGCTTATAGTGGTTGAGTACCGGGGGATTGTAGTCATAGACCTCGCCCATAAAGAAAAAATCAGGGTGCTTTTCCCGGATGGCAGTGGTGAAGGTGGTCCAGAATTCCGGTGAGACATGCTTGACGGTATCGAGGCGAAAGCCGTCGATCCCGGTCTCCTCGATCAGCCACAGGGCCGAGTCGATCAGATAGTCTGCCACCTCGGGATTGGATTGATCGAAATCCGGCAGGCCGGCCAACCAACCCGTCTCCACCTGCGTCTTATCACTCCAGTTGTGGATGGCTTTGTCGGGATGGAACCAGTCCGGATGGTCGCGAAGCAGGTCGGAGTCATAGCCGGCATGATTGACGACAAAATCGACGATCAGCTTCATATCGCGTGAATGCATATCTCTCACCAGGGCCCGAAGATCATCGATCGTGCCCAGGTGGGGCTCGATGGCATAGAAATCATCGATCCAGTAGCCGTGATAGCCGCCCGGCGTGTTCTTTTGGACCGGTGTGATCCAGATGGCTGTTGCCCCCAAGTCCTCGATATAGTCGAGCTTCTCACGCAGGCCTTTAAAATCACCGCCGTGAAAGCTCGCCAGATCGGCTTTGTTGACGGCGTGATTGTTCGTCTCATCCCCGTCATAAAAGCGGTCGGTCATGACAAAATACATCACCTCATGCAGACCCATATTGCGCTCAAGCGGCGCCTCTGATCGGCATCCGACCAGCAGTATGACCAGCAGCAACAGCCCAAGCTTCTTCATTCTAGCCTCCGATTTCGAGCTCATCAAGCCAGGCTAGAAGATCGTCTCGGACTTGGATCGGTTCGACCTGAGAAAAGACCGATCGAATCGCCGGCTTTCGATACTCGGTCCCGATCAGGTCGGTTTCGAGTTGCCGAAAATCGGTCTCGACCAAGGCGTCACTGAAGAATTTGACCCGGGCGATTTTTCCCTGATTGATATCGATATGCCAGTCGGTCAAGCCCCAATCAAACTTCTTCTCGAAGTGCACTTCATAGGCCGGGCTGGTCCCGACATTCCACTGCCAGGTCTGATACTTGTCGGCACTCTCATGTCCCTGTAGAAACGCCTCATCGATCACGATCGGCTCGTGCGAGGGACCAAAGACCTCTTGGAAGGCTTCGATCAGCTTGTCGATCAGTTGCTCGATCGTCATATCGGGGGCATAATCGATCAGATTGGTGACACGGCTGCGCACACTCTGAATGCCCTTGGCCTGCATTTTCAGCGGCGGGACATTGAGATAGTTCGACAGCTTCGTCATATCGACATCGACCATGATCGTGCCGTGATGGCAATTGTTGGCCCGAATGCGGCTAAAGGCATTGCCTGAGAATTTCTTGCCATCGAGCAGGATATCATTGCGTCCCGAAAACTCAGCCGGCAGTCCGAATTTTTGGATGGCACCGATGATGACCTTGAGGTTCTTTTCGAGCGAATAGTCCTTATCGTGGGCACAGAAGCTGAAATTCAGATTGCCCAGATCGTGAAAGACCGCCCCGCCGCCGCTCAAGCGACGGATCAAGGTGACATCATCTCGTTCGATCGCGCCCAGATCGCATTCTTTATAGGGGTTTTGATTGCGTCCGATCACGACGGTATTTTGGTTCTGCCACAAAAAGAACGTCACCTCACCCATCTTGGCTTCTCGGGTCATGATCTCTTCGGCGGCCAGATTGATTCTGGGATCATGTGACTCGGCGATATAGATTTTATGCATGGTTATCCTTTGGGCCTATCGCCCAACCTTTCACTGTTGATTTAGTCTTAGAATATCATGTTTGGGCCGGTCCTGACAAACCGGGCGCGGCCTGCTCGAGCCGATGAATAAGATTTTATTAAAAAGTGTGTTTTCTGATTGACACCTCTGTACCAATCTGCTAACCTGAAAATATCTTATGAAAGGAGGTCGCTATCCATGACAAAGCATCGTTCAAACTACACACAACTGCAGACCTCCCTGTTTGGTATCTAGATCAGGGATCCAACCCTTTTACAGACCACACCCACCTGTAGCGGGTGTGTTTTTTTGTGTGAATATCCTGAGAGGAAGTGATCAAGCTGTTTCAAACCTTTGGCAAGATCAAGTGGTTCATCCACTACTATCGAAAAAAATATGCCATCGCGCTCAGTGTGCTGCTCATCAGCTATATCTTTGCCCTGATCCCGCCTAGGATGATCGGGGATCTGACCGACCGCATCAATAGCGGACGGATCGATCTAAACGGCCTACTCATGCAGCTTGGTATCCTGCTGGCAGCGCTGATCTTCAATTATATCGGCAATTATATTTGGTCCTACTATCTGTTTATGGGGTCGGATCAGATCGCCCGCAACACCCGCCGCCGGCTGATGCGTAAGTTTTTGCACCAAAGTCCCATCTTCTATGAGAAGAACACCACCGGCTCGCTCATGGGCAAGAGCACCAATGATGTCACGGCCCTGAGTGATTTTGCCGGCTTTGGCTTTATGAGTCTGATCGATGCCACGCTCTTTCCGCTGGTCATCCTGATCATCATGGCCTCCACCATCAGCCTGAAGATGACGCTCCTGGCCGTCATACCGATGCCGCTTTTGATCGTGTTTACTAAGAGATTTGAGGACAAGATCACCCTCTACTATAAGCAGTCGCAGGAGGCCTTTGATAGCCTAAATGATAAGGTGCTCGAGAATGTCTCGGGGGTGCGCGTCGTTCGGGCCTATGGTCAAGAGGACTATGAGATGGCTCGCTTTCAGGACTTGGCCGAGAACAACTACACCAAGAATATCCTGTTTCAGACCATCATCGCCTATTATCCGGTCCTGTCTCGTCTGATCCCGGGCATCAGCTTCATCATTGCCCTCTTGGTCGGAGCGCGTTTGATCTCGCTGGGCGAGCTCAGTCTGGGCAAGTTCATCAGCTTCACCATCTATCTCGATATGCTGGTCTGGCCGATGTTTGCCTTCGGGGAATTCATCACCGTCAGCGAACAGGCCTCGACGGCGATGGACCGGATCCAGGAGCTGTTTGACTATCAAGAAGAGGTCCCGATCGAAGACCATCCGGCCTATCCCGGTGGCGGGGACATCACCTTTGATGACTTCAGCTTCAGCTATCCCAATTCGACCGAACCGGTCCTAAAAGATATCAGCTTCCGGCTGCCCCATGGCAAGACCCTGGGCATCGTCGGTAAGATCGGTTCGGGCAAAACGAGCCTGGTGCGCCAACTGATGCACCTCTATCCGATCGAGCCGGCCAGCCTCTATCTGGGCGACAAGCCGATCGAGGACTACCAGGTCCAAACGATCCGAGAAGCCATCGGCTATGTCCCTCAGCAGCACGTCTTATTCTCAAAGACGATCGAACAAAACATTCGGCTGGGCTCTCATGAAGCGATCACGTCTGAGAGGCTTCAGGAGGTGCTCCGGCAAGCCGACTTTATCAAGGATCTGGCTCAGCTTCCCCACGGTCTTGAAACGATGACCGGTGAAAAGGGCATCGCCCTATCGGGCGGCCAAAAGCAACGGATCTCGATCGCCCGAGCGCTGCTGGGTGATCCGGAGATCCTGATCCTGGACGACTCGCTGTCGGCCGTCGATGCCACGACCGAGGCCAATATCTTGGCCTCGATCCAGCAGTATCGTCGCGGCAAAACCAACCTGATCACTGCTCACCGGCTCTCAGCCATCGCCCACGCGGATCTGATCCTGGTCCTGGAGGAGGGACGGATCATCCAGCGCGGCACCCACCAGGAGCTATTCGAGAGCCCGGGCTGGTATCGCGACCAATTCCTCCATCAACAATTGGAAGGAGGTGATAGCTATGGCGACCTCTAAAAACTATCGGCTGGAGAAGCTTCTGGGCTATGCCAAGCGGACCCAAACGATCCTCCTGGGCGGACTTTTGATGGCGCTGCTGACGGTCGTAGCCGACCTGTTTGCCCCGCGCATCATTGCCCGCATCCTCGATCACGAGCTGATCGAGGGCATCGGAACGAGAGACTACGACGTCTTCATCCAACTGGTCGTGCTCTACGGTGGTTTGATCGCCTTGTCGGCACTGACTCGCTTTCTCAGCCTGATCTTCTTTCAGCGAGGCGCTCATAAGGTCAGTCGCTATATGCAAGAGGATCTGTTTCGTCACGTCCAGACATTGCCGATCCAGTATTTTGACTCCCTGCCGGCCGGCAAGGTAGTCTCTCGCGTCACCAATGATACCAAGGATGTCATCATCCTGTTTCAGGTGGTACTGAGTAACCTAAGCACCGCCGCCCTCTACCTGATCGGCATCTACGGCAGCCTACTGCTGCTGGACCCGAAGCTGGCCCTGATCGCAGCCATCCCGCTGCCGATCATCGGCTGGGTGATCATGGACTATCGCAAGAAAAGCACGGAGCTAAACACCGTCTATCGGTCCAATCTCTCAGAGCTCAACGCCTCCCTGAATGAGAATATCCAGGGGATGGAGATCATCCAGGCCTTCACCCAGGAGGAGTCGACCTATCAGAGCTTCTCGCAGATCAATGATACGATCTACGGAGCTCAGCTCGGCATGACTAAGCTCATGAGCTACTCGAGCTTCAATGCCATCGGCTTTCTACGCTATTTCACGATCGGCACCATCCTGCTCTACTTCGGCTACGGCCATATCACCGGAGCCTATCCGGTTAGTGTCGGCATCCTCTATGTCTTCATCTCCTATATGATGAAGATCTATGATCAGTCGCAAAACGTCTTGGACCGGATCGGACAGCTCCAGCGAGCCAATGTGGCCAGCGATCACATCTTCAGTCTGCTCCAGCAGCCCGGCCTCAGCCAAGAGAGCCATCAGCCGATCGAGGTCAAGGGGGATGTCACCTTCGAGCATCTGTCGTTCTACTATAAGGATGGAGAGTATGTCCTAAAGGATGTCAGCTTCACCGTCGAGCAGGGAAAAACGGCCGCCTTTGTCGGTCATACCGGCTCAGGTAAATCGACCATCATGAATCTGCTGCTGCGCTTCTATGAGGCGCAGCACGGTCAGATCCTGATCGATGGCCGTCCCATCACGGAGCTGCCGCGTCGGCGGTTTCGTGAGCATGTGGCGATCGTGCTCCAAGACCCCTACCTGTTTACCGGCACCATCCTCTCCAATGTCACACTGGGCAATCCCGATATCACCGAGGACATGGCCTATCAGGCCTTTATCGATGTCGGCGGCCGGGAGTTTCTCGATCGCCATCCGCAGGGGTTGCATACCCCGATCACTGAAAAAGGCGCCACCTTCTCAGCCGGTGAGAGACAACTCATAAGCTTCGCCCGGGCGCTGGCCAAAAATCCCAAGATCTTGGTACTGGATGAGGCGACCGCCAATATCGACTCCGAGACGGAGCAGCTCATCCAACGCGGGGTCGAGCGGCTGAAGAAAGGCCGAACGACACTGCTGATCGCTCACCGGCTCTCAACCATTCGCGAGGCCGATCAAATCTTTGTGCTGGATAAGGGCCGGATCGTCGAGGCCGGTGATCATGAAGAATTGATCCGCCTGGACGGCGAATACAAGCAGATGTATCTTCACCAGTCCAACCAGACCAATGGCAATGGAAAAACAGATAGACAGTAGAAAACGCCCCGCGGGGCCAATGTCATTAAGTTAGCTATAACCATCATGACTCAAACATGACCCAAGAGGAATTGAATCAGCTTATTTGTCCCCAAAGGGATAGATAAGCTGATTTTTCTTGTTTCGAGACAGCACAAATAGCCG
>DUPT01000033.1 GCA_012838225.1 Tissierellia bacterium
ATCAGCTGCCGTCGAAGCCGCCGAGGACGCGCTGGTCCAACTGTATGAAACAGCCGAAGCGGTGCTTCATGTGCCAAAAGAACACCTCGAGCATGGTGAGGGCCGAGTCTATGAAAAGGATCACCCGGAAAACGGTTTAAGCTTTTCTGAGATCGCTCTAGGCTATGTCTTCCCCAATGGCAATGCCATCAAGGGACAGATCATTGGGCGAGGCCGCTATATTGCCCATAAGCTGACCGGAATCGATCCGGCCACCGGTCGAGGCAAGCCCGACCTGGAGTGGACCATCGGTGCCCATGGGGTGCAGCTATTGGTAGATCCGCAGACCGGTACCTTTAAAATCGAACGAGCCATCTGTGCGATGGATGTCGGAAAAGTGGTCAATCCCGACCTGGCCCGAGGCCAGGTGGTCGGTGCGATGTCGATGGGGATCGGCTATACGATCTACGAAGGCTTTCGACACAATTCACGCGGCCAGATCACAAATGAAAACCTGCGCGATCATAAGATCATGCGCTATAATGAGCAGCCGGTCTATGATGTGTTCTTCTTGGAGACACCTCAGCTCGATGGACCGTATGGCGTGAGGGGTCTGGGTGAACCCGGGATCACCGGTATGCCGGCGGCCATCTCGAATGCCCTATCGCGTGCTCTTGACCGGCCGATCAATCACATCCCCTTTACCCCTGAACGTCTTGTGATGGAGGAGACCGATGAATAAGCTGTATCGTCCCCAAACATTTGAAGAGTTGACGGAGCTTCTAAAAGACTATCCTGATAAACCGCTCTTTTATTCCGGCGGTACCGAGATCATGGCGGACTATCGCCTGCGAAAGATCAAACAGGCAGCGTGGATCGATATCAAACAGCTCCCCGGAATGATAGAGCTAAGCGATGATACGATCGGGGCCTGTGTGCCCTTGAATGAGCTGATAAGCCCTAGGATGTTCTATGATGTGGGGCAGTTCGTGGCGGATCGGACGGTGAGGAATCATCTGACGATCGGAGGAAATGTCTGTGGCAAGCTGCCCTTTAGAGAAGCGGTATTGCCTCTCTTAGCGATGGAGGCCGAGGTCACGATCTTCTCGGAGGGCGAGATGATCCGCCAAAGGCTCGAGGACCGATTTGATAAATTCCTCCGACTAGAGCCGGGCGAGCTGGTGTATCAGTTCCATCTGGACCGGTCAGAGCGGCCGTATCGGCATAACCGCTATACCACGAGCTCGGTCGTCGATTATCCACTCATGACCTATCTGGCGGTCAAAGCCGATCGCGGCTATTTTGTCGGCCTGTCGGGCTATGGCAGTGTTCCGCAGTACGGTTGGTTCGACGAGTGGAAGCAAGACGACATCTTTAATCATTTCCAGGCGGTCACAAATGATCGCGGAAGCAGCGCTTATCGAGAAAAACTCCTAAGGATCGAACTGGCGAAGGGGGCCCCGGATGAAGCAGTATGAAGATCATGTCCAAATGGAATTCAGACTAAACGGCGAAACGGTATTCGTCCGATTTGATGTCGATGAGACCCTGCTTCATGTCGTCAGAAATCGAATCGGCCTAAAGGGTCAAAAGGGGAGTTGCCTAAACGGAGACTGCGGCGCCTGTACGATGCTTCTGGATGGCGTGCCGGTAAAGTCTTGTCTGATGCTGGCCTTAGACGTCGAAGGCAGAGACGTTACAACGATCGAGGGCTTAAAGGATACCCCGGTCCAACAAGCTTTTATTGAAAAGCAGGGGTTTCAGTGCGGCTACTGTACCGCCGGCTTTATCATGAATGCCCAGGCGATGCTTGAGACGCATCCTGAGGCCGACGAAGCGATCACCAACAACTGGTTGGCATCAAATATCTGTCGCTGTACCGGCTATGAAGGCATCACGGAAGCGATCAAGCGAGCCAAAGAGCTGATAGCCGACGAAATGGGCAAATGAAACACTACCTGATCACTCTGCTACTGGCCATGGCACCGATCAGCGAGGTCCGAGGGGCGATTCCCTATGCGATGGCCAATGGCATCCCTCGGCCGCTGGATTTTCTTCTGCCGGTGCTGGGCAATATCTTTATCATCCCTTGGCTGCTGTTTTTGTTGGAGCCGTTTTTTCGCTGGCTCAGTCGGCGCCGGTCTCTTAAGAAGCTCAATCAGTGGGTGATCAAGTATCAACGAAGGACCGTCGAAAAGGTGAATAACCACCGCCGAGCCATCCTGTTGGCCTTGTTTTTATTTGTGGCCATCCCCCTACCGTCGACCGGGGCCTATTCAGGCGCTTTGGCAGCGGTGGTGCTACGGATCCCAAAGAGACAGGCCTTTCCGGTGCTGGCACTGGGTGTGCTGGCCGCCGGGCTGATCGTCTACCTGGCGAGCCTGGGTGTGATCCATTTACTTTAACGCAGTCTGTATAATTGACTTTTTAGCCTAAGCAAAAGATCCCCCGATTTTTGGGGGATCTTTACTATGCCTGCTAGGGGGTCAGTCCAAACCGTTGATGATCAAACGGATTTGTTGAGCGACCAATTCAGAGATGGCCTGTTCACCGCCGACCAGCAGTACGTGTTCGATCGGCTGATCTCTCAG
>DUPT01000034.1 GCA_012838225.1 Tissierellia bacterium
CGGCTATTTGTGCTGTCTCGAAACAAGAAAAATCAGCTTATCTATCCCTTTGGGGACAAATAAGCTGATTCAATTCCTCTTGGGTCATGTTTGAGTCATGATGGTTATAGCTAACTTAATGACATTGCCCGTCCGGGTGGGTTTTCTTGTCTTCTATGTGATTCATGAATTTCATGAGTTGACATTCGTCGGATGAAAAGGAGGAAGCTTGGTGCTTCCTCCTAAAGGATTTCTATTCTGTTCTTAGAGCAATGACCGGATCCTTGGTCGCTGCCATGCGAGAGGGGATAAGACCGGCCAGGATCGTCAAGCCCAGACTGATCACCACCAGGAGAAAGGCGGCGCCTGGCGGTAGGAAGGCGATGTTTTGAGCTCCGCTTAGCCGCTCGATCAAGCGATTGATCGGGACGGTCAGTAGGAGCGAGATGACAATGCCAAGTCCACCGGAGGCCAGACCGATCAGGGCAGTTTCGGCATTGAACACCCGGCTGATATCGCCCTTGGAGGCACCGATGCTTCTAAGGATCCCGATCTCCTTTGTCCGCTCGAGGACGGAGATATAGGTGATGATGCCGATCATGATCGATGAAACGATCAGCGAGATCGAGACAAAGCCGATCAAAAGATACGAGATGATATCGATGATGTCGGTGATCGAGGTGGTCATCAGACCGACCACGTCGGTATAGCCGATGACTTCTTCGGTTCTATCCTGAACCGTTTTTTCATCATTGTATTGATCGATCAGATCCAGTACGAGCTGTCTGGAGTCAAAATCCGACAGGTAGAGACTGATCGAGGACGGCTCCTCGGCCGAGACAAAGCCCAGGCGCTCCATCACGCTATCATACGTATCGGCCCGCTCGGCCCGGTAGCGACTAAGATAAGCCGATCGGTCGGCGTCGGGCAGGAGTGATAGCTGAGCTTGTTCGGCCTCACTCATGGTCTCGATCACTTCATCATCCGTCAGCTCCGTCAGATCGACATAGGCAAGACCGGTCAGGACATTCTCCGAGGGCTTGCTTCGCTGGGCCTCGACGATCGGGGCATCGTCCAATCGATCGATCAAGTGATCGGTCAAGGCCTTGGGATAGGCGATGGTGCCGTTCAAGGCAGCGGCCGCCGCATCATCGACCGGGCGAATGATCCCGACGATCTCGACTAAGACCGCCTCGTCGAGATCGACGGATAGGGCCGACTCGTCCCGAAGCTCACTCCAGCCGTCTTCGGTGGCGATATAGTAGTCAAAGGGCTGAAGGATCCGGTACTGCTTCCCTAGGATCTCGCTGTAGGCAAAGCTTTGCGGCTCTTCGGCTTCGATCGTGATATCCTGATCGATCTGCTCACGCAGCTCCTCCAGCTTTGAAGGATCCTTCAATCCGATCTCATAGAGGGTGATATCGCGGATGGTATTGTCCTGAGACACGACCAGCATCACCTCGGAGTGATCGGTCGGCCAACTGCCGGCTAAGAGCTCGTACTGCTCCTGAAGTCTGGTCGGATTGTCGATCAGCTCCGTCCAGGTCTGTGGGCTCATGCCGCTGGAAAGACGCATCTCATCAAACGGCGAGCCGGTGCTTTCACGAGTCTCACCTAGCAGGACATCGTCGCCGGCTGAGTCTTTGGTATAGACTGACATATCGAGCGGATAGCCGTACTGGATGTCGGTGGTGAGGTCGGTGATGGCCGAGGCATCGGGGGATTCAAGATACTGTTTAAAGGAAGCCAGATCGTTTTGGAACCGGTGGATCGTCCGATGCTTCAGGGTCGTGGCGGCGTCGCCGGCTTGATAGATCCGGTCGGTTTTGACCGGCTGGTCGGGTTCGTCGCCTCGAGTGGGAAACTCGCCCTGATTGGCTTCAAAATCGATCCCTGAGGCAGCCAAAGAGATTGGATAGGATGAGAGCGTGTCGGCCTGCATCCGGTCGATATAGTCCTGAGCACCGCTTGAGAGCGAGAGGATAAGGGCGATGCCGATGATGCCGATACTGCCGGCAAAGGCCGTCAGGATGGTTCGGCCAAGCTTTGATTTGAGATTCGTGAAGCTAAGTGACAGTGCTGTCAGAAACGACATCCCGACGCGTTGTTTGGTCAGGGGCTTGGCTGTCAGCTCTTCGACCTCATAGGGATGGGTGTCGGAGGTGATCTCGCCATCATGGAGCGTTACGATCCGGGTAGCATACTCTTCGGCCAGCACCGGATTATGGGTCACCATGATGACCAGTCGGTCGCGGGCGATCTCCTTTAGCAGGTCCATGATCTGGACACTGGTCTGTGAGTCGATGGCTCCGGTCGGTTCATCCGCCAGCAGGATGGTCGGATCATTGATCAGCGCCCGGGCGATGGCGACCCGCTGCATCTGTCCGCCCGAGAGCTGATTCGGTCGTTTATGGATATGATCGATCAAGCCGACCTTATCAAGCACCGTCTTGGCCCGCTCGCGCCGCTCGCTTCGGCTGATGCCGGCCAGGGTCAGCGCCAGTTCGACATTGGCAAGGACCGATTGGTGGGGGATGAGATTATAGCTTTGAAAGACAAAGCCGATCGCCCGGTTGCGATAGGCGTCCCAGTCGCGGTCGCGGTACTGCTTGGTCGAGATGCCGTCGATGATCAGATTGCCCGAGGTATAGCGGTCAAGCCCGCCGATCAGATTGAGTAGGGTGGTCTTGCCGGAGCCACTCGGCCCGAGGATCGCAACAAACTCATTGTCGCGAAAAGCGATTGAAACATCCTTCAGGGCGTCTTGGGTAAACTCCCCGGTGGTGTAGGTTTTAACGATGTGGTCTAAGCGGAGCATAGGTTCCTTCCTTTAATTGTTATAGATTGAATATACCCGATACCGTCTCTCTAGAATATCATAATTCGTTCATGACTTGGCCGGAATAAAACACTTGACAAGCGGCTTAAAAGGGTTATAATAGTATTAGCACTAAATAAGAAAGAGTGCTAACAGGAGGATAAATGATTACATCCCGACAAATTGAATTACTCCGTCTGATCGTGGATGCCTTCATTGAAACAGGCCTGCCGGTCGGATCGAGGACACTGTCCAAACAACCGAAAATGCCGTATTCTCCCGCCACCATCCGAAACGACATGGCGGATCTCGAGGAGTTTGGTCTGATCATCCAGCCTCATGTCAGTGCCGGTCGCATCCCGTCTCAAACGGGTCTGCGCTACTATGTGGATGAGCTGCTCCAGGCGGTCACCCGAGAAGCCCGGATCGAAGAGACGGTCCGGTCCCTCTTGACGAAGGATCTTCAGCAGGAAGCCGTGCTCGAAAAGGCCATCCAACTGCTGCGCGATCTGACCGGGATGACGGCGCTGGTGACGATGCCGGCTTTCAATAAAAGTAAGCTCGTCAATCTCAAGCTGATCCGGGTCGATTCGACGAGGTTGTTGATGGTTTTGGTGAGTGATGCCGGGGACGTCCGGCCGATCGAGCTCAAGAACAATAATACCGACCAAGCCGAACTCGACCAATTGTCTCAGATCCTATTGGATAAGTTTCTCGATCAAACGATCGAACAGATCTCTGTCCGTCAGGTCCAGCAGCTAAAGAATGAGCTGCCGGCCTCGGCCGAGATCATCGACTACCTGATCCCAAAGCTACGCGGCGGGCTCAAGCAGCTCGAAAAGACTCACCTGATGATCTGTGGCATCGATCAGCTGTTGCAATACGGCAGTTTTTCCGATATGGATGAGGCGATGAAGCTGGTCCAGCTGTTTGAAACACCGGAGGAGGTGTTAAAGCTGATCGACTTCGACAAAGGGTTGACGGCGATCCGGATCGGTCAGGAGATCGGTCAGGAGCAGTTGGAACAATTCTCGATCGTCAAAACGGAATACCGTTATTCACCGACTGAGCGGGGTACTATCGGATTAGTTGGACCGATCCGAATGAACTATTCCAAAGCCATCTATCTGTTAGAAACGGTCCAGGCAACCATCACTCAATTATTTTCCGGCATTCACTTATAGGAGGAGCTGTGCCCAAGAAGAAACATGAACCGGACATCGAAGACACCCAAGTCGATGACACCGAAACGAACGAACAAACCGAAGACGTCATCGAGCAACCCGATCCACTCAAGGAGCTGACGGACGAAAACGACAAGCTCAAGGATCAATTGCTCCGGGCTCAGGCCGAGCTGCAAAACTATCGCAAGCGGGTCGAGCGGGAGAAAAATGATATCTACCGCTTTGCCAATGAAAAGTATCTGTCGGATTTTCTGAATGTGGTCGATACGATCGACCGGGCCAAGATCATGATGATCGATACCACCGACACCGTGACCGTCAGCGACGGGATCGAATTGATCCAAAAACAGATCAATGAGTTTTTGGACCGCCAAGGCGTCAAGGCCATCACGGCCCTCGATCAACCGTTCGATCACAACCTGCACCACGCCGTCTTATCGGAGGAATCGGATAAGGGCGAGGGCATCGTACTTGAAGAACTGCAAAAAGGCTATACCTTAAACGACAAAATCCTGCGACCCTCGATGGTCAAAGTATCTAAATAGGAGGACACATGAGTAAAATAATCGGAATTGACTTAGGAACGACTAACTCCGTCGTCGCTGTCATGGAGGGCGGCGAGGTCAAGATCATCCCGAATGCCGAGGGGAATCGAACGACCCCATCGATCGTGGCATTCACCAAAAGCGGCGAGCGTCTGGTGGGTGAGACCGCCAAGCGTCAGGCCGTGACCAATCCGGACCGGACCATTGCCAGTATCAAACGGGAAATGGGTTCTGACTGGAAAAAGAATATCGATGGCAAGGACTGGACGCCGCAGGAAATTTCGGCTTTGGTCCTGGCCAAACTGAAGGCCGATGCCGAAAGCTATCTGGGTGAAAAGATCACCAAAGCCGTCATCACGACCCCGGCTTACTTTACCGACTCGCAGCGTCAAGCCACCAAGGACGCCGGTCTGATCGCCGGACTCGATGTCCAGCGGATCATCAATGAGCCGACGGCCGCATCGCTGGCCTATGGGATGGATAAGGCCGATCAGAATAAAAAGATCCTGGTCTTTGACCTGGGCGGCGGCACCTTTGACGTCTCGCTGCTAGAGATCGGAGACGGGGTGTTTGAAGTTCTGGCCACCAATGGCAACAACCACCTCGGCGGCGATGACTTCGATGAAAAGATCATGGACTGGCTGATCGAGCGCTTCGAAAACGAACACAAGATCAACCTCCGCACCGCCGGTGGTGAGAGTGAGCGCCTCAGCGCCATGCAGCGACTAAAAGAAGCGGCTGAGAAGGCGAAGAAGGAATTGTCGACCACGCAAACGACCAATATCAACCTGCCCTTTATCACGGTCGGACCGGATGGACCGCTCCATATGGATATCGATCTGACCCGGGCGAAGTTCAATCAATTGACCGAAGATCTGGTCAAGAAGACCGAAGGCCCGATGAAGGCCGCCCTAAAAGACAGTGGTCTCAAAGAAGCCGATATCGATGATGTCATCCTGGTCGGCGGATCGACCCGGATCCCGGCGGTCCAAGAAGCCGTCCGAAAGATCATCAATAAAGAGCCGCACAAGGGCGTCAACCCCGATGAAGCGGTCGCAGCCGGAGCGGCCATCCAAGCCGGTGTTCTGGCCGGAGATGTCCACGATGTGCTGCTGCTTGATGTGACACCGCTTTCACTGGGGATCGAGACCATGGGCAATGTCTTTACCAAGCTGATCGAGCGCAATACCACGATCCCGACTCGTAAGAGTCAGATCTTCTCGACTGCGGCTGATAATCAACCGGCCGTCGATGTCCATGTCCTGCAGGGCGAGCGCGCCATGGCCAGTGACAACGTGACGCTTGGCCGCTTCCAATTGGACGGTATTCCGCCGGCTCGCCGCGGTACACCTCAGATCGAAGTATCGTTTGACATCGATGCCAACGGGATCGTCCATGTCACCGCCAAAGACCTTGGCACCGGCAAAGAACAATCGATCAATATCACCGCCAGCGCCAATCTGACCGATGATGAGATCCAAAAGAAGGTCCGTGAAGCCGAGGAGTATGCCGAGCAAGACAAGCTGAAAAAGGATCTGGCAGAGAGCCGAAACCAAGCCGACAGCCTGGTTTATGAATCGGAGAAAATGCTGCGCGATCTGGGTGATGATGTCACCGCCGATGAGAAAAAGTCGGTCGAAGACAAAATCGCCGCCTTGAAATCTGCCCTCGAGTCTGATAATCTAGATGCGATCAAGCAAGCGATCGAAGGCCTCAATGACGCCAATCAACCGATCGCCCAGAAGATGTATCAAAAAGCTTCGGCCGAAGAGTCTCAATCCGCCGGCCCGGCGCCCGAGGATGAAGTCAAAGAAGCCGAGTACGAAACTGTTGACGAGGAATAGACGAAAGTCTATTCCTTTTATAAGGAAGTCTAGGAAACCCTCATGGCAAAAAGAGATTACTACGAAGTTCTCGGGCTGGAGCGATCCGCCGATGAGAAAGCAATCAAGTCTGCTTTTCGCAAGCAGGCAATGAAATATCATCCCGACAAAAATCCCGGTGATAAAGAAGCCGAGGCCAAGTTCAAAGAAGTCAACGAAGCCTACGAGATCCTCAGCCATCCGGAGAAGAAGGCGCGGTATGATCAGTTTGGCCATGCCGGGGTAGATCCTTCGGCCGCCGGTCCCACCGGTCCCGGTTTTGAAGGGTTCGATCCCTTCAGTGGCTTTGGTGATATCTTCAGTGAGTTCTTTGGCGGCGCGCAAGCCGGCGGAGGCTTCACCGGTGGCGGCGGCTCCTATCGCCGGGTCCGACCGGGGGCTGATGTCGACGTTGAGGTGAAGCTGAGCTTTATGGAGGCCGTCAAGGGCACCTCCAAGGAGTTCACCTTCTACCGCTTAGACACCTGTCCCACCTGTGATGGCTCGGGCGCCAAGCCCGGCACATCGACTGCCACCTGCTCGACCTGTCAGGGCAGCGGTCAGGTGAGATATTCTCAGCGGACATTGTTCGGCGAAGCCGTCTCGGTGGCGGAATGCAGCACCTGTCACGGCAGCGGACAAGTCCCCCAGGAGCCGTGTGAGACGTGTAACGGCAAGGGAAAGGTCCGGCGTAAAAAGACGCTCAAGGTCAATGTACCGGCCGGCGTCGACACCGGCAATGTCCTGACCGTTCAAGGGGAAGGCGATATCGGAGAGCCGGGCGCCCCCAAGGGCGATGTCCGGGTCCACTTCCGAGTCGAGCCGCATAAGACCTTCCGGAGAGAGGGGCCCCATATCCATCAGGAGGTCCATGTGACCTTCCCTCAGGCCACCCTGGGCGATGAGGTCGAACTCGAGACCCTTGATGGCCGAATCAAATTCAAGATTGCGCCCGGTACCCAAAGCGGCACCGTCCGTAAGATCACCGGCGGCGGCATCACCAACCTCCACGGCTACGGCAAGGGCGATCACTATATCACGATCATCGTCGATACGCCGACCAAGTTCACCGAGAAGCAGCGCGATCTGTTGATCGAGCTGTCGAAGACGATGGGCGATGCCGATGCCAAAGACAACCGTACCTTTTTTGACAAAGTCAAAGATGTGATCAGCTAAGGAGTTCCTCGGGAACTCCTTTTTTCCCTGGAGAAGAATATGAAACACCTCGTGCTACACGTCAGCCATGAAGCAGCGGCTTGGTTTGAAGAAATCCTCAGCGGCTATGATATCTCGGGGCTGAGTATCGAAAATGATCAGGACCCGGCCTATACCGAGCTCGATTGGCACTGGGATGAGGCCTTGATCCCGCCGGCTCAAGACGATGTTAGGATCCTCGTCTATGGCAATCAGGCCATCCTTGAGCAGATCAAATCGGAGTTGGCCGATCGAATCATCCGTTGGCACTGGGCCGAGCAGCCGGATGAAAACTGGATGCAGAAGTGGATGGATGAGTTCCGAGGCTTTGCGGTGGGTGAGACGCTCTATGTCCAACCGGTGCACGATCAGCCCAGTCCCGATCGGATCAACCTCATCATCCAAGCCGGCATGGCCTTTGGTACCGGGACGCATGAGACCACCATGGGCTGCCTGGAAGCGCTGGAGAAATACATCCGGCCCGAGGATCAGGTGATCGATATCGGCAGCGGCTCGGGTATACTCAGTATTGCCGCCATCAAGCTCGGGGCTGCGGCTGTCCGAGCGGTCGAGATCGATCCGACGGCACTGGCCAATGCGGCTGAGAATCGGCGCTTAAACGGAGTCGAACGAGTGATCGAGCAATACAATGGCGACCTGGCCAAAGACCTGAGTCAGCCGTGCCATTTGATGGTCGCCAATATCCTCCCCGAGGTCCTATTGAGGCTGGTCGGTGATGCCAAGCGGCTCATTATAGCCGGCGGCTATCTCATCCTATCGGGGATCATTTCGAAGCGAGTCGACGAGTTGCTTGCGGCCTATGACCACGGCTTTAGGCTGGTGGAGATCATTACCAAAGGAGACTGGAATACGCTGGTATTTCAAAGACAAGATGCATAGATTTTTTATTGACCGACTGGAATCGGATCAGCTGATCGTCACGGATCCGGTCGACGTCCATCAGCTGAAAAAAGTCGTCCGGGTGCGACCGGGTGAGCCGGTGGAGCTGGTCTATCAGGAAAAGCTCTACCTCGGTGAGCTGATGGAGGTCGGCCGGGAGGCAATCTTTAAGCAGCTTAAAGAGCAGGCGGTCGAGGACTCCGGGGTGAGGATCAGCTTGATCCAGGGATATCCGAAGGGCTCAAAGATGAGTGAGATTTTGATGCATGGCACCGAGTGCGGGATCGAGCATTTTGTGATTGCGCAGATGGATCGGTCGATCGCTCGGCTCGATCCGACAAAAAGAGACCGGTATGAGCGGATCGTCAAGGACGCCGCCAAGCAGTCGAAGCGCTTAAGCATTCCGAGAATATCGTTTGAGGAGCTCTCAGGGATAGATTTCTCGCAGTATGATCGGGTCTATTTTCTATTTGAGGGCTCGAAGACACCGCTGGCGACCGATAGCACCGACCGTTCGATCGCCCTGGTGATCGGCCCCGAGGGCGGTTTTTCCGATCAAGAAATCGACCTTCTGCGTTCGTTGCCAAATGTTGCTGAAGCCACCCTGGGACAGAGGATCTATCGGACGGAGACGGCGGGCCTGGTGGCCTGTGTCATCATCCGTGACCGGTTGGAGGCAAGATGACGATCAAATACCATACCCTGGGTTGTCGGGTCAATGCCGTCGAGACCGATCGGCTCAAGCGCGACCTGGCCGCCCTGGGCTTTAACGAAGTATCGGCACCGGAGGAGGCGGAGGTGATCGTGATCAATACCTGCTCGGTCACCAAGCAGAGCGATCGCAAAAGTGCTCAGCTTATTCGAAGCTCTCTAAGACAACAGGCGAAGGTGATCGCGATGGGCTGCTATGTGCCGGAGGAGTTGTTCGAGGAGGTCTTGTTTATCCCGAATGAAGACAAACACCGGGCACCTCAGCTGATTTCAGACCATATCGGGCAGCTCGATGAAACGGGGTCACTCCTCACGCAAGCCGAGCGCACGCGAAGCTTTATCAAGGTCCAAGACGGCTGCAATAATTTCTGCAGCTACTGTATCATTCCCTACCTTCGGGGAAGAGAACGGTCGATGTCACAGACGGAGATCCTCTCAGAGGTCGACCGGGCACTGGCCGGCGGACACCGTGAGGTCGTGCTCTCGGGCATTCATCTGAGTGGCTATGGACGAGATACAAACACCAGCCTGATCGAGCTGATCGAGGCGATCGGTCAAAAAGACGGGATCGATCGCATCCGGTTGGGTTCGTTGGAGCAAGCCATCATCACACCGGACTTTCTCGATCGCTTAAATAGAGTCGATGCGTTTTGTCCGCATTTTCATTTGTCTCTTCAAAGCGGTTCGGACGCCGTCCTAAAACGGATGAACCGTCACTATACAACACCGGAGTTTCTTGATAAGATGGAGATGATCCGGGAAGCGTTTCCCGAGGTCGCCATCACGACCGATATCATCGTGGGCTTTAGCGGAGAGACGGAAGAAGAGTTTCAAGAATCGATCGATTTTGTCAAACAAGCCCGTTTCTCAAAAGTCCATGTTTTTCCCTTCTCAAAGCGGGAAGGGACCCGAGCGGCACTCCTAAGCGATCTGCCGGGCAATATCAAGAAAGAGCGGGGCCGGATCATGCGAGAGCTCACCGAACAGATCCAGGCCGAGATCTTGGAGGAATGGATCGGACGAGAGGTCGAGGTCCTGACAGAAGACAGCTATGGCTATACCCGGCACTATCTGCCGGTTTATTATGAGCAGGCACTTGAACCGAATCAGCTGGTGAGACTCAAGATCACCGGCAGAAAGGAGTTAAGTCTCTATGGATTGCCTATTTTGTAGCATAATCGAGGGCACGATCCCGAGCGATGTGGTGTATGAAAACGATCATGTCCTGGCTTTTCGGGACGTTGATCCGCAATCGCCGCTGCACATTTTGTTTGTGCCCAAGGTCCATGTTCGCCGTTTCAGCGAATTGAGTGACCCAACAGTCCAGACCGCGCTGTTTCAAGCTATCGCCGAATACGCCCAAGCGGAAGGCTTGGAAGAGGATGGCTACCGGATCGTGATCAATACCGGCCAGCTCGCTCAGCAGTCGGTCGATCATCTCCACCTGCACCTCTTAAGCGGACGTCAACTGCAATGGCCGCCCGGTTAACCACGAGCGTCTAATGGGATAATTGGCTGAATGGCAGAATCCTGATTTGAGGAGGCATTCTTTGAAACAAGTTTTTTCCCTTGTCTTCTTTTGGCTGAAGTTTTTGAGAGGGGAGATGACGAAAATCCACTGAATCAGTTGATTTGTCCGCCGGTTTCGTATATAATTACGAAGTGCCCAACTGCCTGTACTATGTACAAATCCTGCAAAGAGAGGGGGGATATCCAAAATGACGACGATCAAAGTAAAACCGAATGAATCGATTGAAAGCGCACTGAAACGTTTTAAGCGTGAGACCTCCAAAGCAGGACTGATGGCTGAAATCAAGAAGCGTAAACACTATGAGAAACCAAGCGTGATCCGTAAGAAGCGCATCGATGCATCGAAACGTAAACGCCGCAAGAATGCCCGGGATAACTAAGATGCTGATAGAACGATTAATGGAAGACCTTAAGAGCGCCATGAAGGCGAAGGACCGGGTTCGCAAGAATACCGTGACGATGCTTCGGGCGGCCATCAAACAGGTCGAGGTCGATGAACGAAAGACACTGACGGATGAAGAGATCCAATCGATCATCCAGAAGCAGATTCGGGAGAAGACCAAAGCGATCGCAGATTTTGAAGCCGGTCACCGGCCCGATCTGATCGAGGAGGCCCAGGCTGAGATCGCGATCCTGAAACAATATCTGCCGGAGCAAATGTCTGAAGATGAGATCAAGCAAGTGATCGATCAGGTCATTAGTACTCACGGCAAACAGATCGGACCGGTCATGAAGGCGATGAAGGAAGCCGTGGCGGCTAAGGCCGATATGGCACTGGTCAATCGCCTGGTCCGGGAAAAACTGAACTGATTTCAAAAAGAAGTTTACCCAAACTTCTTTTTGCTTGAGTCGAAACAGGCGTCACAGTGTGTATAAACCGGCTGATTTCTGTTAGAATAGAGCCTGAGGTGACATATGGAAAAAATTATAGAACTCTACCCGAATGTTCCGCTGCAGGAGCTGTTCGGCAAGTTCGATGAGAACATCATGGTCATGAATGATCAACTCGATGTCGATATATTCTCGGTCAATAACAATCTGGTGATCCGGGGCGAACGCGAAATGGTCGAAGCGGCCGAATTTGTGATCGATCGGATGCAAAAGCTGGTCGCCGGCGGTGAAGCCATCGACCTGCAAAAGCTTGAATACGCCATTATGATGGCCACCAGTCTCAGACGGGAAGAAACGGATTTTGAATCGGTGGCCATCACATCGACCACCAAGGGCAAGATCATTAAGCCCAAGACCAAGGGCCAGGCGGCCTATGTCAAGGCCATCACCCAAAATACGCTGACCTTTGGCATCGGTCCGGCCGGAACCGGCAAGACCTACCTGGCGGTCGCGATGGCGGCCAAGGCCTATAAGAAAAAAGAGATCGATCGGATCATCATCACTCGTCCGGCGATCGAGGCCGGCGAGAAGCTTGGCTTCCTTCCGGGGGATCTGCAGGACAAGGTCGACCCCTACCTGCGCCCGGTATTTGATGCCTTGAGCGATATCTTCGGCTTTGAGAGCATGAATCGGATGCGAGAAAAGGGTTTGATCGAGGTGGCGCCATTGGCCTATATGCGGGGGCGGACACTCGATAATTCCTTCATTATCCTGGATGAAGCCCAAAACACCACCAAAGATCAGATGAAGATGTTTTTGACCCGGTTCGGCTTTGACTCCAAAGTGGTCGTAAACGGCGATATCACTCAGACCGACCTTCCCCGAGGACGTCTGAGCGGTTTGACGCATGCCTCTCAGATCCTGAGTGATCTAAAGGATGTGGCGATCGTTCGCTTTACCCGCGACGATGTCGTGCGCCACTCCTTGGTCAAAAAGATCCTCGATCGGTACGAAAACCAATGACGATCTACTATGACGGCCAAGACAAGCTGACGCCGGAGCAAAAGGACTGGATCGAACGAGCCCTTGAGACGGTCTTTCGGGTCGAAGGACTCGATCAAGCCGGGGAGGTGTCGATCTCTTTTATGGATGATGAAGCGATCCGACAACTCAATCTCGAGTACCGCCAGCTCGATGCCACGACTGATGTTCTTAGCTTTCCTCAGCTGGAGAGCCTGGCTGAGGCTAAGGCATTGGACTATCTGTTCCTGGGAGACATCGTGATCAATCTCGATCAGGTGGCGCGTCAAGCCGGCGAGTATGGCCATTCTCAGGCCAGGGAGCTCAGCTATCTGACCGTCCACAGCCTCTATCATCTACTGGGCTTCGATCATCTAGAGGATGACGACAAACAGCAGATGAGGCAAAAAGAAAAAGTGATTATGGAATTGTTGGAGGAAATATGAAACAATTGATGATTGCCCTATTGGTGCTGACACTGCTCTTGACGTTCAGCTGCTCAAAAAAGACGGCGCCTGAGCCGGTTGAAACACCGGAGCCGACGCAGCCCGAAACCGTGGAGGCTGAGACCCAGGAGCCGGTGGCTGAGACCATCGAGTCCGAGGTCGAAGAAAAGACCGAGCCCAAGGCGTCGCTCTTGTTTAGAGACAAGCGGCCGATCGCCATCATGATCAATAATCATCCCGATGCCCGTCCGCAAGCTGGTTGGGCTCACGCTAAGATCGCCTATGAGATCCTGGTCGAGGGCAAAATGACACGGATCCTGTTGCTATCCGATGCCGATGAAGGCGTCATCGGGCCGATCCGCAGCGCCCGTCCGGCCTTCTTTGAGATTACGGCCGAGTACCGGGCTCTGTACAGTCATGTCGGGAATTTCGAGTATGTGGCTGAATCACCGATGCTAAACTATATGGTCGACTGGGATGAATTCTCCCACGGCGGCTATTTCCGGTCTGATCATCGCTACGCCCCCCACAATCTCTATGGCACGATGGAGGGGGTCTATGCTTCGGCCGAAGCCTCCGGGGTCGATCTGGCCGGCTCTGAGGTGCTGGAGGATCACTTCCGGATCTATGATCAGCCAACAGACTATACCGGGGGAAAGCCGGCCGAAACGATCAGCTTCACCTATGACAATGCCCAGTTTTTAGACTACCGCTATGATGAGGCCGACCAGGCCTATATAAAGTCGATTAACGGCATCGATGTTGCCGATGAGAATACCGGCGACGTGCTCAAGATCACGAACTTTATCATCTTGGAGCGACCTCACGGCAAGATGCCAAACGGCATCCATGAATACGTCGACTATCTGACGCCCGGTAAGGCACGTCTGTTCATCCAGGGTCAGGAGTTCGAACTCGACTACACCAAGGCTGCATCCGAAGAGCCGATGAAGTTTAGGCTTGATGGCGAGGAGCTGGTGTTCAACCCCGGCTTTGTCTTCATCAATGTCGTGCCTGAGGGCACCCCGATCACGGTCGAATGATGAAGCTGTTTGAGCTAGCTCGAGACTATCAGGCCAGAGCCTATGCCCCGTATTCTCACTTTCGGGTCGGCGCGGCGGTGCTGGCCGATGATGGCAACTACTATGGCGGCTGTAATATCGAAAACGCCGCCTATCCGGCGACCATCTGTGCCGAACGGGTGGCGATCACCAAGGCCATCAGTGAAGGGGCGACCAAGATCCACCAGATCGCAGTGGTCGGCGATAGTGACTATACCTACCCTTGTGGGGTGTGTCGGCAGTTCATGGCGGAGTTCTCCGATGATCTGACAGTTTTCATCTTGGGGCCGACGGAGGTCCTGAGCTACCGGTTGGACGAACTACTGCCCTTTGCCTTTACATCGGAGGATATGGATGAGCTTTAAATCAGGTTTTGTGGCCATCGTCGGTCGAGCCAATGTCGGAAAGAGTACGCTGCTCAATCATCTGATGGGTCAAAAGATCTCGATCGTGACCCATAAGGCCCAGACGACCCGGATGAGGATCCAGGCGGTGCTTAATCGTGAGGACGGACAGATCGTGTTTGTCGATACTCCGGGGATGCATAAGCCTAAGAATCGGCTGGGCGAATTCATGGTCGAAGAGATCGATGAGACGATGCCTGAGATGGATGTCATCTTGATGATGATCGATGGCTCGGAGGGGGTCGGTCCGGGGGATGAGTTTATGGCCTCACGCCTGCCGGAGCAGGGGGTAAAGATCCTGCTGATCAATAAGCTCGATAAAATGACACCGGAATCGTTCGAGGCAGTGTCTTCGGAGGCCAAGCAGCTGGCTGATTTTTCTGAGGTCCTCGGGATATCGGCCCTGGATGGCGTGACGATCGCTCAGCTGCCGGATCTGATCATGGACTATCTACCAGAGGGACCGGCCTACTTTCCCGAAGAACAGTGGACCAATCTCGATCTGCGAACCATTACCTCCGAGATCATACGGGAGAAGGCACTGATGTATCTCGATCAGGAGATCCCGCACGGCATCGCGGTCGTGATCGATACCTTTGAAGAAGAGCCGGAAATCGTCAATATCCAAGCGACGATCATCGTAGAGCGAGACTCGCATAAGGGGATCGTCATCGGCAAGGGCGGTCGAAAGCTCAAGGGCATCGGTCAGGAGGCCCGTAAGGATATCGAGCAGCTGCTGGAGAAGAAGGTCTTTTTGGAGCTATGGGTCAAGGTGCGCGAGAACTGGCGCCGCAGTGCCCATCATGTCGCGGATTTCGGTTACCGAAAATGAGACTCCATGAGACCGAGGCAGTCGTCCTGCGCCGAAAGAAAATCACGGCCAATGACTGCTATCTGACACTTTTTAGCCGCTCAATGGGCCGCGTGGAGGTGTTTGCCCGCAATGGCAACCATCCCAAGAGCCCGCTGTTGGCCGGTTCACAGCCCTTTGTCTACGGTCTCTTCAGTCTCTCAGGTTCGAAAGCCTTTCAGCTGCGCAGTGTGATCGTCCATGATAATTTCTACCACCTCCGATCGGATATTTCGACGATGCTGCTGGCGTCGTATCTGGCTCAGGTCGTATTGGCCCTGACGCAGGAGCGTGAGAGCAATAAGGTCTTGTTTGAGGCCTTGGTCAACTCCTTGGCCCTGCTGGAGAAGTTTCCGGAGCTGGGGGATGCAATATTGGTTCATTTTTATGCAGTCTGTTTGACTCAGTTGGGTATAAAACCAGCGACGGAAGCGTGCGCTGTCTGTTCCGAACCCGATGCCCCGTGGTTTGATGTCGCGGCCGGCGGACGGGTCTGTCAGGAGCATCAGACCGACCAGTCGTTTGAAGCTTCGGAGCAGATCGCACTGCTCGATTCGGCGCTGTCACTACGAGTCAAGGACTTCTTAAATCGTCACAGTCAAGAAGAGGAGCTTTGTTCGCTCCAGCGTCTGATCGAAGACTATATCGATTATCACTTAGACACTCAGCTGCGTGAAACACGCAACCAATTGCAAGACTATCAGTAGGAGGTAGTACATGGTTAATATTACACTCGAAATGGTCGATGAACTGATCGAAAAGACCGGCGTCAGCTACGAACAAGCCAAGCGGATCCTACAAGAGACCGATGGCGATGTCCCGCTGGCCATCCAACGTCTGGTCAATAAAGAACAAGACGACAAACACTTTTCGACCGATGCCCTCGATGAAGTCGTTGCCAAGATCAAAGAAGCGATCGAGAAGGGCACCGCCGCTCGTCTCATGGTCAAAAAAGACGACAAGATCGTGCTCAATATCCCGGCCGTCCTGGGCTTTGTCGGATTGATGAATCCGTTCCTGACCGCCGCCGGTATCGGAGGCGTCATCCTGACCGGTCATGAGATCGTGATCGAGAACAAAGACGGTTCGATCATCGATGTCAACGAGATGATCGATAAGGCCGCCGGCAAGGTCAAGGAAACCGGCGAAGACCTGTATGAAAAGATGAAGGAAGCCAAAGCGGAGGCGGCCAATAAGGCCGAGGATGTGGCGGACGATTTCGAACAACACTTTGAGGATTTGAAAGACGACCTGCAAGAGCGGGCCGAAGATGTAAAAGACGACGTAGAAAAACTGTAATTGGAGGATTAGATGGTAAACATGGAAACCATCGTCAGCCTTGCCAAGAACCGGGGATTTGTGTTTCCCGGTTCTGAAATATATGGTGGTCTGGCGAATACATGGGACTACGGACCGTATGGAACCGAACTGATGAACAATATCAAGCGCGCCTGGTGGGTGTACTTCGTCCAGTCGCATCCGAACAATATCGGACTCGACAGCGCGATCTTGATGAATCCCGATGTCTGGGAGGCTTCCGGGCACCTCGGTGGCTTTAGTGATCCTTTGATCGATTGCCGGGCGTGTAAGCAGCGCTTTCGAGCCGATCATCTGATCGAGGATTTCTTTATCAAGCACGATATCCAGGAACCGACCTCGGGGCTGGATGATGAGGGCATGGTGGCGTTGATCCAGGAGAAGGGCATACCCTGTCCGTCTTGTGGCAAGCAAGACTTTACCTCGATCCGCAAATTCAACCTGATGTTCAAGACCTTCCAGGGCGTGACCGAAGAGTCGGCCACCACGATCTATCTGCGGCCGGAGACGGCTCAGGGGATCTTTGTCGATTTCAAAGCCACCCAGCGGGCGTCCCGGATGATGGTGCCCTTTGGCGTGGGACAGATCGGTAAGGCCTTCCGCAATGAGATCACCCCGGGCAACTTTATTTTCCGGACGCGTGAATTCGAGCAGATGGAGCTGGAGTTTTTCTGTAAGCCCGGCACCGAGATCGAATGGTATGACTACTGGAAGAGCTTCTGTTGGGACTTCCTGGTGACCCTGGGTCTAAAAAAAGACAATCTGCGGATGCGCGATCATCTGCCGGAGGAGCTGTCCCACTATTCCAATGCCACCGTCGATATCGAGTACGAGTTCCCCTTTGGATGGGGCGAGCTGTGGGGGATCGCCAGCCGGCGTGACTTCGACCTGTCGCAGCATCAAAAATTCTCGGGCAAGGATCAGACGTATACCGATCCGATCACCAATGAGAAGTACATCCCGTATGTGGTCGAGCCCTCGGTGTCACCCAATCGGATGTTCCTGTGCTTCCTGATCGATGCCTATGATGTCGAGGAGCTGAGTGAGAAGGATTCGAGGACGGTGCTGCGCTTCCATAAAATGCTGGCACCGATCAAGCTCGGTATCCTGCCGCTGACCAAGAAGCAGTCCGATAAGGGACGTGAGGTGTATCAGCTGTTAGCCAAGCACTTCAGTGTCGAGTTCGATGATCGCGGCAGCATCGGAAAACGCTATCGCCGGTTTGATGAGATCGGCACCCCGTATTGTCTGACCATCGACTTTGAGACGATGGAGGATGATTCGGTCACGGTGCGTGAGCGTGACAGCATGGCGCAGACCCGCGTCAAGATCAGCGAGCTGCTTGATTATTTCCGCAACATTTTTGTGTATGACTAAACTGATCTATATCTTGTCTGATTCGATCGGGGATACCGCCCTGAAGATCATTACCACGGCCCTCAGCCAGTTCCCCGATCAAGACGTCAAGATCGAACAATTTTCTTTTATCGATTCGGAGCAGGCCATCCATCCGATCGTGGCTCAAGCCCGGGACAACGGGGCATTTGTCGTGTTCAGCTTTGTCAAGGCAACGCTGCGCGATACCTTCAACACTGAAGCCAGAAGCGGAGGACTGCGCTATGTTGATCTGACGGGCCATCTGCTCGATCAGATGACGCGCTTTCTCGAGGCCTCGCCGATGGAGCATCCCGGTCATCTTCAGCCGCTCGACCGCTACTACTATGAGCGAGTCGAGGCGATCGAGTTTGCCGTCAAATACGACGACGGCAAGGATCCTCGAGGCATCCGACTGGCCGATATCATTCTGGTCGGGATCTCACGGACCTCAAAGACACCGCTCAGTATGTATCTGGCGGGACTGCGCTATAAGGTGGCCAATGTGCCGATCTATCCGGAGGCGCCGCTGCCAAAGGAGCTGTTCGAGGTGCCGGCCCACCGCATCATCGGCTTGATCCATACCACGAAAGCCCTGGTTAAGATCCGTCAGGAGCGGATGAGTCAGATGGGCTTTGGTGAAGCGACCGAATACTCTGATGCCGCTCGGATCGAGCAGGAGCTGAGCTATGCGCAGACGCTGTTTGAAAAGCTCGGCTGTGTCGTGATCGATGTATCGGCCTCGGCCGTTGAAGAGACGGCCAATAAGATCGTCCGTCACCTGAAAAAATATAAGGAATGAAATGATCGTCAATCGCCAAGCCTTTGAAGAACTGGAACATAAGACCCTAAGTCCGACGGCCAGCTTCGCCGATCGCTCCCTGGGGCGAAAGCATCGCGAAGCGGAGGATGAGTATCGGACGGTTTTTCAGCGCGATCGTGACCGCATTATCCACTCCAAGGCGTTTCGCCGACTCAAGCATAAGACCCAGGTCTTTTTATCGCCCGAGGGGGATCACTACCGGACCCGTTTGACCCATACGCTCGAGGTATCACAGATCGCCCGAAGCATTGCCCGAGCCCTTCGGCTAAACGAGGATCTGACCGAAGCCATCACCTTGGCCCATGATCTGGGACATACGCCATTTGGTCACTGCGGTGAAAGGGCACTCGATCAGGTCCATCCGGGCGGCTTCGATCATTCGGAGCAAAGCGTGCGGGTGGTTGAGTTTCTTGAGAGGCGCCCCTCAAAGCCGTTCAAAGGTCTCAATCTGTCGCTGGAGGTGCTCGATGGCATCGCCAATCATTCGGGGGATCGACAGGCAGCCACGCTCGAGGGTCAGATCTGTAAGTTTGCCGATCGGATCGCCTATATCAATCACGATATCGACGATGCCATCCGAGCCGGTATCCTGACCAATGAACAGATCGATCCGGGTCTGATCGAATTGCTCGGGGATACGTCTTCGAAGCGACTAAAGACGATGATCCAGGATGTGATCGTGAGCTCGTCTCAGAGTGAATGCATTACGATGAGTCCCCTGATCGGTCAGGCCATGCTCGATCTGCGGGCGTTTTTGTTTGATCACCTCTACTATAATCCGGTGGCCAAGGGCGAAGAGATCCGGGCGGAGCGGCTGGTGCAGCATCTCTATGCCTTCTTCCGCGAGGCACCGGATGAGATGAGTCCGGAGTTTTTCCGCGATTATCAGACGCATGGGATCGAGTCGGTCAAGGACTATATCGCCGGTATGACTGATCGCTATGCCATCAACCGTTTCAAAGAGTTGATGATCCCAAGATTCTGGCAGTAGGTATTATGGGTTATAAATACGTTGATGATATAGGGAATATAATCGCAGAACAGGTCGATATCGTAGCTGTGATCGGCGCCCGCGTGCCGCTCAAGGCTGCCGGTCGTAACTACAAGGGTCTGTGCCCGTTCCACAGTGAAAAGACGCCGTCCTTTACTGTTTCGAGCGAGCGCCAGGCCTATTACTGCTTCGGCTGTCAAAAGGGCGGTGGGGTGATCAATTTCATGATGGACTATGAGAACCTGGATTTTCTTAGTGCCATCGAGACCCTGGCCGACCAATATGGCATCGATCTTAGCCGCTATCTGTCTCAAACCGATGAGCTGCACCGGGACTATTCGGATCTGTATGAACTCAATCGTCAGGCGGCTCGTCATTTCTACCGCAATATGAAGCATTCGGCGCCGGCCAAGGACTATTTCAAGCGGCGGGGTCTAAGCGATGAGACGGTCTTTCATTTTGGGCTCGGCTATGCGCCGGATTCGTGGAATGATCTGACCAATGCCCTGCGGCGACAGTTTTCGGCCGAGCTGATGGATCAGGTGGGACTGACCGCCACCTCCAAGGGACGTCAGTACGACCGGTTTCGCGACCGGGTGATGTTTCCGATCCAGGATCTGAGAAAGCGGGTGATCGGCTTTGGCGGACGGGTGCTGGGGGATCAGCAGCCGAAGTATCTCAATAGTCCCGATTCGGCCGTTTTCAACAAAAGCTATCATCTCTACGGGCTGTTTTCGGCTAAGGATCACTCCGGCCCCGATAAGCGTTTACTGCTGGTAGAAGGGTATATGGATGTTATCAGCCTGTATGAGCATGGCGTGAGAAATGCCGTGGC
Source organism: Tissierellia bacterium (assembly GCA_012838225.1). Classification (GTDB taxonomy): domain Bacteria; phylum Bacillota; class Clostridia; order Peptostreptococcales; family Acidaminobacteraceae; genus DUPT01. The sequence goes on from DUPT01000034.1 coordinate 20,676, forward strand.
CTCCTTGGGGACCGCTTTTACCGAGCAGCAGGCCAAGCTCATCAAGCGCTATGCCGATTCGGTGGTCCTCCTATACGATGGCGACCGAGCCGGCCAGCAGGCCACCAAGCGAGCCCTCGATATATTTTTTGCGATGGATTTTCCGGTCTATACCGCGACGATCCCGGGAGGCGATGATCCGGACACGTATATCGTCCGGCATGGCCGGGAGGCGTTCGAGCGCTTTATCAATGACAATCTGCGTGATGGCTACACCTATCTTTTAGAGCTGGCCAAGCAGGAGCTCGATCTGGAGCAGATCAGTGGGCAGCGGGAGTATCTCCAGCAGGCGATGACGATCCTCAGCCCGATCAAGGATGATCTGATCAAGCGGGTCTATCTCAATCAGATCTCCCAAGACATCGGCCTGCCGGTCGAGGAGATCGTGCGCACGCCGATCAGACGAGCGCCTCAGGTCACGATGACGGATGATTTCCGGGCGGCCCTGCTGAGCCTGATCCTGCAGCAACCGGACATTGCCCGCCAGGTGAGAGAGCATATGTTCTTTGATGAGCTGCCGCTGCCGTGGCAACAGCTGATCGAGTTTATTTTGACCTATAATGGATATAATAATACATTAGCCTTAGACCGATTCCCCCTGGATGTCTGTGCCGTCTTCGATCAACGCCAGCGTCAGGCGGTGGCTGAGATCGATCGCCAGAATTGGCCGGTCCTGCTGCGTCAGCTATTGATCGAGGAGATCGAGCACGATATCAAACGGATCCATCAGGATCAAACGGTAAGTCATGAGGAAAAACTGCGACAGGTCGTCACCAAACAGAAGAAGATTGCCCTGTTATGGAATAAGGAGACGCTATGATCAACGAAGCGATTTTGAAAAAACTGGAAGAAAAGGGACTGGAGGACGGCAAGGTAACGCTTGAGGATGTCGTTACGCTGTTCGATAAGGAGGATCTCTCCGAGGAAGAGATCCTTCAGATCCAGGACCAACTGGGGAAAGCCGGTATTGTGTTGGTCGATGACGACGACGATGACGAGGATGATCCCGAGGATATAGAGATCGATATCGATGAGGATATCGAGGAGGAGTTGGATGAGGATCTGACGGAGGACATCGATGAGGATATCGACGATAAGACCGACGATGAGGTCGATGATGATGAAGAAGCCATCGAGGAAGCCAAGGACCTCAATAAGATCTCCAAGGGCATGTCGATCGATGATCCGGTCCGGATGTACTTGAAAGAGATCGGCCGGGTGCCGCTGCTGACAGCCGAGGAGGAGGTGGAGCTCGCCAAGGCGATGGAGGCCGGCGATGAAGAGGCCAAGCAGAAGCTGTGTGAGGCCAATCTGCGACTGGTGGTCTCGATCGCAAAGCGCTATGTCGGCCGCGGGATGCTGTTTTTAGATCTGATCCAAGAGGGCAATCTCGGTCTGATGAAGGCGGTTGAGAAGTTTGATTATCGCAAGGGCTTTAAGTTCTCGACCTATGCCACCTGGTGGATCCGTCAGGCCATCACTCGAAGCATCGCCGACCAGGCCAGGACCATCCGGATCCCGGTCCATATGGTCGAGACCATCAACAAACTGATGCGGGTATCGCGTCAGCTCCTGCAGGATCTCGGTCGTGAGCCGACACCTGAGGAGATCGGCCGTGAGATGGGCATCACCGAAGAAAAGGTCCGTGAGATCCAAAAGATCTCGCAGGAGCCGGTATCGCTCGAGACCCCGATCGGGGAGGAAGAAGACTCCCATCTGGGTGATTTCATCGCCGATGATGAGGCATTGGCACCGGCGGATGCGGCGGCCTTTTCGATGCTAAAGGAGGTCCTGATCGAGGTACTGGATGGACTGACGCCGCGCGAACAAAAGGTCCTAAAGCTACGCTTCGGGCTCGAAGACGGCCGGGCCAGGACGCTCGAAGAGGTCGGTAAAAAGTTTGATGTCACCCGCGAGCGGATCCGTCAGATCGAGGCCAAGGCGCTTCGAAAGCTGAAGCATCCGACTCGGTCGCGAAAACTGTCGGACTATCTCGACTGATGAAAAAGCGTCTCCAAGCCATGATCGATTGGGTCGAGCCCGGTGCTCGCCTGATCGATATCGGCAGTGACCATCTGATCATACCGATCCAACTGATCGACCGGGGAATCACCTCCCTGGTCTTTGCCAGTGATGTCAATGACGGCCCGCTGGAGACGATGCGCCGGGCGAGAGGGGATAGAAACATCACCATCATCGCCTCCGATGGCCTACAGCAGGTGAGTGAGTCGATCGATAGCGCCATCATCGCCGGCATGGGCGGGCGTCTGATCCAGCAGATCATCGAGGACTCTTTGGATAAGTTTTTGGCCTTGGATTATCTGATCGTTCAGCCGATGCAGCAGATCGAGGAGCTTAGAGCCTATCTGCAGACTCATTTTGAGGTGGTGGCGGAGCGACTGATCGCTGAGGATCGTAAAATCTACCACCTGTTAAAGCTCAGACCGGGGTCGGATGACTACGATGTGATCGCCACCAAGGGCCTGGCACCGACCGAGGAATTGGCCAAGTATATCCTGACGGAAACGAAGCGCTGGACGAGGCTGTTGCCGATGGTCGGCCCTCAGCGGAGGCAGCAAGTGCTCGATCGGATCGCTCGACTTAATCAGGCAAAAATGCTATAATAGGTACATACCAAGCTGAGTGATCGCGTGCTTAGTGTATGAGGAAAGTCCGAGCTCCACAGAGCAAGGGTGCTGGCTAACGGCCAGTGAAGGCGACTTTAAGGATAGTGCAACAGAAAGATACCGCCTGTAAAGGTAAGGATGGAAAGGCGAGGTAAGAGCTCACCAGCACATAGGCGACTATGTGGCTATGTAAACCCCACCCGGAGCAAGGTCAAATAGGGTAATTTGAGAACGGCTCGTTCACCCGTGGTAGACCGCATGAGCAGTCTGGTAACCGGCTGCCTAGATAGATGATCACACAAACAGAACTCGGCTTATAGGCTTGGTTGGTCGCTTCGGCGACTTATTTTTTTGCTTATTGTAGGTTTTCCAGTTTGTAAGACTTGCTCGAAATCATCCCTTTCAAGTGATCCTCTCGGTAGAATATAGCCGAGGTGATCATGAATCAAGTCTGGGAAATGCTGCAGCACTATTGTGTCGAGAAATATGTCAAGCAGCTCAATCCAATCGAACAATTGATGGCACTCGACTTTAATGAACTGATGATCAATAACTGGCGAACCATCTATCTGGAGGACTCCTCCGGGATCCGGGCCCATGAAGCGGTGTTCTATTCGCGTGAGGACTATCTGCGGCATTTTCACGCCTTCTTGGCCAAGCACAATCAGCGGGTATCGATCGATAAGCCGATCGTCCACTTCGATCTGGCCGGGGTGTTTCGGGTGTCGATCGTCCATGAGAATGTGACACAGTCGGATCCGCTCATCACGATCCGAAAGAGCTCGGTGGTGTTTCGCTCTCGACAAGAGCTCCTCAGTGGCTTTGCCACCGCCCGGGAGCTGACGCTCTTGGAGGAGCTGACGGCTAAGCGTGAGACGATCTTTATCAGCGGTGAGACAAGCTCAGGCAAAACGACCCTGCTAAACTATTTGCTCCAGTATGTTCCGGCCGATGAGCGGCTGATCGTGATCGAGGACACCAAGGAGATCCAGGCCAAAGCCAGCACCAATGCCGTCTATCTTCGAACGACCGAGCAGGAGTTCCAGGTGAAGGAGCTGACGACGAGTGATCTGGTCAAGGCGTCGCTTCGGATGCGGCCCGATCGGATCATTTTGGGCGAGATCAGGCGAGATGAGGTGATCGATTTTTTGCATGCCATCAATACCGGCCACCACGGCTCGTTGTCGACCGGTCACGGCAATAGTCCTCAGGATATGGTATCTCGCTTAGAGCTTCTGCTCCTGGAGGCGGGATTGCCCTATGAGGCCGTCCAGCGCTACCTCGGTCACGGGATCGATATCATCGTACAGCTGGCGGGCAAGCATCAGCGTCGGATCGATCGGATCAGCCGGGTGAGCTACCGCGACGGGAAGATCAGGTTCAGCGATGTGGTTTAAGCTGCTTGAGCGTCTGCTGTTTCACGGGCTGCTCCAGCTGATCATCCCGGGCGTTCAGCCCTTGCTGCGGGTGTTGACTGTGATATCGTTTGTCGGCGGACTGATGTTGGAGTATCGCAGCATTCGAACCACGGTCGATGAGAAGCGCCAGCTCCAGGAGCTCAATCGCTTATTGGCCTTGATCGAATCGGGCAATTCACCCCGCTATAGCTATGAGCAGGTGGGCCTGGGCGACTACCCCGACTATCTGATGCATCCGCTCGATGCGTATTTCAATCCGACGATCTTTAAGCGTCAGGTCGGTCTGTTCGAAAAGTCGATCCTGGTCCGGGCGGAGCTCGAAGCGGAGTTTGCGGTGGTGGGCTATCGGATGACGATCATGAAGTTTTTGCCGCTCCTGCTGATGATCGGCCTCCAACAGGTGATCGAGGGCTCACCGGGGGAGCTGGTCAGCTTTATCATCGTGGTCGGCTTTTTAGTCAGCTACTATATCTCGGAAAGCTTGAGTCGATCATGATCGCCTTGATCGTAGGCTTTGGCCTGTTGGTCGGTCGCTTCCGGATCCTGTCTCGACTGATCCACTGGCTGAGTGACTTTTCCGGGATGGATTGGAGTCCGCTGTTTTTATTGACGCTATCACTCGATCCGCATGCCCAACGGATCTATCTGCTTAGTCTACTCAATCGCATGAGTGAGGGACTGATCGTGATGTGTCTGGTCAGCGGCTTGGGCGAACTGTTTGGCTTTCGTCACCGCTGGCTGATCCTGATCTATGTCGCAGTGGTGATGGCGGCCCTGTTGTATCTGACCGGCCGGATCAAGGCCCAGCAGGGGGTGCTGCTGGAGCGGCTGCAGCGGTTTCTCTATTTCTATGAGATGTCCTTGATGCGGGGGACCCATCAGTATCTGGCACTGCGGGAGGCCGACCAAAGGACCGGGCTGTTTGAACACTATGAGACGGTGGCTGGCTATATTCGGGCCAGTAATCAGATGTATAGCCATATCCCTTGGATGGTGATCAAGAAGATGGCCATCCTGCTCGAAAGAAATCAAACCTTTAGCAATGAAGACCTGAGCGGTGAGTTTTTGGAGCTGGGTCAAGAGCTCCACCAACGCTACGCTCAAGCGGAACGGTTAAAACTGGAACGGCGGGAGAATCTGATGCTTTTGCCCATGACGATCAATATGCTGCTGATGATCATGTACTTGATCGCCCCCTTTATCAGGGAACTATTTTAGGAGGAAAAGATGCGTGAAGAAGGTTTTGGAACGGTGGAACTGGTGATACTGACGGCTATCCTGATCGGACTGGCACTGTTGTTTCGAAATTTTATCGTCGACTATGCCAGCGATATGTTGACCCGGATCCAGGGTGTTGAGATCAATATCGAGAATATCGGCCAATGATCTGGGGCGTGGTCAAGCAGAAACAGTCGGTCGAAGTGATCGGACGGCGTCCCTACCGTAAGCTGCAGTGGAAACGGCTGGTCAAGCCCGAGGCCGATACCATCAAGCCCAGGCTTGAGCTGACCAAGGCCGGGGTCTATCAGATCTATCAGCTGGATGATTTTTTGTTCCGGGAGCGGACGTTTGAGAAAAATGATCATGAATATCGTATCAGTTTTGATTAGAAGTGATTCGTCACTTCTTTTTTTAGTATAATGACACTAGGAGGAGCAGATGAAACAATTATTCAGTCAAACCGACATCTCGGAGCGGGTGAGGCAGTTGGCCGGGGAGATCGATCAGGCCTATCCCAAGGATGCACCGCTGGTGGCCATCGGCATCCTAAAGGGCTCGTTTATTTTTATGGCCGATCTGGTGCGAGCGATGGATCGCGATGTCACATTGGATTTTATCGCCCTATCGAGCTATGGCGATGCCACCGAGACCACCGGGGTGGTCAGGCTCCTCAAGGACCTCGATGTTGATATCAAAGGTAAAGATGTTATAATTGTAGAAGATATCGTCGATACCGGCTTGACCTTGGAATACCTGCGCCACTACCTGCAGCAGCGGGATCCCAAGTCTGTTCGGATCGCGACACTGCTCGATAAAGTATCTCGCCGACAGGTCGAGATGACGATCGATTATGTCGGTTTTGAAATCGAAGATGGCTTTGTGGTCGGCTATGGCATCGACTATGCCCAGCAGTACCGCAATCTTCCCTGGATCGGAATCATAGAATAGGAGTCAATGTGGAAAGAAAAATAACCGTAGGTGTCAGTGGCCGTCACGCTCATGTCTCGCAGGAGGATCTCGAGATCTTATTCGGTGAGGGCTACGAATTGAAAGTGTTAAAGGATCTGTCACAGCCGGGCCAATTTGCCGCCGAGGAGCGGATCGAAATCGTCGGTCCCAAGGGCAAGCTGACCGCCCGTATCCTCGGACCGGTCCGCTCGCGCTCGCAGGTCGAGATCTCGATGACGGATTCGTTTGCCCTGGGCATTCCCGGAGTGGTCCGAAATTCCGGCGATGTTGCCGGCAGCCCCGGCGCCATCCTCAGAGGACCGGCCGGTGAGGTCGAGATGGCGGATGGTGTCATCGTAGCGGCTCGACATATGCACCTGCATACCGACGATGCGGCCCACTACGGCATCACCGATAAGCAGATCGTGCAGGTCAGGACCAAGGGCGATCGGGCGCTGATCTTTGAGAATGTGTTATGCCGAGTGGATGATAATTTCGGGCTCGATTTTCACATCGATACCGACGAAGCCAATGCCGGGGCGATCAAAAACGGCGATGAAGTGGAGCTGATCAAATGAATCTGGCCGAATATTTCGACCACACAAATCTCGATCCGGCGGCTTCGAGTCAAGACATCGAGCGGCTGTGTCAAGAGGCAATGACGCATGGCTTTTTTAGCGTCTGCGTCAACCCGGTCCATGTCAAGCTGGCCAAGGGCTTATTGGCCGCAAGTCCGGTCAAGCTGACGAGTGTGATCGGCTTTCCCTTGGGACAAAACCTGACGAGCGTCAAGGTATTTGAGACCATGCAGGCGATCAGTGATGGCGCGGATGAGATCGATATGGTGATGAACTACGGTGCGCTTAAAGAAGGTGATCTTGAAACCGTCAAGCAGGACATCGCCGCCGTCCGGGCAGCTTGTCCCGGCAAGGTCCTAAAGGTCATCCTTGAGACCTCCCAGCTAAGCGATGACGAGATCATCTCGGCATGTGAGTTGGCGGAGTTGGCCGAAGCCGACTTTGTCAAGACCTCGACCGGCTTTCGCGGTGAGGGGGCGACGGCTCATCACGTAAAACTGATGAAGACGTATTTTCACGGGCTTGTCAAGGCCTCGGGCGGTATCCGCACCAAGGACGACTTTCAGACGATGGTCGATGCCGGAGCCGATCGGATCGGGGCTTCGGCCAGTGTCAAGATCGTAGCCGGCGAATGAAGATCCGACGAATTTCCGGGGCCGGCTGTCTCCTGTTTGCGATCATTGCCTTGGCTATCGTATCGATCATCGGCAATTTCTCACTGGCTGTCCTGCGACTGCTCTTTCGGACGCCGCTTGGACTGGTGGCTCTGGGACTGATCCTGTTCTACCTGTGGCGAAACCGTAGCCGGACCACGACCCATATCGGACGCAGCGTTCGATCGGATGAGTATGTCACCTTAGAGGATGACCCGGACATCGAGCACATAATAGACGAATAAAACAGCTGGTAGAGCTGTTTTTTTCAAAAGGATGACTATGAGCGAAATCAAGCATTATTTTCTCAGAAAACTGAAGGCGATGAACTTCCCGCATCTCGAGTTTGAACCGGTGGCGGCCTATGAGCAGCAAGCCGACGAGTTCTTTTTTGAGCTGTCTCGGGAGATGCATGATCCGGCCCGGCAATCGGTCTTTCAGCGGCGCTATCCCTTCGATTTTCTAAGTGAGGCCGAGATGGCTGAGCTTGAAGACGATGAGTATCGCCGCTACCGCCGGCTGTTCAAGCAGAACCGGGTGGAGGAGATGATGTATCTCGATGATCAGTTGTTTGGCCGAAACACGCTCGATCATCTGCTGGGGGTGCATCATATCGCCCTTCAGACAGCCAGGCGGCTGAGACAGCTTGGCATCCCGGTCGATCTGGGACGGGTCAGCGGCTCGGCGTCAGGCCATGATATCGGTAAATACGGCGTCATCGCAGCCGATATCGGTCGGATCGCCTATTATCACTATTATTATTCGGATGAGTGGTACCGAAAAAGACAGCTGGAAAACATCGGCAATGTGGCGGTCAACCATTCGACCTGGGATCTTGAGCTCAATGCCCTGTCGGTCGAATCGCTCATCCTGATCTATTCTGACTTTCAGGTGAAAAACGACCCCCACGGCCGGATGCATATCTATTCACTGGCTGAGAGCTTCGAGGTGATCCTCAACAAGCTCGACAATCTCGATGAGGCCAAGATACAGCGCTATCGCCGGGTCTATGAGAAGCTGCTCGATTTTGAAAACTATATCGATCAGCTGGCCAGTCGTCAGACGCCGGCGTTTGCTCTGTTCGATCAAGCCGAACTCTTGGCTGAGTACAAGTTCGAGGGGATCGATGAATCGATCTATACCATGCATGAACTGCGATCTCCGGCCTCGATCCGTCAGCTGTTGGAAAACAGCTTCGATCAGCCGACCGCGACGCTAAGCCAGGTCATCCTGCGTCTGCTCAAGGACTATCATCTGTATCTGACGGCCTCGCAAAAAGACATTATCCTCGAGTACCTGTATCGTTTGATCCTGCACGCCGATGAGATCATCCGCCATCAGAGTGCCGAGCTGATCGGCCGGGTGCTTCGCCACTATGATATCGTCTATCGCAAGGAACGACCAAGCAGTGCGCCGGCCAATCCGATCCATCGCCAAAAGCTTCGCCGGATCGAACAGCTCGATCGTTTCTTTCAGCACCGCCTAGCGACCCTGACCGAGGAAAAGAAGCAGTGGCTTCAGGCCGGCTATGAGCGGGCCCAGGCAGAGCTTCGAGATCAGCCGGTGGCAGAGGCGACGGAGCCGACCTGTCACAGTGAGGATAAGAGCCTGTCTCAGCGCTATCTGGAAAACCTCAAGACCGCCGTCTCGGAATCGGCCAAGCTGTGTAATATCGACTATCTGAGCCAGCATGATCGGTCGTTTCATTTTGTGATGCACCTGATCAATCTCGTCAAGGTCAGCTCATCACGTCGGATCCAGCGCTACGCCGGCGAGACGCTTTTGGCGCTGTTTGATTCCCTGTCGGCGCCGGAAAAGAATGATGTCACGATCGAGCTCCTTCGGTCGATGGATCTCGAGGGGAATCATCTTCGGATCGAGCTGCCGCTCATCGTCGGGACGATCCTGGAGAAGCTGCCGCCGCTGGAGGTGATGGAGATCCTTGAGGATGTCCATCAATCGATCGAGCAGGCCAAGCCCAGTGCCCCGTCATTACTCGAGACGATCATCCAGACCCTGCCCAACTATCTGTCGGCCAAGCAGTCGGCTATCGTTACCAAGATCATTGCCATCTTTTCGAGCGCCCTGGTCAACCGCGAGCATTCGATCGATCAGGTGGCGATACTGCGACTGGCTGACTTCTATCAGGATGACACGATCCCGCTTGAGAATAAGCGTGATCTCTATCTTGAGACCGGTAAGAAGTGGCTGATCCTATCGCGGGAAATGGAAAATGACTTCCAGACCCGGCTCAACTATTCCAACTATATCAGCGGCGTGTATAATTTTATCTCGCAGTATGAGAATGTCAGTGATTGGCCGGTCCGGCCTCAGCCTGAACCGCTGATCGTCTCGGCCAATTTCGATCCGATGAATCTGTCGCATAAACAAAGGATCGAGCAACTGGTGAAGCAGGGGCGTGAGGTGTTCATCCACCTGCGAGAGACCAATTGGCAGTTTCTGTTGGCGCCCAGACAGCTTCGGCGGGTGATCGTCGAGATGACGATCGCCGATCTGCCCCATACCTATATCTGGCCCGGCAGTGAAGACATTGGTGAGCGCGAGATGATCGTGCTCGAGGAGGATGAGGCGCTGGATGAGCAGATCACACAGGCCATCCAATACGATTGGCAGACGAGTGAGCTGCTCTCGCCTCAGGCCGAGCGCTTTATCCGTCGGTCGTTCCTCTATCGCAATCAGTCGCGTCAAAAGACGAGAGCCGGCATCCGCGAGGGCTTTTTGATCCATCAGAGCGAAGATCGCCTGTGGCTTCGGACCGAGGCCGATCGGGAGCAGTCGCTTCGCTATGACCGTGACGGCCGGATCTTTGATTTTTCGGTCGACCATCAAGCCGGACTGCATGATAGCAGCCTGATGCTTCTCAATCAAGCGCTGTATCGGCTCTACCGTTCAGGTGTTCCGACAGTCCGGGTGTCAGCGACCGAGCCGGTGAGCCACCGGCTGCTTGAGGCCATGGGTTTTAGACGACGAGAGGATCAGTATGAGGTGTCACTGGTTGAACCGGTCATCTTTATCATGGACCTGCCCAGTCGCATTGTCGACTTATACCGGCGAGAAAAACGACTGCGGACGATCATTGCGAGTAGCCGCCGCCGGATCATGCTGGCCCTGGGTGAGATGTATCCCGGGCGAGCGGTCATGGCCTTTGATCGAGGCATGTTCTACAATGATATGATCACCAAGCTCAGCCAAACAAGCGATGATCGGGTCGTCGTGCCGATCGGGTCGATGTTTCTTCATCACTATCTGCCGGATCGACCGACCAAGGAGCTGCATATCGACAAGCTGTATGATCCTGATCATGATGATATCATCGTGGTATCGCAGCGAAACCATCAATCGATCGCCCGCCAGGTCGAGACGCTTCGTCAGCTGGGGGATCAGGCGATCGTGATCGATGATGTGCTCCACAGTGGTCGGCGGGTCAACTCGTTGGCGCCGATCCTGGAGCAGTTGAACTTCCCAATCGAACAATTAATGGTTGGCATTGCGACTGAAGATGGAATAAAGCATGCCACAGCCAATCAGGTGAGGGTATCGCACAGCTATGGCTTTGGCGCTATCTCGCAGTGGTATCTCGAAAGTGAGCTCTATTTATTCTTAGGTGGCTTGGTGTCGCCGAGCAGTCGGGGCGATCTGTTGTACTCGTTATCGCTCAATCGGATCGCGCCGTTTATCGAGCGTGAGCCAAAGGCGGCCTTTGAGAAACTGTCCGGCGTCTGCATCGGTGCCGCCCGGGATTTTATGATGATGGCCGATCGGATCTTTCGGGAGAAGCAGGGCCGACCGATGCGCTTATCCGATCTGAATCATTTGGTGTTTGATGTCTATATCCCCGATGTCTTCTTTGATGAGGTCGGTGATATGACGATCAGTCGCTTCTTTGATCGCTTCTATGAAACGCTCTAGGCTGATCCTTCTGGCACTGCTGATCGGTCTGATCTTCTACCTGACGCTGCCGGAAAAACCAAGCGAGGACTTCTATCTCGCCCGGGTGAAACGGATCATTGACGGTGATTCGATCTTGGTAGCTTATCAGGGAGAAGAGATCAGCCTTCGCTTAAGCGGGATCGATGCGCCCGAGTACGGTGACGACTACGCGGCCGAGGCGGCGGATAAGCTTCGGGCGATGCTTGGCGATGAGGGCGTGATCTACTTTATCCGGGCCTATCCCGAGACGGATATCTATCAGCGCTGGCTGGTCTATGGCTATCCTAAGCCGCCGGGAGACATTCATGATAGTCTAAACGCCGCGCTCGTCCGTCAGGGCTTAGCGGTGGTGCCGGATTATCCCGATCGATCACTCTACTATGACGAGCTGAAGGCCATCGAAGAAGACGCCCGCCGCCAAGGCCTCGGGCTTCATCGACTGGAATAAAAAAGCCGGGTCATCAGGCCCGGAGTTTGAATGAGTTGATATAGTGATAGACATAGCTGGCAAAGGCGATCGACTTCATGCTCAAGGTGATGATAAACAGGGCAAAGATAAACGAGGTATAGCCAAACCAGATGCTTAGGACGGCGGTGATAAAAAAGAGAGCCGTCGCGATCTTTCCGAAGATATTGGCCGGGATGACGACTCTTTCCTTTCGGGTATAGAGCAGAGCCCCCAGCAGGATCATACTGACCTCGATCACCAGGTAGGCGATCAACAGCCCGATCGGAAAGTTATGGGTATAGAACAGGCTCCAGACCACCGCGATCAACAGCAGCTTATCGGCTAGGGGATCGAGCACTTTTCCGACATCGGTGATCAGATTGAAGCGACGCGCAATGAAGCCATCCAGGAAATCACTGAAGGCTGCGATCAGCAGAAGAATGATGCTGGCCACCCGGTTGTCCTGGATGATATACGTATAGGGGATGAAGGGAATGAGGATCATTCGCATCACGGTCAGAAGGTTGGGGATATGCTTCATTTCTTCCTCCAAAAGCATTATATCACAGGCGGATTATGGTATGATAAACATATGGAAAAAGGTATGATCACAAACGAACTGATCCATCAACCGATCAGTGATACACTCGAGAAAAACTACTTGCCCTATGTGATGAGTGTCATTCTCTCACGGGCGCTACCGGAGATCGACGGCTTCAAACCCTCGCACCGAAAAATTCTCTACACGATGTATAAAATGGGCCTGCTAAAAGGCCTACGGACCAAATCGGCCAATGTAGTCGGACAAACGATGAAGCTCAATCCCCACGGGGATGAAGCCATCTACGGCACATTGGTCCGTTTGAGTAAGGACAATGAGAGCTTGCTCTATCCCTATGTCGACTCCAAGGGGAACTTCGGCAAGGTCTACAGCCGCGATATGAGCTATGCCGCCAGCCGCTATACCGAGGTCAAGCTCATGCCGATCGCCGAGGAGATCTTTACCGATGTCGATAAGGACACGGTCGATTTCGTTCCCAATTACGATGGTACGATGTATGAGCCCTCGCTCCTGCCGGTCAAATTCCCGACGATTCTGACCAATCCGACCAAGGGGATCGCCGTCGGCATGGCCTCGAACATCTGCTCGTTCAATCTGGGCGAGATCATCGATGCCACCATCGCCTTGACCAAGCATCCCCGCACCAATCTGCTCCGCTATATCACCGGTCCCGATTTTCCGACCGGCGGACTGATCCTTCGCGACGAAGCCGTGTTTAGGCAGATGATGGAGGAGGGGACAGGCACCTTTCGCATCCGGGGCAAATCAAGCTATAGCAAAAAAGACAATATCATCGAGATCACCGAGATCCCCTATACTACGACCAATGAAGCCATCATCGATAAGACGATCCAGTTGATCAAAGACGGCCTCATCAAAGAGATCAGTGATATCCGCGATGAAACCGGTCTGGCCGGGCCAAAGATCGCGATCGATCTAAAGCGCGGGGCCGATCCGGACAAGGTCCTGCACCGGCTCTACCGCGATACGACGCTCGAGGATACCTTCAGCTGCAATTTCAATATCGTCCTCAACGGCTATCCGGCTCAGCTCGGTGTCCGCGGCATCCTGCAGAACTGGCTCGATTTTCGGATCGGTTGCTTTCGGCGAAAGGTCCGCTATGATCTGAGAAAATATGAGGACAAGCTCCATCTCATCCAGGGTCTGAAGAAGGTCCTGCTCGATATCGACCGGGTCATCAAGCTGATCCGTGAGACCAAACGAGAACGCGATGTCATCCCGCGGCTGATGGAGGCCTTTTCGCTCGATGAGATCCAAGCCGAATTCGTCGCCAATATCCGGCTGCGAAATATCAACCGGGAATATATCCAAAACCGGGTCGATGAGGAGCAGGAGCTGATCGAGCTGGTCGATTATTGGCGCAGCGTCTATAACAGCGATCAGCTGATCCTGGATCTGATCGTCAAGGAGCTGCGTGAGATCAAAAAGAAATACGATAAAGGCCGCCGCTCCGAGCTGATCGAGCCGAGTCATGTGGAGATCGTCGAGGAAATCAAGGTCGAGGTCATCGAGGAACTGATCGCTTTTCGGACCTGGGAGAACTACCTCAAGCTGATCACGCCGGCCTCATTAGAGCGTCATCCCGAGCAGCGACTCAAGGCCGAGGATGAGATCGTGCAGGAGCTGGCCATCGATTCCAGCTTCGATCTGCTGTTTTTTAGTGATCAGGGCAATGTCTATAAGTCCAAGGCCAATGCCATCGAGCAATCGCGGGCCAATGAGCTGGGCCAATACCTGCCGACGATCCTGGAGCTTGAGCCCAAGGAAGAGATCGTCCATATGGTGGCGACCAAGGACTATTCGGGCTATATGCTCTTCTTGTATGAAAACGGTAAGCTCGCCAAGATCCCGCTGGAATCCTATATCACCAAGACCAATCGGCGACAGCTGATCAATGCCTACTACACCGATGAGGCGCTGGTCCAGATGGCGTATATCCCCGAGGATCAGGATATTCTGATCTACCGCTATGCCCAGCAAAAGGAGATGCTTCTGCTGCTGGATACGGCCATCATCAAGGAAAAGGTGACCCGCCACAGTCAGGGCGTCCAGGTGGTTCGGATGAATCGCCACGCCAGTGTGACGGCAATGGATGTCGTCGATGCCGATATGGCAGACAAGCTAAAAGCCCACCGGGTTCGGACCATACCGTCCTCAGGGACGGTGCGTAAACCATTCGATCGTTAGGAGAGACTATGACGATTCTAGAGCGAATCATAAATCAGGAATTCACCGGGGTGTTTATCGACTCCCGGACGCCGATCGAGGGCGGTCTGTTTGTCCCGATCCGGGGCGAAAAGTTCAACGGCAACAGCTTTATCCAACAAGCCTTTGACGGCGGCGCCAAGGCCTCGCTCGTCGAAGAGAGCTACTATCAGGACAATGAGCATCGCTTACAGGGGCTGGATCTGATCGTCGTCCCCGATAGCCTGCAGGCCCTCCATCAGCTGGCCGCCGGCGTTAGGCGAGCACTCGATCCGATCGTCATCGGCATCACCGGCTCCAACGGCAAGACGACGCTTAAAAACATGCTGGAAAACATTTGCCGGACCAGCTATAAGACCCATGCCACCAAGGGCAATTTCAATAATGAGATCGGCCTGCCGCTGATGGTGCTCAATATGCCGCCCGATACCGAGATGCTGGTGCTTGAGATGGGCATGAGCTCTCCGGGGGAGATCGCTCTGCTGTCGCAGATCACCCGGCCGGATATCGCCGTCATCACCAATATCGGCACCTCACATATCGAGTTTTTTGCCGATCAGCGAGGGATCCTCGAGGCCAAGCTCGAGATCGTTTCGTTCATGGACGAGAAAGCCCCGCTCTATATCAATGCCAACGATCCGTTGCTGCGAGAGCATGACTACGGCCGGCGACCGATCATTCGCTGTCAGCGTGATCAATTGAGCGATATCACCAGTCGCGACGGCTACTACGCCTATCGATTGGGAGACATCCGGGTGGATCTGAGCGTCCGAGGCGAGCACCAGGTGGATAATTCGCATCTGGCGGTCGCAGTTGGGCGAGATCTCGGGATCGAGCCGGCCAAGATCGAACAGGCCATCAGTCTCTATTCCGGAGCCGATATGCGCTTTGCCACCTTGATGGTGGGGGATCTGACGCTCATAAACGATGCCTATAATGCCAGTCCGCTCTCGATGATCGCCTCGATCAAGACGATGCTGGATATGTCGGCCAAGCGGCGGATCGCCGTATTGGGTGATATTTTCGAATTGGGTCAACGGGCCAGATCCGAGCATGAACAGATCGGTGCCTTTGAGGGGATAGCCGAGCTCGACGCCCTGTTTACCATCGGAGACTTTGCCAAATACATCGCACCGGAGCACCCGAACAGGCGTCACTACACCAATATCCAGCGGCTCAGTCAAGAGCTGCTGCAATTTGTCCGGCCGGGCGATCTGATCCTGGTCAAGGCATCGCGCGGGATGGAACTGGAGCGGGTCGTCCGCTATCTTGAGGAGAACTATGCTAAGTAATTTGATCCGTTTCGGCACGACACTTCTGGTGATGGTCGTCGGGCTGCAGCTACTGATACCGCTATTAAAGCGGCTGAACTTCGGACAGCCGGTCTATGATCTGGCGCCCGAATCTCATCAAAGAAAAGACGGCATCCCGACGATGGGAGGCATCAGCTTTATCCTGGCCATCAGCCTGATCAGCTTGATTTTTCTCGGCGTTCGCGATGAGCATTTGTTTGTGCTGCTGGGGATGCTGCTGTTTGGACTGATCGGCTTTGTCGATGACATCATGAAGATCAGTGCCCGGGAGAACCAAAAGGGACTGAGCGAATGGCAAAAGATCGGCCTCCAGGTGATCGCGGCACTGATTTTGACGAGCCTGGTGCGAGAGCGGGCACAGAGTGTGATCGTGCCGTTTCTAAGCCGTCCGCTCGATCTTGGGCTGTTCTACTATCCGTTTGGGATCATCTTTATCCTGGCGGTGACAAACTCAGCCAATCTGACCGATGGGATCGATGGACTCCATGCCAGTGTCGCCTCGATCATGCTGGTCTTTTTTGGTCTGATCCTATGGCCCGATGCTCAGAACTCACTGTTTGGACTGGCCGTCATATCGATCGCCGCCCTGATCGGCTACTTTTTGTATAATCGTTATCCGGCGGCTTTGTTTATGGGCGATACCGGCTCGATGGCCATCGGCGGACTGATCGCGATGCTCTACCTGATCACCCGGACGCCGCTGTTTGCGCCGATCGTGTCGTTCATCTATGTCATCGAGAGCCTGAGTGTCATCCTGCAGCGGGTCTATTTCAAGAAGACCCGCCGGCGGATCTTTTTGATGGCCCCGATCCATCACCACTTCGAGCAAAAGGGATTTTCGGAAAATATGATCGTGATCCTGTTCTCGGCGGTGAGCGTGATCGGCTGTGTTGTAGCACTATTGATGTATTATGTGTAGCTTATGAAACAAGTATTGATTATCGGCTTCGGCAAGACCGGACAGGCCTTCTATGAACATGAAAAGGATCAGGCGATCATCAGTCTCTATGATGATCGACCGATCGATTTTTCTGAGCCCTATTTGCCCTATGACGAGTCGCTTGAGTATGACTATGCCTTGATCTCGCCCGGTGTTTCGCCGACCCATCCGGTCTGGCAGCACTGCTTGGCCAGACAGATCCCGGTCTATGGTGAGATCGAATACGCCAGCCGAGAGCTAGAAGGCGACGTTATCGGCATCACCGGGACCAATGGGAAAACGACCACCACCACCTTGGTGTTTGAGATGCTGCGGCGCCACCACGAGCGCACCTTTCTAGCCGGCAATATCGGCTTTGCTTTGCTAAACTATGTGCCGCAGACTAGACCGGGAGATGTCTATGTGACGGAGCTCAGCAGCTTTCAGCTCGAGACCACGGAGCGCTTTACGCCCCGGATCGCCGCCATCACCAATCTGACCCCGGATCATCTGCAGTGGCATGGTACGATGGCCGATTATATCGACGCCAAATTCAAGATCTTTCAGAATATGCCCGATCTTCGGCAGGTGGTGATCAATCGCGACGACCCGAAGCTGATCGAGGCCCTGGTGACCAGAGGCTATCGGCCGGCTGATTTTACCGGCTTTTCTCATGAAATTGCCTTGGAGAGAGGTTGCTGGATCGAACAGGCCTCGTTGATGGCCCGCTTTGATCGGGAAGAGCATATCCTGCCGGTGTCAGACATCGGCCTCCACGGCATCCACAATCTCGAGAACTGTCTGTGTGCGGTGACCATTGCCAAGCTGGCCGGGGTGTCAAACGACGATATCCGAGCCGTCCTGCGCGAGTTTACCGGCATCGCTCATCGCTATGAGGTGATGGGGGAGAAGGGCGAGCGGCGCTTTATCAATGACTCGAAGGCGACCAATCCTGATTCGACGATCCCGGCCCTCAAATCGATCACTCGGCCGACGGTCTGGATCGCCGGTGGGATGGACAAGGGGTCTGATTTTTCGGCCATGTTCGATTATGCCAAGGACAAGATCGAAGGATTGATCCTCTTCGGCGAGAATAAACGACTGATGGAATTGGCGGCTAGAGGTGCCGGACTAAGCGCTATCACCCTGGTCGATGATCTCGATCAGGCTTTCGCGCTCGCCATCGAATCCTCGGGCCCGGGGTATGATATACTGTTATCACCGGCCAGTGCTTCCTGGGATATGTATCCCAATTTCGAAGCCCGCGGGGAACATTTTAGACAACTAGTCGGAGCTTGGCATGTTTAAAAAAATGAACTGGGGAATCCTGATTCCCGTCTTGTTGTTGTTGGCGATCGGTTGGATCCTCGTCCTCAGCTCCTCGACCTATTATGCGATGCACCAGTTTTCCACCACCAATCGATTCATGTTTGTTCGCAGTCACAGTATCTATATCGGTCTGGGGCTGCTTGTCATGCTGATCGCCTATAAAGTCAACTATAAGATCTATAACAATATCGTCCTGGTCGGACTGCTGTGTGTCTTTGCTCTGATCTTGATGCTGATGACCTTTATGTTTGATATCGGCAAGGAGGCTCACCGCTGGATCGTGATCGGCTCTCAGACCTTCATGCCGGTCGATGTGGCCAAAATCGCCATGATCTTTGCCTTGGCCTATTCACTGTCCCATTTCAAGCCGAAGCGAAATAAGATCCTGGCCATCCTGATCCATTCGATCTATCCGGGTATTTTGATGATGATCTCCTTCCTTCAGCCCCACTTCAGCTCGGTCATGACCCTGGCGATCACCTATGGTGTGATGCTGCTGGTCGGCTTCAGTTCGACCCTGCTGGTGGTCGGAGTCGGGGCCGGACTGGGGGCGGCCCTCTTCACCGGAGCCTATCTGATGGGCTACCGGGTGCAGCGGATCGAATCGTTTACCGCCGGTCTTGAAAATGTCGATTCAGCGTCTGATCAGGTGCGGTATTCGATCCTGGCCATTTCTTCGGGCGGGATCTTTGGGATCGGGCCGGGCAAGAGCGTCTTCAATAAGATGTATATCCCCGAGCCCCACAACGATATGATCATGAGTACGCTCGGCGAGGAGTTTGGACTGATCGGCAATCTGACGGTGCTGCTGCTGATGTTTATCCTCATATGGAATCTGATCCGGGTGGCCTATCAGTCCCGAAGTGAATTCGGCCGACTGGTCGTTCTGGGGATCGCCTGTGTCATCTTTCTTCAGATGGCGATCAATATGGGGACGGCGCTCGGGATCGGTCCGCCGACCGGCGTGTCACTGCCCTTTATCAGTTTTGGCGGCACCAATCTGGTGGCTCTGATGGCGCTGATCGGCGTGGCGCTCAATGTCCACGAGGTCGACTCGACGAGCGAATGGTAGGAGCGAGGTATGCGTAGACTGGCTCAATTGATCCTATTCTCCTTCATCTTATTTGGACTGATCTATGTGGTCGGTTTCTCGCCGTTGTTTTTGATCAAGCAGATCGATGTGCGGGGGTCGAGTCTTCCAAGTGAGGAGATCATTGCCGCCGCCGGTATCAAATCTGATCAAAATCTTCTCTTTTATCGGACTGAGAACGGCGTCAACAATCTGACCCAGGATGCCAGGATCCGATCGGTCATCATTACCAAAGACTATCCCGATCGGCTCGAGATCCAGGTGGATAACCGCGAGCCGTTTGTCAATATCCACGGCGGAGGCGGCATCATCACGCTCGATAGCAATGGTCTTGTCATCATGATCAATCAGCCGGATGAATCGCTGATCCAGATGCGTGGCTTTGATGTCACGGAAGCAAGCCTGGGGGAACCGATCGTCTCGAGTGAGGCCGCCACTCTGAAAAAGGCGCTCGATCTGGCCAATCTGGTGTCACAGACCAATCTGGAGCATACGCTTATCACCTATGAAGAAGCCCATCTCATCCTTCGGATCGGTGAAGACTGGAAGATCAAATTCGGCTCAGCCAATCAGATCGAGGCGCAGTTTAGTGCCTTTAAGGCGATGTATGATCATCTGATGGCTCAAGGGACCCTCGGCGGCGAGATCGATGTGACCAATGCCGATATCGCTGTCTTTAAACCGTTTGAATAGAGGAAGCATGAAACGCCCCACGATCACAAAATTTCAAAAGCATACCTTGTGGATCGTTCCGGTCTGTATCCTGTTAGGCCTGTTTATTGCCATGCAGTACAAGCAGTTTCAGTCGGAGCTTGAGATCGGGGGGACCTCAGCCAATTACGCCACCCTGTCGCGCCAATACAATGAACTGAAGATCCAAAAGGAAATTCTGGAGAGCGATATCGAACAGCTCCAAAAGCAGTTGGATCAATCGATTACCGGGGGCGACCCCGAGAGCTTGACACCGGAGCTGCGTGAAGAGCTGCAGTACTATATGATGGCCGGCGGTTTTACCGATGTCAGCGGCCAGGGCATCACGATCCAGTTCGATCTGCCCGATGCCGAAAATGTGATCAATGCCGATCACTTCT
Organism: Tissierellia bacterium; assembly: GCA_012838225.1. GTDB lineage: Bacteria > Bacillota > Clostridia > Peptostreptococcales > Acidaminobacteraceae > DUPT01. Next base: position 41,089 of record DUPT01000034.1, read on the forward strand.
ATCAGGAGCTGGTGCTCCTGACAAATGAGCTCCATGCCGCCGGAGCCGAAGCGATATCCATCAATGACGAGCGGATCATTGCCAATAGTGAGATCCGCCTGGCCGGCAGTGCCATCATGATCAATGGTCAGTCCCGCCGGGCGCCGTTTGAGATCAAAGCGATCGGTGATATGGATACCTTGGAGGGGGCGCTGTCGATGCGGTTTGGCTTTATCGAACGCGTTCGCAGCAATGGCTATTTTATCGAGGTCCGAAAAAGTGAAGCGGTCGAGATCGCCAAATATCCGACCAAGCCGTTCTTTCGCCACGCGGAGCTCAAGCAATGATTGCCCAAAAGAAGCTGCGCCTGGCCCTACTGTGGTTTTTGGCCGGCCTGATCATGGCGGCCTATATCATGATCCTTCAGCGCTCGCCCGATTATCCCGATATGAGTGAGCTGGCCGACTTGAAAAAGCAGATCGTCAGTCTACAATCGGATAATCAGCGACTCGAAGCCAATCTGGCCGATCTTCAGGACAGCCTGCGAGACACGTATCAGTCGATCGAGGAGGGACTATCCCCCGAGGAGCTGTTGCTAAAGGATATTGCCGATTATCGGCTGCTGGCCGGCTATGAAGAGGTCACAGGTGAGGGAGTGGTGGTGCTGTTGACCGACTCCAATGCCCCGTTGGCACAGGATCAAAACCCCAATCGGCTGATCGTGCACGACCGCGATATCACGATGATCATCAATGAGCTGAGAAATGCCGGAGCCGAGGCCATCAGCGTCAATGGCCAGCGCTATATCATCAATCGATCGGAGCTCTACTGCAATGGTCCGACCATTCGGATCAACGATCAGTGGTTTGCACAGCCGTTTATCATTGAAGCCATCGGCTCGAGGCGAGAGCTGTTGGCGGCGATCAATTCCAATACTTCCTATGCCTTTGGCCTAAAAACCAGGGGGATATTCATTGAAGCCAATACCAGCTTATATCTGACGATCCCGGCCTATGACGGATCCGACTATGAGCATCTACGAACGGAGGACCTATGATACTGGCCATCTTTGGATTATTGCTCGGTTTGGTGATCGGCTTCTTGTTGCCGATCGGGATCCCGGGCGGTCTCAGCATCTATTTGTCGGTCGGTATCCTATCGGCCCTGGACTCGATCTTTGGCGGGGTCCGAGCCACCCTGGAGAATACCTTCGACAATATGCTGTTTTTGACCGGCTTTATCACCAATACCTTATTGGGCCTTTTTTTGGCCTTTATCGGCAATCGGTTGGGCATTCCGCTCTACTATAGTGCGGTGTTTGTGTTTGGAACCAGACTGTTCCAAAACTTCGCAAAAATAAGAAGATATATAATAAATCGTTGAACTATTTACAATTATTATGCTATTATATATAATAGGTGCAATGGACATATAAATTCAAGGAGGATTGCATGTTTGACATAGAAGTAAGGGACGACCTTCACAACTTCACCGTCATCAAAGTTGTCGGCGTTGGCGGAGGCGGAAATAACGCAATTAATCGGATGATCGAAGCCCAATTGGAAGGGGTGGACTTCATTTCGATCAACACCGATAAGCAGGATCTATCTCTGACCAAGAGTGAAGTCAAACTGCAGATTGGGGAGAAGATCACCAAGGGTCTGGGCTCCGGTTCCAAACCGGAGGTCGGAGAACGAGCGGCCGAAGAAAGCCGCGATGAGATCCGAAAGAATCTCGAAGGAGCCGATCTGGTATTTGTCACCTGTGGTATGGGCGGCGGAACCGGTACCGGTGCCTCACCGGTCATTGCCGAGATCGCGCGTGATCTGGGAGCGCTCACCGTCGGTGTCGTCACCAAGCCGTTTGGCTTTGAAGGCCGTAAGCGACTGCTCCAGGCCGAAGGCGGGATCGAGATCCTGAAAGAAAAGGTCGACACCCTGGTCACCATCCCCAATGATAAGTTGTTAGAGATCGTCGATAAAAAGACCTCACTGGTCGAGGCGCTGAAAGTCGCCGATGATGTCCTACGCCAAGGCGTCCAAGGCATCTCGGATCTGATCACCGCCCCGGGCCTGATCTCGCTTGACTTTGCCGACGTCTGCACCATCATGAAAAACCGCGGTATGGCGCATATGGGCATCGGTATCGGTAAGGGCGAAAGCCGAGCCGTCGATGCGGCCAAACAAGCGGTCTTCAGTCCGCTGCTCGAAACTACAATTGAAGGTGCAACCGGTTTACTGATCAATGTGACCGGCAATAGCACCGTCGGCCTGCATGAAACAGCCGAGGCCCTCAATCTGATCACGGAATTGGCCAATCCCGATGCCGAGATCATTTACGGAACATCGATCAATGACAATATGAGCGATGAAATGAAGATCACGGTCATCGCCACCGGTTTTCAGGGACAAAAGGGTCGCCGCTTTCCCAAGATGTCGACCAGCAACCTAAGCGGTGATGAATACCATCCGCTCAAGGATGTCCGTCCGGTCGAAGCGACCCGGGAAGAAGTCGTCATTCCGCAGGAAGAAACCGAGTCCTGGGACTCCAGTCGGACAAGGGCCGATCTGCCGAGCTTCTTAAAGAATCGAAAATAGGCCTTTATGGCCTTTTTTGTTGGAGGAAATCATGAGATGTCCCTTCTGCGGGGCAGAGGAATTGAAGGTAATCGATTCACGCCCCAATCTGGAAAACAATACCATCCGTCGGCGCCGAGAGTGCATGGACTGCTCATCGCGCTTTACCACCTATGAGCGGATCGAAGATGTCTCGCTGATGGTGGTCAAAAAAGACGCCAACCGGGAAGAGTTCAACCGATCGAAGATCATGCGCGGCATCGTGCGGGCCTGTGAGAAACGACCCGTCAGCGCCCAACAGATCGAGGATGTCGTCACCCGGATCGAACAAAAGCTGGCCAATCAAATGAAGAAGGAAGTGTCGTCTCAGGCGATCGGTGAGCTGGTCATGGCCGAGCTGAAACAATTAGATGAAGTTGCATATGTTCGCTTTGCCAGCGTCTATAAGTCCTTCCGTGACATCGATACCTTTGTGCTGGAATTAAGGAAGATGCTCCATGAGAAAAAGCAATGATCGTTTGATCTTAGGCTATGATCGATTTAAGGCGACTGTCGGCGTATCGGCGGCCGTCTTTGGCCGTGAACTGGAAGAAAAAAGTCGGGAGCTGGGCGCTCCTGATTTTTCGTCGATGATCCAGGTCCATGGCAACCGGATCGCTCAGGCAATGCCCGGCGTCATCCACCCTGAGACCGACGCGCTGGTAAGTGATCGAAAAGGCCTCATGCTCTACGGCTGCTTTGCCGATTGTCTGCCGATCTATGTCTGGGATGAGGACAAGGATCTGATCGGGCTGGCCCATGCCGGCTGGAAGGGAACGGCCGGTCGGATCGCGCAGCTTCTGGTCGAGCATTTGATCGAGCTCGGAGCCTCCGAGCTATCCGCCTTTATCGGTCCCGGCATCTGCGCCAAGCACTACCAGGTATCGGCCGGCTTCGATCAGCTGCTCAAGCCGGTTGAACCCAGCGCCTATATCTCAGCTGACGAGTCCTTCTACTTCGATCTGTTTGCTGAGAACCGGGCCCAGCTGGAGCAGTATCTGCCGGCCGAGCGGATCGCCCAAAGTGATAGCTGCACCTTCAGTGATCCGGCCTACTATTCGTATCGGCGAGATCAACAGACCAGGGGGAGAAACCTTGCCTACCTTATGCTTAAATGAAGTGATTTTAATCGAGCCCGGCAGCATTGCCGAGGAGCTCGGTATCCCGGTCGGTTCAAGACTCCTAGAGATCAATGGCCGACCGATCCTCGACCGACTCGACTACTGGTTTTTAAGCAGTGCCGATGAGCTATCGCTCGTGATGGCCGAGGGGGATGAAGAGGTCGAGTATATAATAGAGAAGGATTATGACGAATCGCTCGGTCTGGTCTTTCCCGATTCGCTGATGGATGCCGCCAAGCATTGTCACAACCACTGCGTCTTCTGCTTTATCGATCAGCTGCCCGAGGGATTAAGGCAGACGCTGTATTTTAAGGATGACGATTCGAGACTGTCTTTTCTGCAGGGCAATTTTGTCACGCTGACCAATCTGACTCAGACTGACCTGCAGCGGATCGTCGACTATGGGATCCATCCGATCAATGTCTCGATCCATTCCCTCGATCCACTCGTCCGCCGCCGGATGCTGGGCAATCCGCGCAGTCTGGAGATCAAATCACAGCTCGACTTTTTAGCTCAGAAGCAGGTGCGGATGAATGGTCAGATCGTACTGGTGCCGGGCTATAATGACGGACCGGATCTGGAGCAGACGCTGGAGGAGCTGATGGACTATCACCCGATGCTTCAGTCGGTCGGGATCGTACCGGTCGGCTTGACGAAATTTCGTGATAAGCTGCCCCGGATCACAGGCTTTACGCCCAAGGCAGCCGGTCAGATCATTCAGCGGGTCGCTCGCTTTCAGGAGCGGGCGAGGGACAGACTCGGAACCCGTCTGGCCTTTTTAGCCGATGAGTTCTATCTCTTGGCCGATCAAGCGCTGCCGCCCGCCGACGACTACGAGGGCTTCCTCCAGCATGAAAACGGCATCGGGATGGTCCGACGCTTCATCGACGAGCTCGAGGGAGTCAGACCTTCGGGACCGCTCTCGCCCCGTCATTTTGTCACCGGGACGGCCTTTTATCCCATCCTAAAAAGTTTGGTCGATCAGCTCAATATCCAGTATAATGAGACATGGAAGGTCTCCGCGGTGACCAACCGCTTTCTAGGCGAGACCATCACCGTGGCGGGACTCGTCACGGCCAGGGACCTGATCGATCAGGTGGTGGTCGAACAAGGTGAGACCCTGTTTGTGTGTGAGACGATGTTCAATACCGATGGTCTGACACTCGATGATTATTCCAAAGCCGATATCGAACAGGCCATGAATACTCGGATCGAGGTCGTCGCCAATCACGGACAGGAACTATTGAAGGAGTTATCATGTTAAAACCGGTTGTTGCCATAGTGGGTCGTCCCAATGTTGGCAAGAGTACCTTTTTTAATAAAGTCGTCGGTCGACGGATCTCGATCGAACAAGACGAACCCGGCGTCACGCGCGACCGGGTGTATGCCGATGCCCGCTGGCTCAATCGTGAATTCACCCTGATCGATACCGGTGGACTCGATCCCTCATCGGAGGATGTCCTGCTCTCGCAGATGAGAGAGCAGACGAAGCTGGCGATCGAGATGGCCGATGTCATCGTCTTTATGATCGATGGCAAAGAAGGATTGACCCATACCGATGATGAGATCGCCCAGATCCTTCGTCGGTCGAAAAAGCCGGTCGTGATGGTAGTCAATAAGATCGATACCTTCGAACAGAGCCGTGATGTCTGGGACTATTATGAGCTCGGCTTTCGGCCGATCCCGATCAGCTCGGTCAATAGCCTAAACCTTGGGGATCTGCTCGATGAGATCGTTCAGCTGTTCCCGGCCCATACCCAGGAGTACCGCGAAGAAAATATCATCTCGGTCTCGATCATCGGCCGACCCAATGTCGGCAAGAGCTCGCTCGTCAATAAGCTCTTGGGGGAGAACCGAGTCATCGTATCGAATATTCCCGGGACCACCCGAGAAGCGATCGATACCGAGCTTAAAGTAAACGACAAGACCTTTCGCTTTATCGATACGGCCGGTGTTCGAAGAAAACGGGCGGTGGCCGATCAATCGATCGAGCGCTACTCGGTGCTGCGAAGCTTTCATGCGATCGATCGCTCCGATATCGTGATCCTGATGGTCGATGCCTCCGAGGGCTATACCGAACAGGATAAGAAGATCGTCGGCTATGCCCATGAGGCCGGCAAGGGCATCCTGGTGCTGGTCAATAAATGGGATCTGATCGACAAGGGCAATCGGACGTATCGTGAGTGGCAGGACCGATTCTATCAGGAGTTTCCCTTCCTGCGCTATGCCATGGTCGAGATGATCAGTGTCCTCGAAAACAGCCGAGTCTCAAAGATCATCCCGATGCTTGAGACGATCGATCAAAACCGAGCCCGCCGGATCCCGACCGGCCAACTAAACGATCTGTTGCATGAGATCATCCTGATGCATCCGCTGCCTCAGGACAAGGGACGCAGCCTGAAGATCTTCTATGCCACGCAATCGGAGACCAAGCCGCCGACCTTTGTGCTGTTTATCAATGACGAGTCGCTGATGCATTTCTCCTATCTGCGCTATCTGGAAAACCGTTTCCGGGAGGCTTATGAGTTCACCGGCACTCCGATCCACTTCGTGCTCAAAGAAAGGACACGCGAACAAGTATGAACATAGCTGTCATCGGAGCGGGTTCCTGGGGCACAGCCTTTGGGCGCTATCTGAGCCTACAGGGTCATCGGGTACGGGTGTTTGGCCGAAACCCGGACAAAATAAGACTGATCAATCAAACACACCAAAACAGCGAGTACCTGCCCGGGATCGAGCTGCCGCCCGACATGGTCTTTTCAAGCCGGATCGAAGAGGTAGTAGCGGAGGCCGATTTATTGATCAATGCCATCAGCTCGCAGTATATCCGCGAGCAATACGGCGCCTTTAAGGACGTGATCGCGAAGGATCTGCCGATCATCAACCTAAGTAAGGGGATCGAGCTGCGCTCACTCAAGCTGATCCACCAGGTGTTTCGTGAGATCTATCCCGACAATCCCTATGCGGCCCTGAGCGGTCCGTCGCATGCCGAGGAGGTGGCGATCGATATGCCGACTACTCTGGTGGTGGCCTCGGCCGATGAGGATCTGGCTCACCTCGTCCAAAGCCTTAGCAGTCGGAGCATCCGGATCTATCGTTCCAACGATCTATTAGGCGTTGAGACGGGCGGTGCTCTTAAAAACATCATCGCACTGGCGGTCGGTGTCAGTGATGGCATCGGCTTTGGCGATAATACCCAGGCGGCCATCATGACGCGCGGCATGGCGGAGATCATGCGGATGGGCGCCATGTTGGGCGCCAAGACCGAGACTTTTTTAGGGCTTAGCGGCTTTGGTGATCTGATCGTCACCTGCACCTCGAGGCACTCGAGGAATCGCCGCTGTGGCCGGCTGATCGGTCAAGGCATGTCGGTCAAACAAGCCACCGAGCAGGTGGGGATGGTGGTCGAGGGGATCCGAACGATGGAAGCGGCTCAGGCGCTGGCCAATCAGCTCGGGATCGATATGCCGCTGACCAAGGCGTTATATGATATCATCCATGAGGGAGCGTCGATCGCCGATACCATCATCGAGCTCATGGAACGAGACTATAAACGGGAATTTATCCTATGATGAAACCTTTTTTAGGCCGACTGATCATGCTGGTGATCGTGGCGGTCCTGGTCCTGATCGTTTTGAATCAGATCGGGGTGTTCAAGCCGCAGATGAGCAGCTATCCGGCCGAGATCAAATTACTTAAAAATGAATTTGTCACCGATGCCATCATTTTTCGAAATGAGGCCTTGGTGATGGCCGATCAAGGCGGCGATGTCACCTTTATGGTCGAAGACGGTGAGCGCGTCCCGCAAGGGTCGTTGATCGCGACGATCACACCGAGTGAATCGAGCCAGGCGTATCAGCCGTTTAGCCTAAGCGATGACTGGCTGATCGATATGGAGCTGATCGAACAGGAATATACTGCCGCTCAGGATCAGCTGGCCTACCTGGTCAAGGAATCGAGGCTGTCCGAGGTCGATCCGGTCAAGGTCCAGCTCGATCAATTGCTGACGATCAGAAATGCCTATCAGCAGAGCAGTGGCCTGGTACCTCAAGAGACCGCCCTGGCGACCGAGGTCGGCTCCGACGGCAAGATCCATGTCACCGCCCCGCACGGCGGGATCGTCGGCTATACGGTGGCGGAGGACGATCTGCTCTACAATCCGTTCAATATCCCACTGATCGACTACAATCAGTATAAGGTCAAGCAGGAGGGACAGATCCTTCGGCGCGTCCTGGCCAATCAACCGTTTATTCGCTTGGTATCGAATCGCGAGACGTATCTGGTGATCCGAGTCGATGAGACGACGCTCAAGCAGTTCACCCTGGGTCGACGGATCGATGTCGATATCAATGGCCAAACCATCCGGCCGGTCGTGACCAATATCTTCAAGCACGGCAAGGAATACGGCATCCAGCTGACCGTTCTGGAGGAATACAATAACGATTATAATGACCGGACATCTAGGATCACTGTGATCCCGCAGCAGCTCGAGGGACTGGCGATAAAGACCAGCTCACTCGTCGAGCAGGACAAGGTGATGGGCGTCTATGTCCTGAAAAAAGGCTACCGGTCGGAATTTGTACCGGTCAAGGTCCTGGGATTTTTCGGCAATGAAGCCATCATTGCCAGCGATAATTTCTTAGTCTCAGAAGGCAGTGAATCGGTCGTCGTACCGACTGTCAATCTCTACGATGAGATACTGGAGGAACCGAACCAATGATAGACAATCTGAACCACATCCGTGACATGATCGACCGGCACGGCCAAGGCGAGGTGACACTGATCGCCGTCACGAAATATCAGACGATCGAGGACACCAATGCCATCATCGAGCTGGGAGTCAAAGACATCGGTGAGAGCCGGGCGCAAGATCTTGAGCAGAAGCTGCCTGATATCTCACCCGAGGCCAGGATCCACTTCATCGGTCACCTGCAGCGAAACAAGGTCAAAGACATCATCCGTCACGTCACTTTGATCCATTCGGTCGACAGCTTTCGCTTGGCCCGACAGATCGATCGCTTAGCGCGCGAGAACGAGCTGGTGATGGATATTTTAGTCCAGGTCAATATCGCTCATGAAGACGCCAAATGGGGCTTTGATGAAGACGAACTCGATCAGGTGCTCCAAGACATCGCCGAGCTGCCCAATGTCCGGATCCAGGGTCTTATGATGATGGCTCCGATGGTCGAAGATCCCGAGGAAGTCCGGGGCTATTTTCGCAAAATGAAAGAACTCTTTGACTATTACGCCGATCTTAACTATAATAATGTCTATATGAAATATTTGTCGATGGGTATGACGAACGATTATAAAATTGCCCTGGAAGAGGGTTCCAATATGATTCGCATCGGAACCGCTCTTTTTCAATAGGAGGATGAATGAACAATTTTGGCGACAAAGTCAAACATTTCTTTGGCTTAGAGATTCAAGAAACGGAAGAACCGGTCGAAGAGCCGCGTGAGGTCCGAGTCGAACGACGACGCTACGAACCGGACCCGGTCGCGGAAGAACCCCGCGGCTGGGAACCACCGAGAGAGAGGAAACCTGTGTCAACCAAATCAGTCTATGCCGACCGACCGGCCCCAACCAGTGAAGCCAAAGTTGTCATATGCAAATACTCACCGCTCGATCACCGAGAGAGCACCATGATCATTGATGATATCCGATCCGGCCGCCCGGTCATCCTCAACTTCGAAGACACGGATGACTTCGTAGCCGCTAAGATCATCAATATCTGTGAAGGCGCAGCCTATGCGCTCGATGCTGATATATCAAAGATCGCCAATGAGATCTTTATCGTCGTCCCGCAGGGGATCGATATCCTAAACAATATGGCCAAGCCGACAACCAGAGAAGAAGTCAGTTTCTAATTGAATAGATCCTAAAAGACACGATGCCCTCACAGCGATTCCGAGAGAGTTAATGGCTGGTGGAAATTAACAATCAAGTGGGCGGCATTATCA